>CAMNJU010000016.1 GCA_946541595.1 uncultured Planctomycetales bacterium
ACTCGTATTCCGGCCTTGAAAGGGCCGTGTCCTAACCGACTAAACGATGGGGCCAGCGAAATACTCTTCGCAGAGGTTCATTCGAGCGGAACTCGCTTGAGACGAAGACCGCTCTTCTGAACAGTGACCCCAACGAGACTCGAACTCGTATTCCGGCCTTGAAAGGGCCGTGTCCTAACCGACTAAACGATGGGGCCATTCCCAGTCAAAACGACTGAGTCTGCATGATTCTAGTCGAGTTTCTTATTTTGTCAAGCGGACGAGTTTTATTTTTTGTTTTTTCTAGCTTCCACGCCGCTGTTGCCGCGCGCAACCAGTTCTTTTTGGATTCTTTATCGACCTTCGAGTCTTTTTCTTGCTTTCCTTGATTTTTCCGCTATAATGCGATTCAGTCGGCGGAATAGGACTTTTTTTACGGCGTGTATTAACTGCCGCGCGGCTTAACGGGGAAGGAAGGAGAAAAGGATTCCGACGATGACGGAAGCGCAAACCGTTGATTCATCTGGGCCGAACGCGTTGCTTTTCACTCGCGGCGGAGTCTATGCCGTTTTCCTACTTCTGGCTTTTTTCTTCTGGGGCGTTCGCTACGCCGACTACCTCTACGCTGTTCGTGAGTTTTCCCTCTTTCCGCCGACATGGGGCGAACGTTGGGCGATTTTCACGGAACCGGGCGGTTTTCTGGAATTGTTTGCGCTCCTTTTTTCTTCACTTTTCGAATATCCGGCGTTAGGCGCCGCCGCGCTCGCGTTTTTGGGCGCGGCGATTCAGACGGTCGCTTACGCCTTGTGGCGTGACGCGTCCGGCGATTCGTTCGCACGGTTTTGCTTTGCGTTTTGCCCAAGTTTTCTCGTCTCGGCCCTTTTTGTCAGGGTAGGGCTCGACGCGTTTGAGTCAAATCACGCGACGTTTTTTCTTGAACCAAGTTTTGGGGTTCTCTTTGCGTTGGGAACGGTCGCCGCGCTTCGGCGTATAGAAAAGCCATCGCTCAGGCGCAGTTTGACGCTGGCTTTTGCGGCGGGCGCTTTTCCTTTTTTAGGCGTTTATGCGTTTGTACTGGCGGGCGCGGCGTTTTTAGAGGAAATTCGGAGACTGACTGAAGAGCGGCGCGGTCTCCTCTTTGCGCGCGCCGACGCGTTTTATCTAGCGGAATTGGCGTTTGGTTCCGCGACGGCGCCTCTTTTGTGGGGGTATGCCGCATGGGGCACATACGGGGCTGCGAGACTCTATCGCGCCGCCCTCGTTGAAGAGACGACCGTTTCTCTCGATCCATACACAGGGCTTGCGTTAAACGCCCTTTTGACGCTGCTTGCTGCAACTCTCGTTATTGGAGGAATAAGCGCGATTGTCGCGCTCGTTCCCCGCCGCGAAAAAAAAGAAGCCAAGCGCGCGCCAAAAGGACGCGGCATTTCGAAAAAAGACAAACGCGGCGCCTCGGGAATCACGACAGGAGGAGAGGACAAGGTTCGCCGTTCTTTGCCGTTGCGAGAGAAAACCTTAGCCGCGTACGCGGTTCTGGCCATTTTGAGCGTCGCGACTTTCTACGCGTCTCCTCGGAGCGATCTTTTTTTTGCAACGACGGCGGCGGCGCGCTCATTTTGGAGGTACGACTGGGACGGCGTAATCATGGCGGAACGCATGGCGCGCAGTCCTTCGGACGCGCTCATTTCTATGCGTAATCTTGCTCTTTTTAGACGGGGCGAGTTGGGCGAACGGCTCTTTGAGCGTCCGGCGCACGAATTGATTAGTTCCGCTTCGTTTGTGAATTCTTTTCGTATTTTAGGCGCGCAAGTCCTTGAAGGATGGGGCTATTCAAATCTAGCGTCAAGAACAGCCTCCAATAATTACGTCGCGACCGTCGGACGTTCTGTTCCCGCGACGAAAACGCTTGCCTTTACGGCGATTGATTGCGGCGATTTTCAACTTGCACGGAAATATATCGAGCGTTTGCGGCGTTCTCTTTCGCCGAGCGATCGAAATTGGGCTCGGCGAATGGCCGCGTCGTTGGATAAGGGGACACGGCCCCCACGAGACGCGCTTCCCGTCGACGACTATATTGAGAGGGGGATCTATTCGGTCGAACAGATCGTTTCAAACGGGCTTGCCCGCCGCTCCGACATTTCATCCTCTGCCGCGCTTAACGAGCGCGACCGCGCCATTTGGGAGGCGCGGTTGTCTTTTGCGCTTCTGGACGGTAATTTTGAGACGTTTTCTTCGGAATTGGAACCGTTTTGGATCGCGTCCGGAAAAAAGAGACTTCCTAAATCATTTCAGGAAGGCGCGCTCTTTTTGGACAGACTCAATCAGCTTGACGCGGACGTTTTTCCAATTGAACCGGAAATTCGCAAACGGTTTGACGACTTTGTCAAATATGTCGAGCTTTACCAGAAAGTACGGGATCAAAATCTTTTGGACGGAATGAAAGCGGAATACGGAGATACTGCTTGGCCATACTTCCTCTTCCAAGGAACTGACGGGACGCGTTAACGGAGGGAATTATGGATAAAAATGCCGCGTCGGATTGGAAAGAGTTGGACGGAAAACAAGAGCGTTTAGCCCGCCGGTTTGGGACTGCGAGTACGGTATTGCGGATCGGCGCCTGTTTGGCGGTATTATTGGCGGTTCTCACGTTTGCGGCGTTGCGACGACTTTCTGTAGCCGACGTAGACTCATATCTTTCCGGCGCGCGCTGCAACGCGGCGGAACGAACGCCGGCTATTTATCCAGACTACGTCGGTTGCGCCGTTCCCCCGAACATCGCGCCTATGAACTTTGAGATTCGGGAAGAAGGCGCGCTTTTTTTGACGCGCTTTTCCGTTGAAAACGGCTTTTCTTTTGTCGAGAAAGGGAAGACCGCCGACGTGTCTATTGGGCGATGGCGCAAACTGTTAGCCGAAGCAGTAGGCAAGCGCGTCAAAGTCGAAGTTTTCGTAAAGGGGACGAACGGAGAGTGGAGCGTGTTCTCGCCGTTCTATATGAATGTTGCTGAAACGCCGATCGACGGTTGGCTGCATTATCGCCTGATTGAGCCGGGCTATGAGTATTTCAGTCAGATAACGCTTGCGGAACGCAACCTTGAAACGTTTGACGAACGGTTTTGGTTTGAGGCCAAATCGACGAATAACCGCACGTGCGTGAACTGTCATACCTTTCAGAACCGCAGGACGGAAAATTTTCTGTTTCATATGCGCCGCATATGTCCCGGCTCTGTTTTATGCCGCGACGGCTTTGTGACGAAGATTGATCCGAACGTTCCTTCCGACGTTTTGGGCGCCGCGTACGCCGCGTGGAATCCTACGAAACCTCTCGTTGCTTTTTCAACGAACGCAACGTTCCAGATGTTTCACTCTC
Organism: uncultured Planctomycetales bacterium; assembly: GCA_946541595.1. GTDB lineage: Bacteria > Planctomycetota > Planctomycetia > Pirellulales > Thermoguttaceae > RUG369. The sequence goes on from CAMNJU010000016.1 coordinate 3,349, forward strand.
TTTCTCCGGATCGAATCGAGGTTCTGGACGCCGCGTCCGACCTTATTCTTTTCGACGCCGAACGCTCGAAGAGCAAGCCCCTTTGCACGACGCCCGAGCTGTTTGAGACTTTTCCAAGCTGGTCTCAAGACGGCGCGACGCTCTATTACTGCGTCGCCGAGTCGCCCTATTCCGACTCCCCGTCGACTGAAAAGGCGCCGGCGCCGATCGCGACCGCTTCCGTATTGGAAAGCGCCAACTCTGACGAAATTGACCGCCGCAAATTAGAGGCGCCCGACGTTTACGCTAATTTCCGGTATAATCTTGCCAGGCGCGCGTTTGATCCGACAACGCAGACCGTCGGCGAGCAAGAGACGCTTGTCGACGCCGCTTCGCTCGGTAAAAGTATTTCCCATCCGCGCGCTTCTCCGGACGCCTCGACGCTTGTATATACGCTGTCGAAATACGGAACGTTTCCGATTTGGCGCCGCGACGCGGATCTGTGGTCGCTCGACTTGGCGACGGGCGAGACGCGGCCTCTTGACGAACTCAACAGCGACGAGTCGGAGAGCTGGCATGAGTGGGATTCTTCCGGCCGTTGGCTTATTTTCAGTTCGCGTCGCGACGACGGGACGTTTACGCGCGTCTATATCGCGTATTATTCTGAGAACGGGAATTGGTCGAAGCCATTTTTGCTTCCCCAGCGTAATCCTCGGGAGAATTTTGAACGGATGAAGTCGTACAATTTGCCGGAACCGACGGTCGAACCTATTCGAATCTCGCCCCGGAAGTTGGCGCAAGCCGCTCGACGCCCCTGTTAATTCGCGACGAAAAACGTAAAATTAAATGACGGTTCAGTAGGAAACGAATCCGTCGAGCGAGGCGGCGATTTTTTATAACCTCGGCGTCTCCGCGTTTTTTGGTTTTGAAAACTTTGAACGAAATGCAATTAGAGAAAACAGAAATGAATAACGCCGAAACGAGCGCTCAATCCAACCCTTCCACTTCTGGCGATCGCTATTTGGATAAATACGACGTCGTCGTAATAGGATCCGGACTTGCCGGTATGACGGCGGCGAACGTTTTGGGACGGGGCGGGCACAAAGTTTTACTTCTTGAACGGCATTACAAACTTGGCGGTTTGGCGACATGGTTTCGCCGCGAGAAGGGCGAGCACATTTTCGACGTCTCTCTTCACGGGTTCCCCGTCGGCATGATTAAGAGCTGCAAGCGGTACTGGAACAAGGATATTGCCGACCGAATCGTTCAACTGCCCAATATCAAATTCGACAATCCACAGTTTTCTCTTACCACGACGTTCAATCGCGAAGATTTCACGCGGTTGCTTATCGAGCGGTTCGGTCTGCCCGAAGAAACGGTTAAGGCGTTCTTCGACGAAGCGCGCAATCAGACTCATTACGACGATCAATCCAAGACGACGCGCGAGCTTTTTGAACAGTTCTTTCCGGGGCGTCCCGACGTCGCGCGGCTCCTCATGGAGCCGATTACGTACGCGAACGGCTCTACGCTCGAAGATCCCGCGTTGACGTACGGCATTGTCTTTTCGAATTTTATGTCCAAGGGCGTCTTTACGTTCCAGGGCGGGACGGATCTCTTTGTAAAGATGCTGCGCGACGAACTTGTTAAGAACGGCGTCGATATCGCTCTTAACGCGCCGGTCGAGAAGATTATCGTCGAGAACGGTCGCGTAACTGGCGTTAGGATTGCCGATAGCGCAATGGACGTCAATTCGCCGGAGATAGGCGGCGCGCCCAAGAACGTTTCTCCGCTCGCGGGCCGTACGGTTCGTACGTCCGCCGTTCTTTCGAACGCTAATTTAAAGGGAACGATTTTTAATTTGGTCGGACGCGAATTTTTCGATCCCGATTTCGTTGCGGAGGCAGAAGCCGTCCGTTTGAATAATTCGAGCGTTCAGGTTTATATCGCGCTCAAAAAAGGCGAGACGCTCGACGAAGAGAAATGCGGCGACTTGCTCTTTACGTCGGTCGCGCCCGAATTTCGTGCCGATTGGCTCCTCAGCCGCCATATTACGAGCCGAACTTATTCGTTCTATTATCCAAAGACGCGTCCGGGAACAGATCGATACTACGTCGTCGCAAGTTCGAACGCGAACTACGAAGATTGGGCTAATCTTACCGACGAGGCGTACGAGGAGAGCAAACGTGATCTCATCGAGACGACTCTCGACGCGCTCGACAAATATGTGCCCGGTATTCGCGAAAAAGTTGCGTATGTAGAAGCGGCGACTCCGAAGACGTTCCGCGCGTATACCGACCATTGGCTTGGCGCGAGTTTCGGTACGAAATACGAAGGACTTGCAGTCAGCCGCGCCTTAGGAAATAAGATACCCGGGCTATACCATGCAGGCAGCGTCGGTATTATTATGTCCGGTTGGCTCGGCGCTGTAAATTACGGCGTAATCGCCGCGAACGACGTCGACGAATATTTGATGAGGGTGAATTCGTGAAATCACAAGAGAACAATTCCTCCGGCGAATCCTTTTTCGATTCACGTGCGGCGATTTTGTCCGCGATTCCGCATAGACCGCCATTCCTTTTCGTTGATAGAATCGAGTCTTGGACCGATGAAGAAATAGTCTGTTCTTATCGGTTTAAACCGACCGAGTCTTTCTTTGCCGGACACTATCCGAACTCGCCGATCGTTCCGGGCGTTATCCTCTGCGAATCCGCAATGCAAGCCGGCGCAATTTTTTTAACGCGGCGCTTTAGCGACGAAGAACGCAGCGCGGGCAAGGTTCCGGTCGTAGGACGCATGACGGACGTAAAATTTCGTAATTTGGTACGTCCTGATGAGAAAATCGAGCAGCGCGTTACGCTCAAAGAGAAGATAGCCGGCGTTTTCATTTTGAAAGCCAAAGTTACGTGTCAAGGTAAAACTGTTTTGGCCTTTGATTTTGCCGTCACTATGATCGACCGTCCGGAGGAAGCGTAACGCGTTCTCTCGTCAGCGCCTCGTCGCAATCGCTGCGACGAGGTCTTTTGTCCTTCCGTAAGCTTTGTTTTTGGGTTCTTAACATTCGAATATAAAGGGGATTTGGGCATGACTCTTTTGTTTCGCGACGTCCCTTCCGCGTTCTTTCGCGCGTTCTTTTTTGTTCTCGCTCTTTGCGCATGGTCGACTGCCGACGCTGAATATGGCGATTGGAAATTTGACGCCGGCCGATTTGAAGAACGGTTAATAAACGATTGGTTAATGCAGGACGTTCCAGACGCTGAATCGCGCGCAACCCTCTTTACAACCGAATCTTCCGAGCAGGAACAGGCGTTGGTCAAACGCGTCTTAAAAGAGATTCAAGCCTTGGGAGCAGAATCGGAACTTAGCGCTTCGTTGGACGGTCTGATTTCTGAAAAGAAACCGGGCTGCGATCCTGCTTGGCGCGAGCTTTATATAGCGCTATGCCGCGAACGCCGATCCGCACGACTTGCGAATCTTAAGGACGACGCGCCAAAATTTGTCTATACCAAGCATTACGTTATGGGCGCTTCCCATTACGCCTATACCGAGGACGTAACAGACGAAGCGTACAACGATTACAGTTGCAATCGCCAGCCCGGCGGACAGCTGTGTTTAGCGACGTTGGCGGACGACGGGTCTGTCAAACACGAGGTCCTTGTCGAAACTGCGGAAGGAACTATTCGCGATCCCGACGTTTTCTGGGATGGAACGAAAATTCTTTTCTCAATGCGCAAAAGCTTTGATAAAGACGATTTTCATTTGTACGAATACGATCTGACGACGAAACAAACGCGTCAGATTACTTTTGGGCTCGGCGTCGCCGATATTGAGCCCATCTACCTTCCAAACGACGACGTTCTCTTTGTTTCGACGCGCTGCGGTCAGAACACCGACTGCTGGTGGACAGAAGTGTCTAATTTATACGCGTGCGATATACAAGGCCGTTATTTGAGACGCGTTTCCGTCGATCAGGTTACCGTAAACTATCCCAAACTCCTTTCGGACGGGCGGGTCGTTTATACGCGATGGGACTACAACGACCGCGGGCACATCTACGTTCAGCCTTTATTCCAGATGAACGCCGATGGGACCGGCCAGACAGAGTTTTATGGGAACAATTCTTATTTTCCGACCGTCGTAATGCATCCTCGCGGGGTTCCCGGCTCGGATAAAGCGGTGGGCGTTCTCGGCGGGCACCATACGTATCAGCAAGGTAAACTCGCGCTTATCGACCGTTCCAAAGGAACGCAGGGAAACGTTGGCGTTACGTTGCTGGCGCCGATCCGCGAGTCGGAGGACGTTAAGATCGACCGCTACGGACAGGAAGGCGAACTTTTCCAATATCCTTATCCTCTCGACGATGAAACGCTCCTGTGCGCCTATCTTCCGGAAGGAGATCAAGAGCGAAGCTATGAAATTCCATTTGGCGTCTACTGGTTCAATTACGACGGTAGGCGCGAATTACTTGCATTTGATCCTGCAATTAGTTGCGGACAGCCGATTCCGCTCGTGGAACGAGAGAAGCCCGCGCTTCGCGCTTCGCAAGTCGACTTAACTAAAAAAACAGGACAATATTACGTACAAGACGTTTACGAAGGACCGGGGCTCGAAGGAATTAAACGCGGAACGATTAAGGCGTTGCGCGTTGTCGCGCTTGAATTTCGTCCGAACGGTTGCGGCTGGAATTGGAATTTCGGCGAGGCAGGCGATTCGATTGTGACGACTCCGGTCTCGATTGGCGGAGGAACTTGGGACGTAAAGCGCGTTCTCGGAGAAGTTCCAGTTGAGGAGGACGGTTCGGCTTATTTCGAAGCTCCTGCGCTCACGCCCGTCTACTTCCAGCTGCTTGACCGCAATGGCGACGCGGTCCAGACAATGCGAAGTTGGTCGACTCTCCAGCCGGGAGAGACGTTCGGCTGCGTCGGCTGCCATGAACCGAAAGGAAATTCTATCGGAAACGTAACGACCGCTTCCGGATCAACGACTGCGGCTTTGCAAAAGGGCGTCGCGAAACTTACGCCCCTCTATACGTCAGGCAAAGGTTATATGCAAGACGCTGGATTCAGCTATTTGCGCGACGTGCAGCCGATCCTCGATAAGTATTGCGTCTCATGTCATTCTGGCGGACAGGACTCCGCCGGAGCGCCCAGGCCTTTCTCTCTTATGGCGAACGATTTCGTTGTTTCCGATCCTGACGACGAATATCAGAAGATTATCAAGGCCCAAAAGCGTAATTTTGCCGAATCATACGTAAGACTTACGCACCGTGGGAATAATCGCAACGACTATATCCGTTGGCTTGGAGTTCAAGACCGGCCGTCCATGCTTTTGCCATATTACGCGGGCGCGGCGGTAAGTCCCATGATCGCGATGCTTCGCGGTAAAGATCAATATGAGCAAGACGCCGATTTACCGAACCGTCCGCAAGTGGCCGATCGGCTCTTTGAAGCGCATCAAGACGTTCGCGTCGACGAGCAATCGTTGCGTATTCTGGCCTTGTGGGTCGATTTGCTGGTTCCCTATTGCGGCAATTATCTGGAAGCGAATCTTTGGACGCGCGGGGAACGCGCTTGGTACGAGTACTACCTTGCCCAACGTAAACGGAACGCGGAAATTGTGGCCGACGATATCGCCAAAAAAATCGAACATGACACTACCGGCCGCGAATTTTCACTCGCCGACTTCGAACAGTTTGACCGCGGCGGCCTCGAATACCGCAACGAATTTTCGCGGGAATTCCTCGAACGCGTTTATCCGACGCGCTGCGCAAAGTCGGGCGCGGATAACGTATATCGCAATTTAGCCTTGAATCCCGACGATATTCAAGGGGATTCGGAAACGGTCAAGGAGTTTCCTCACGCCGTCGCCAACAGCGAATATGCGTATTTGGATTCGTGCGCCGCCAAGAACGCGATCGACGGCGATCTTACGACCTTTTGGCGACCGAATTTACGAACAGACCTGTGGTTTAACGTCGATTTTGGGTGCGAAGTGGAAATTGATAAAATTAAGCTCGCGCTTGATTCAAACGGCGCGCTCGACGCGTGGAAGAGCGTAGTCGCCGAATTTTCCGACGGTTCGCAAGAGACGTTTGCGCTTGAGCCAGATAAGGAACGGCACGAATTCGCGTTCAATAAACGCCGCTGCGTTCGCGTAAAACTTCGGTTTGAATCGGCGGCGCTCCCTCCGAAAGGGGCGGGCGTCGGGGAATTGGAAGTTTGGGGCGTTTCTGTCCAGAACTAGAAGAAGAGTCCTTTTGGGGGCTGCTTTGTACGCTGTTTTTGTGAAGATGGGTTTTGCCAACATTTAGGTTTCTTTTGCAGTATAATAGCAGAGAACCGCGAACGGTTTGGCCGTCGGTTGATTTGATTCCAGCAGACATCAGGAAGAATCATGTTTGTTTCAGTACGTCGATATTACGCTTTTTTCATCGCCGTTTTGCTTGTGGCGTCGGCGTCTGTCTTTTGTCGCGCCGACGAACAAGAGTGGTCGTTTGATTCAGGACAGTTTGAAGCGCGTTTATTCCAAGACTGGCTTGCGCAAGACGTCTCGGATCCTGCGTTGCGCGGCGTGATATTTACCGACGCGGCCGATTTTGACGCGCAGCGCGAGTGTGTTTCCAAGGTTCTCGCGCGCCTTAGCGACGGTTCTTCGGAAGAAGATTTTGACGGCGCTTTGCCTTATGAAGTCGCTACCGGCGCCGAGGGAGAAGTTCAGCGCGAAAAGAAAGTTGACCCGTCGAGTGAAGGCGTAGAGAAACTGAACGTTCGATTGAACGCGCTCGTCGCCGAGAAGGTTAAGTGTGGGGATCCTCGGTGGCGTGATCTTTATCGCGACGCCTGTTTGGCACGGCGAGCGCGTCGGCTCGCTTCTGCTGTCGAGTACGCGCCGAAGATCGTCTATACTAAGCATTACGTTATCGGCGCGTCTCATTACGCTTATACAGAAGACGTGACCGACGAAGCGTTTCTTGATTTCAGTTGCGACCGTTCGCCCGGCGGTCAGCTTTGTCTTGCGACTTTTGCTCCGGACGGAACGATTCGCAATGAAGTCCTCGTAGAGTCGAAGAAAGGAACTATTCGCGATCCCGACGTTTCTTGGGACGGAAAACGCATTCTTTTTTCGATGCGCAATAGTTACGACAGGGACGATTTCCACATTTACGAGTACGATCTTGAGACGGAAAAGACGCGGCAGATCACCTTTGGCCACGGCGTCGCCGATATTGAGCCGATTTATCTTCCCGACGATAATATTCTCTTTGGGTCGACGCGCTGCGGTCAGATTACCGACTGCTGGTGGACCGAAGTTTCCAATTTTTATACATGCGATCTTCAGGGCCGTTTTTTGCGCCGCGTCTCTGTCGATCAGGTTACCGTCAACTATCCGAAATTACTGGACGACGGGCGCGTTGTCTATACGCGTTGGGATTATAACGACCGCGGGCAAATCTACCCTCAGCCGCTGTTCCAGATGAATCCGGACGGGACGGCGCAGACTGAATTCTATGGCAATAATTCCTATTTTCCGACAACGATTATGCACGCGCGCGGGATTCCGGGCAGCGATAAGGTCGTAGCGGTCGCCGCAGGCCATCATACGTATCAAAACGGAAAACTGATCTTAATCGACCGCGATAAGGGCGTGCAAGAGAATTCTGGCGCCACTTTAATAGCGCCTGTCCGTGAGACGCCCGCGGATCACATCGACCAGTACGGTCAGCAAGGCGAGCTCTTCCAATATCCTTATCCGCTTGACGATACGACGCTTCTTTGCGCGTACGTTCCGGAGGGAGGCGCGTGGAAATATGATATTCCGTTTGGACTCTATTGGTTTAATTTCGACGGAGAACGCGAACTCCTCGCCTTTGATCCCAAGATTAGTTGCGGACAGCCGATCGTTCTTGCTGAGCGCGAACGTCCGGTTACGCGTCCGTCTCAGGTCGACTTGACGAAAAAAACGGGAAAATACTTCGTTCAGGACGTTTATGAAGGGCCCGGCCTTGAAGGAATCGAACGCGGTACGGTTAAAGCGCTGCGCGTCGTCGCGCTTGAATTCCGCGGCGCTGGGATTCGTTCTAATGTGAACGGCGGTCCTGCCGGCGGCGCGATGATCTCGACTCCGATCGCGGTTGGCGGCGGCACTTGGGACGTTAAGCATGTGCTTGGCACGGTTCCCGTTGAAGAAGACGGTTCCGCGTATTTTGAAGTTCCGGCGCTTACGCCCGTCTATTTCCAGCTTCTTGATAAGAACGGCGATTGCGTTCAGACCATGCGGAGTTGGTCGACTCTTCAGCCCGGCGAAACGTTTGGCTGCGTCGGCTGTCACGAGCCCAAGACGAATATTATTGAAAACGTCCAGACGGCGAGCGGATCGACGTCGACGGCGCTCAAGCAGGGCGTTTCGAAGTTAAGCCCTGAACTAAATCCGAGAACAGGCCGGTATCCTCAAGGCGGATTCAGCTTTGTTCGCGACGTTCAGCCAATTCTCGACACGCATTGCGTTCGTTGTCACGTAGGCGTTCACGGCGGCGATCCGAAAGCTCCCTTCAGTCTGCTTGGAAATTGCGACGTAACGCAGAAAGGTGCGGAAATTTGCAATAAGTCGGGCCGAACGTTTAGCGAATCGTACCTAAATCTGACGAATTATGGCAAGAATACGGGGCCGTTCGCACGATGGATCAATATTCAAGAAGGTCCGGAAATGCTTCCTCCCTATAAGGAAGGAGCGGCGACAAGTCCGGTTATTGCGCTCTTCCGCGATAAAGAGGGGCGCGTCGGGGGACAAGACGACGTCCACAAGGACGTTCGAATTGACGAGCGCTCTTTGCGTATTCTCGCAATGTGGATGGACTTATTGGTTCCCTATTGCGGCGATTACACAGAGGACAACAACTGGACGAGGGACGAGCGCGCTAAGTATTGGTATTACTTAACAAAACGTGCGAACTCCGAGCGTATTGTCGCGCAGAACGTCGCGATGCTTATGCAGTTTCAGGAGACGGGAATTTTGCCTGAACTCGACGCGTTTGAACAGATTTCTTTCGGCGGAATTGACGATCGCGACAGATATCTCCGCGACTACGACGGCCGCTATATTCCTTCTGTCGCGCGTCGGGAAGGCGCGCTGAACACGTATCGAAACGTCGCGCTTAATCCCAAAGACCGACAGTGCGATTTTGAAGAGATCGTAAGTTATCCGCACGCTTCGTCGAACAGCGAATACGCCTACTTAGACGAGTTTGCGGCGAAAAACGCGATTGACGGCAAAAAAGACAATAAAGGACACGGTCCTCAATTTCCCTCCTGGGGGCCGAATCTTCGTTCCGATCTTTGGCTGAAGATAGATTTTGGCTGTGAAGTAGAAATTGACAAAGCCGTGATTTACGTCCGCGCCGATTTCCCGCACGACGACGTCTGGAAGAGCGCGACGCTTGAGTTTTCTGACGGAACGAAAGAAAAAATTGAACTCAAAGCGACGGCCGAACCGCAGACGTTCACGTTCCCGAAACGCCGCGTTAAGAGCGTTCGGTTGACCGACCTAGAAGTTAGTTATCCGCTTAAATGGTGCGGTATTACTGAAATTGAGTTTTGGGGCGTTACCCCCTGATTTTACAATGTTATAGGCGTCGTTCAGACTTCTTGCCGCGGCCTTTTGGGCGCTTTTTACGTCCCAGTACCTTGGCTTAGGCTGGAAAGAGTTTGTTGCGGCCTTATAATGGATTCAGGCAAACCTGTTGTCGGTTACCCATTTACTCCGTTCCCAACTAGAAAAGAGAGAATCCGCCATGTCGAAATTAGCGTTATTGATAGCCGTCGACAATCCTTCTTCGTCTGAAGGTTCGACGTCGGAGCTCGACGCGCGCGATTTTGGCAAAGCGCTGCAGCGATTCTGGAGTTTTGAGGAATCTGAGATTGTTTATCTTACTTCGAGCGGAAGCGGCGACTCCTACGCGACGCGTCAGCAAGTAGAAAAACACTTTGAACAGGCCTTTCAGGACGACTCGATCGATTATCTAATAGTTGGATTCTGGGGGCGCGGCGTAACGTCGCCGGCCGACAATAAGCGCAGATACTGTCTCGCCGATTACGATCCTGACCGTATTAAAGCGACGACCGTTTCGCTAGGCTCCCTTTTAAGCGCGACGATTCGCCTTCGCGCGCGCAACGCGTGTATGATTTTCGATTGTCGGCCGATGAACGCCGACGGAGAGCCGTGGACGACCGACGAAGAGGATTGCCGAACGATCCAGCGCTATATCCGAAAAACGGAGCCCGGCTTTCGGTGCGCGGCTTTGGCGAGCTGCTCGCCGGGACAGCGTCCAATGGACGACGAATCCGGTAATCGCGGACTTTTTACTGCGATTCTTGTCGAGGGAATGGGCGATTGCGCGCGACGATTTCAGGGGTCGTTCGACTCAGTAGCCGGCTATACCGTACAGAATACGAGCCGCAAAGCGCAAGAGCTTGGCGGCGCGCAGTTTCCGTTCTTTGTCAGCGCCGGCGACGGAGATATCCGATACCCGATTACGCAGGGGTTACGCGTTGACGAGCAGTTTGAAGGGGCGCAAGTTGAAGAGACCGAGGATAGTTCGCTCGTCTCTGATTTAGACGACGAGAAGAGCGGCTTAATCTCAATTGAAACGGCCGATGCGGCCGAACCGCAGCAGCCGAAGCGCGGTTTCTTTTCCCGCGAAGGCGTAACATGGGCGTTCGCGATAGCTTTTATCCTCGCGCTTGCAGCCCTGATTGTTATGGTCGTTATCTTTTTGCGGCAGGGCAGGGATCCTTTGCCGTTGGAAACGCAAGGATTGTCGTCCGATTTGCCGACCATTATCGGAGCGGAGGTGAAATCTTTTATTTCTCTTTTCTAGAGATTAGTTAAATACAGTTTGTTCAAAACAGTCAACGACAGTTGCCAAATTATTGAAAACTCAGGCTTGTGTCATTTTTCGACGTTAATTGTTAGGTTTCTGTTTTTAACAGTTTCCCGGGTATTTTTATTTGAAGCGCGACAGCCGTACAAGAGAAAGAGGTCTACGAAACGCGCAGATTCGGACCCTTTTAGAGTTTTCGCGGGTTCGTTAAAGAGAGTAGGAAAAGGGAATTTTTTATAAACTTGGCTCCGTCATGTTGGAACCGGAGTTCTTCATTGCGCTAATTGTCGACGGTGTGTGTTTCCTCCACTCTCGTTTTTTATACGTCAGACTTCTGACGGAACGAAAGACAAGGAGCATTCAGGTTATCGGCGGTTTCCATGAGCTTCACAAGAGAAGCAATGCGCCAATCGACTCCGGCGGACGTGGCTAACTATTGTCATTGCAAGGAGAATGCTAGTGAAAATCCAGCAAATTCGTAACGCTACACTGCGTATTAGCTATGCGGGTCAAACCTTCCTCGTGGATCCTTGGCTTGCCCCCAAGGGTTCCATGGGGACTTTCAGACAAATCGGTCTTTTTTTTAAAGTCTTTTCTGACGCGGAAGCAGACGCTCCTATGCCGGCGACCGAACTGCCCATGTCGGTGGAAGAAACACTTAAGGGCGTCGACGCCTATGTCGTTACGCACGTTCACCCTGACCACGTTGATATTGCCCCTGACGGAACGGTAGGCGCTCTGTTGGACAAGAGCGTTCCGGCGTTTGTCCAAAGCGACGACGATAAAGCTGTCTTAGAACGGTCGGGCTTTACTTTTGTTTCCGTTCTCTCCGACGAATCCTCGTTTAAGGGCGTGCGGCTCGTCAAGACGCCCGGACGCCACGGCGTTATTCACCCCTGCGGCCCGTCCTGTGGCGTCGTCTTTCAGAATCCAGACGAGAAAACGCTTTATCTTGCCGGCGATACGGTATGGTTTTCTGGCGTCGAGGAAACACTCGCACGCTTTAAACCGGACGTGATAGTCCTTAACTCGTGCGCGGCTCACCTTGTTCATGAAGGGAGGCTCATTATGGACGACGAAGAGGCTTGTCGCGTCAAAAATACATGTCCCGACGCGACCGTGATTCTGAGCCATATGGACGTCGTCGCTCATGCGACCATTACCCGCGCCCGCATGCGCCAGCTTATGGAACTTCGAGGAGTTATGGGCGATTTTATTATGCCGGAAGACGGCGAAACCTTGGAACTCTAGGCGTTCTGCACTTTTCCTCGTTGACAATAAAAAACGCGATCGTTCGTAATTGAACGCTCGCGTTTTTGTTATGCGTCAGCGCATTCTTTAAAGAACTCAGCGCAGCGCGATCTCATTCGCTTTGAGGAAGTCGAGAAACTTCTGATGGAAATCTTCGATCTCTTCGCCGGAGAGCGTGTGGTCTTTCGCGCCGATCTCGTATCGGAACGAGTAGCTGCCCATTCCCTTATCCATTCCTTTTCCCTTATAGGAAGTGAGGAACGTACGTTTGAGAGTCAACGGATGGTTGAATTCGTCAAGCTTGGCGACGAGCCCCTCGTATCCGGATTCAAGCGGCCAAACGAGAGAGAAATCCTGCCACGAGCCGGGGAATTTTGACGGCTCGGAGAATCGGTAGTTCGGATAAAGCGAACCGACGAATTTATCAAGTTCAATTTCAAACCAAACGACCTGACCGCCTTCGGGCGACACAATCGCGAGCGTCTGTTTGTCTAACGCGCCCAACGCGCCAATTTTGACGTCGCCGCAGAAGATTTCGACGGAATAGTCGACTTTCTGCCAAGGAGACTGGTCTTCTTTCGTCGCGACAAATTTCAGTTCCGATTTCGTCTGCGTATATATCTTGCCGACGTCTTCGATCGCCGCTTTAATTTCAAGATAATGGTCTTCAAGCGAAACGCCCGCCTGGACAAAGCTTACGCCGGCCAGCCGACGTTCTTCTTTGCATTTCTCCATGCTGTCGACTGGCTTGCGCTGATCGTCGACTTTGCCGATGAGACGGTACACGTGTCCGAGCTCAAAGATCCGGAAGGAATCGCGGAAGGGACGGTTCTTCGCCACGAGCGCAAACAGATTCGGAATAAGGGTCGTGCGCATTCGCGCTTCGTACGGCGCGATCGGATTGAGCAACTGAAGCGTTTCGACCGGCTCAAATCCTAGCTTGTTCGTCCATTGATCGTTAAACCAACCGTAATTATGGACTTCCAAGAATCCGTAACTTGCGGCAAGGAGCCTCTGCGCGCGATGTTCGAGTTTGATATAGTCTTCGACATGCAATGGAGTAATCGGCGCTTTGGGAAGAACGGGCTCGATATTGTCGAATCCAAAGATACGCGTTACTTCTTCAACGATATCTTCCTCAATCGAAATATCTTTGGCGCTTCGGAATGGGGGAACGCCGACGCGCAGCGTTCCATCCGGTAGGAAGTCGGCTTCAAACTGAATCGAACGCAGGATTTCAAGTGTTTTTTCCTGCGGGAAATCTACGCCCACAAGCTTGTTCATGCGCCCGGGGGGCAGTTCAATATAGCGAACCTTATCTTGTAAATCGCCAGCGAACGAGAAGCGGGTTTCGACTTTAAACGGTACGCCGGACTCCTCGACCAGTTTCAGGATGCGTTCCGTCCCCACTTTGGTATTTGCGGGCGGCTGAGTCTTTTCGTACCGTTGTGACGCGTCGGTGCGCAAATTGAGGCGACCGGACGTCTTGCGAATGCGTTCGGCGCGGAAATTAGCCGATTCAAGCATGACGCGCGTCGTTTTCTCGGTAATTTCCGTTTCGAGACCGCCCATAATACCGGCGATTGCGACCGGTTTGTCGCCGTCGCAGATCATCATGTCTTCGGGAATCATCTTCCGTTCGACGCCGTCGAGCGTTTGAAACACGCCTTCTTTTCCCATCGGCTTGACGCATATATTGGAAACAAGATCGGCGTCGAACGCGTGCGTCGGTTGACCGAGTTCTAAACTGACGTAATTAGTTAAGTCGACGAGTAGATCGTAAGTTCGTTGACCGAGCGCGTGCAGGCGGCGCTGCATTTTGATCGGGGAGGGAACGCGCGTCGAATTCGCTTCAATTTTGAAGACGAGTCCGGAATAGCAGACGCAGTTCTCGTCGGCGATTGAGACCGGGAAGGCGGGCAGGTCGGCGTACTGTTCGACGCTGTGGCGGGGATACGGCTTGAGTTCGCGATGGAAGATCGCAGCAAGTTCGCGCGCAAAACCGTAGTGCCCCCAGAGGTCGGGACGGTGCGTGAGGCTCTTATTGTCAATTTCCACGAGAACGTCGGATTCCGGAACGTAGTCGGAGAAGGGCGCGCCCGTTTTCGTTGAGTTTGGGCATTCAAACAGAATTTCATGCCAAGAGCTCATGCCGAGTTCCGCGGCGCTGCACAGAATACCTTCGCTCATATAGCCGTAGACTTCGGATTTCTCGATAGTCTTATCGCCTAGGGTTGTTCCTGCGGGCGCGAAAGGAGCTTTGAGCCCCGCACGCGCGTTAGTCGCGCCGCACACAGTCTGGTATTGACGGTCGCCGCAGTCGACGACGCAAAGGGTTCGCGTCTTGCCTTCCGGCGTTTGGAACGGTTTGGCGGAAAGAATTTCACCGACGAGAACGCCTTTGACGTGGCGAGTAAGATAGGAAATACCCTCTACTTCAGCGGTCGCCATCGTTAATTTGTCGGCTACTACTTTCGGGTCGACGTCGGAAATGTCGACGAAATCGGAAATCCAGTCAAGGGAAATGAACATGAACGGCCTCGAAATATATTTAATCTTGCAAGGAGCTTGCAGTCGGTGAGAACAAAAACTTCCTCGCGCAAGCGGCGAATTTCCTTTTGCAAGACGCCTTTCTCAGGGGGAACAGTAATATAAAAACCGGCCCGAATCGGGAAGTTTAACTCCCGTTTCGGGCTTTATTCGCAAATCAGTTTCCAAGCAGCCAAATAAGCAAGCCCTTTTGAGCGTGCATGCGGTTGGCGGCTTCTTCAACGACTCGGCTTTGAGGCGAGTCAATGACTTCGTCGGTAACTTCCAAACCGCGTCGCGCCGGCAGGCAATGGAGGAAGATGGCGTCTGTACGCGCCAGTCCCATGAGCTCGGCGTTGACTTGATACGGTTTGAAAGCGGCGACGCGCTCTTGTTCTTCATTTTCTTGGCCCATACTGACCCAGACGTCGGTATAGACGACGCGGGATCCGCGGACAGCTTCTCTCGGATCCTCAATTTGCGCAAGAGTGAAGCCCGGCTGGCGTTGCGCTGTGAGTTTGTCAATCTCTTCCTGGGAGAATTCGTAACCCTTGGGGGAGGAAATCGCAATTTTACAGCCAAGCATGGCGCTCGCCTCAACTAGGCTGGCCGCCACGTTATTTGAATCGCCAACCCACGCGATTTTAACGTCTTCAAAAGAGCCGAACTCTTCTTTAATCGTCAGCATGTCGGCGAGCGCCTGACACGGATGCGCCTCGTCGGTCAGCGCGTTAATAACAGGCGCCGAGGAGTATTTCGCAAATTCGACGACCGTGCTGTGACGCTTCGCGCGGAACGCGATACAGTCGACCATCGAACTCAAAACGCGGGACACGTCAGGAATAGACTCGCGCACGCCCAGACCGATATGCCGTTCTTCGAGCAACATGGAACCGCCGCCTAAGTGCGACATGCCCGCTTCGAAACTTACGCGGGTACGAAGCGACATTTTTTCGAAGATGAGTCCGAGCACTTTACTTTTGAGAATCTCGGAATCTTCGGTTCGGTTTCCTTCCTTGAATCGGGCTTTGACCGTTTCGGCGATCTTCAGAATCGTCTTGAGTTCGTCAACGTCGACGTCCGCAAGCGTCAAAAAGTGTCGTAAGGGTTTCATCTATCAGGCTCCCTTCTTTAACTCGGTTCCAAGGATCTCCAGACCTTCGTCGAATACGTCGAACGGCGTATTGACGGCGGGCAGGAGTCTAATGACTTTTCCGTGCGTGCAGTTAATGAGTAAATGTTTTTCCATGCACCTCTGAACGAAGCAGGCGCCGTCGATTTTGAGCTCGAGTCCGAGCATGGCTCCTACGCCGCGAATTTCTCGGATTATGTCGGTTTCTTTTGCCCATTGAGTCATATGTTCTTTGGCGCGCTTTTCAATTTGCTTAGCGCGTTCGAGCAGTCCTTCGTCTTCCACCATTTTAATCGTGGCGATTCCGGCGGCCGCGGCGATCGGATTGCCGCCGAACGTCGAGGCGTGCATGCCTTTACGCAGACTGGGCGCGAGCTCCTGTTTGCAGAGCATAGCGCCGGCGGCGACGCCGCTGCAGATTGTTTTCGCAAGCGTGATTACATCGGGAACGACGTTAAAATGCTGGTACGCGAACCATTCGCCGGTACGTCCGCAGCCCGCTTGGACTTCGTCGAAAATGAGTACGAGTCCATGTTTGTCGCACAGAGCGCGCAGACCTTGAAGGAATTCGACCGACGGGATATTGACGCCGCCTTCGCCCTGAATCGGTTCGAGCATGATACCGGCAGTTTCATCGTCAATCGCCGCTTCCACTTCGGCAAGATCGCCGTAATTGCAATATACGAAACCGGGAACGAGCGGTTCAAGCCCTTCGTGATATTTCGCCTGCGCCGTGGCGGTTACGGTACACATCGTACGACCGTGGAAAGAGTTGTAGAACGTAATGATCTTATACTTTCCTTTGGGCGTGTGCAGACGCGTAAGTTTAATAGCCGCTTCGTTCGCTTCTGCGCCGGAATTACAGAAGAACGCCTTTCCTCCGAAACTGCGTTCTGAAAGCATCTTCGCCCAAAGTCCCTGTTCTTCCATGTACCAACTGTTTGGAAGATGAATCAGCTTTGCTACCTGTTCCTGCAGGGCTTTCACAACCGGCTTGGGGCAGTGCCCAAACATATTGCATCCCCAACCGGGGAAGAAATCGATATAACGGTTTCCCTCGGCGTCCCAAACGAACGGACCGTCGCCGCGCACGAGCGCGACCGGATACCGGGTATAATTTGGAATAACGTATTTGTCAAACAGCGAAATAATATCTTGGGAACTTCTTGCCATTTTTTATGCTTTCTTAAACCGCAGCGATAAGATTTCAACGCGTCTCTCGACGAACGCCGTTTTGGGTCGGACGCTCGCGCCGTTAATTTCAGCGGTCGCGTTTGTCGACAATTTCCGTTCCGACGCCTTGACTCGTGAAGATTTCCAACAGGATCGAATGTCGCAAACGTCCGTTGATAATGTGAATTTTCTCCACGCCGCGCTCAATCGTCTTGAGACAGGATTGGATTTTGGGGATCATTCCTCCGACAATCGCCCCAGACGCGAGTAATTTCCGCGCTTCGTCGGCGGTAAGGGAGTTAATCATTGAGTTCGGATCGTTCGGATCGGTACGCACTCCGTTGACTTCGCTGACGAAAATCAATTTGTTCGCACGGAGTTGCTTGGCGACTTCCGTCGCGGCGACGTCAGCGTTGACGTTCAGGCCCTGACGTCCTCCGTCGTCAACGACGGTGTACGACGGAATAATCGGAATTTCGCCCCGATTGCAGCATTCCACGATTTTGTCGACGTCGACGCGCGTGACTTCGCCGACCCATCCAAGATCAACTTCTTCGCCCGAATCGTCTTTGAGCGTCGCCTTCCGTCCGTAGAGAACGTTTGTGTCCAACGCGTCGGAAAGAGCGACCGCAGAGCCGCCGTAGAATTTAACCTGTTCGACTAACCCCGTAGATATCTTCTTCGCTAGGACCTCTTTAACGACTTTTAGCGTCGCTTCGTCGGTATAACGGCGTCCTTGAACGAAATGAGGAACAACGCCCGCTTCCGTCATTGCCTTACTAATCGCGGCGCCGCCGCCGTGAACGACGACCGGTTTCATGCCGACGGTTTCCATGAAGACAAGATCTGTAATCAGGTGCATCATGGCGTCTTTGTCTTCCATGAGACTGCCGCCAAGTTTGACGACCGTAATTTTACCCCGATGCTCGCGAATCCACTTCATCGCTTCGATTAAGACGTCTGCTTTTTCGCTGGCTTCAAGTAACATCGTCTTTGATTATCTCCAATTCCAACGAGAGAGTTCGCGGAATAATCAAGGCTGTTTTTGCGTCGAGGGAGGGCAAAAACGCTAATTTTGAGTTGCGGTATAAAATGAACAAAGGTTTTGCGTCTAACGCGTCGTTTCGTTCGAAACGCGGTAATGCGCAAAACCTGAGTGCGATTTACGCGCGTCTGCCGCGAGGGAAGAACCGCAGGAACGGCTCTCTCAACGCGCGACGCGCAAAATTACAGAGAGTCAGTCGCCTACGTAAGGCATCAGAGCCATAAAACGAGCGCGCTTGACGGCGGCGGCGACAGCGTGCTGGCTGACGGCGGAGCAACCAGTCTTGCGGCGGCTGATGATTTTGCCCTGACGGCTAGTGAGTTTTTTGAGCAGTTCGACGTCTTTATAGTCGACGAACATGGGACGCGGACGTTCGCCGTTGATGGCCAACGGATCGCGTTTCTTGCTGTGGACCTTAGCCTTAGCGCGTTTACGGTTAGGACGATTCTTCTTAAATGCCGGAGGTTTGGACATGTTTCTACCAATTTCTTTGTTCGGCGTCGCCAAAAGGATTGGCGACGGCTCGTAAAACGGATCTATCTACGTCGGCGACATGCGCCGCGTTGTAGAACAAGCGACGACGGCTGTTCCCCGCAGGGAGGCGTCGTCGACCAACGGAAAAGGCGTTTCTCAGACGAGGCGCTTATAAAATCGCACGTTCTTCTCTGACGGACAAAGCCGCTGAAACGAACGCAAACGCCAACTTTGCAGAAACACAGTATACACGACCGGCTGTGTAACGCAAGGGGGAACGCGCTGAAATTTCCCTTTTTCGGAGCAGGGAATGTGTTTTAACGTTTAGAACTGTTTTGACGGATAAAACAAAGGCTACGATTTAATGCCTGCGAGGATTGAGTCGATGACGTCGGTGAATTCATTTTCAGACGTAGTTTCAAGAATTTCCTGTTCTTTCTCGGCGTTGGAGGTGTTTTCGACCGTCGCCAATCCCAGACGGGACGATTCTTGTTCAAGTTCGCCGACCAGCCGTCCAACGATTAGATTAAACGTTTCCAATTCGCGCACGCCGACGCGGCGTTTTTTATTGGCAAAGAACCAAACAACTCCGAGAATCGTCGTTTCAGACGCTACGGGCACGCACACCGAACATTCAAAATCCTCGGGCGTGTTCCACGCTTCCGCCAGATAAGCGTCGTTTACGACGACGACGTTTCCCAAGAGCGCTTCGACTTCGGCGCGCGCAGTTCGCAGAGGTCGGGCGGGATTGAGCAGGCGATCGTCGGGGAGTCCCCAGAGCGCTCTTGGCGAGAGACAGGTCGTGGCGTCGTCTAGGAGATACAGCGCCGCAGCGTCGTAATCGCCGAGCGCGCGCACGCCTACTCTCAAAATTTCGCGGAGTTTCGAGATAAAGGCGTTGCGAGAGCCGGACGCGGCGGGAAGCTTGCGGACCGCGGCGGCGGCGAGTTCGCCTTGACATAAGTCGACCTCGGATCGCCAGCGGTAGTTGTCGGTTAAAGTCAGAGCAAACGCTGCGACGAGCGAGCACGCGGAATCCCAATCGAGTTGGGGAAGACGGTTTGGATCGCGTTTAAGAACGAGAAAACCGTAAGTTTTAACGGATCGGTCGCCGACCGGGAAGGTTGCGACGCGAA
This sequence comes from uncultured Planctomycetales bacterium, assembly GCA_946541595.1. Taxonomy (GTDB): domain Bacteria; phylum Planctomycetota; class Planctomycetia; order Pirellulales; family Thermoguttaceae; genus RUG369. Next base: position 22,941 of record CAMNJU010000016.1, read on the forward strand.
GACACGGCGCGTCTGCTTTCGATTCGGTTTCCGATTTCTCCGCGAGTACCGCGTCGATTTCTGACGAGCCTGCCCTGAGAAAACGGACGTCGTACCCGAGTTCACGCCTGAAAACGCTCAGCGTTTCAGGGAGACTGCCAATGAAGGGGAGATCGTTGGGATCAAGCGCAGGTTTTGCAACCGGGAAATTTCGTAAACAGTCGTCGCTATTTTGATCGGGATACATTGAAAGCGGTCGTCCGTCTAAAATCTAGGGGAGCAGCAGCGCGGCGAGCCAGAACAATTCAGACTCACGCGCTGACTTGCTAAGGAATCGTCTTCCCATTTTTGAAATTCTACAAAAAGAGAATCCGACTCTATTTTTCCGTTTGAGACGGTTGCGCGCGTTTGTTCGAATTTTGCGGACTGCCGTTTTCTTCCGGCCCCTGCCTCAACTTCCTGCAACAATACGGCAAGTCGGGCTAACGTCGCCGATTTACGCAAGCATAGCGTTTGACCTTCATATTTCCGACGCCAACGACAGAACTTGGCGCCTTTGTAAACGTTAGAATCCGTTTAATTGTTCAAGACGAAAAAAATTTTAAGAAAAAAAGCGCTTGTCCAGTTCCAAATTGTACGCCTCCATATTATGATTGTAGGTTAGCGTGGAGTTGTTCTGCATTGACGGACGACTGTTCCGTTGCGAACGGCTTTTTCGTACGTTGGAGTCGAGCGGTTTTGGGCTCGACGACGTCAAGACAGCGCGTGTGAGCGCGAACCAAAGGGTTTTATCGAATGAAACGGCATTTCGCGATTAGTATTGTCTTTCTTAGTATGTGCGCGTTCTGCGCCGCGGCCTTTGCCGACGCGCCGTCCCAGCTTATTCCCGAGTCGGACGCGAATGCCGTCGGAATGACTCGCGCTTGGTTTGCGCAAGCGACCGTGATGCGCGGTCAGGAAGAGGTTACCAGCGCGACGTTGCAGGACGGAACTCTGTTCATTACGACGGAGCGCGGCCGTCTCCAAGCGTTTGACGCGGAGACCGGCGTAACCCTTTGGACGGTCGATTGCGGCGAAGGTTATCTCCTTCCGCCGGGCGTCAACAGTAAGATAGTCGCGGCGATTTCCGGAACGAACCTTCTCGTGTACGACCGTTTCACCGGCAAGAAACTCAGCGAAACGCTCCTCTACGGCGATCCTTCCGCCGGACCGGTTGTCAGCGAGCGTGAAATTTACGTGCCGCTCTTCTCGCAACGCGTTATGTCTTATCCGATTGTGCGTGAGAAAAAGGAAGCCGAAAAACTTGCGGTTACGTTGAACTCTATGAACGAAGCGGTCGCCGATCTCGGTCAAGCCGCCGATTATTGGACGAAGAAATTCGGCGAATACAATAAAAAACTCGACGCGGAGAGCTTCGCAATTGAAGATATCAATAAGGAGCGTCCGTACTCCTGCGCGTCCTTCGGCACTCCGATGGTTCCGCCTATTATGGGGACTCAGAGCTATGAGCTTGACGTCGTAGGTTGGACGACCGATCAGGGGTGGTTGATACTGGGCGAAATGACGCGCCGCGGCGACGAAGATCCGTTCAAGCTGCTTTATAAACTTCAGGCCCGTCCAAATTTCTCGCATCTTAACTCGTCTCGCGTTGGGAATCGCGCGCTGATTCCGCGCGACGACGTCGAAAGCTCTCCGTTCTTCGTTCCCGAAGACAAGAGCATGCAGAATATGCGGCTCCCTTCCGAACGCCGTAAGGGCGGATTGTTCATTATCGGCTCGGAATCCGGTCACGTTTACGCGATGAACGACGTTACCGGCATGCTGCGTTGGACGTATCTTACGCCGGGTTCTGTTTCCGAGCGTATTACCGCATTCGACGACCACGCCTATATTCCGACGAGCAACGGCGATCTATACGCGGTTGCTCTCAAGACGGGGGACGAAGTTTGGAAAACGCAGGACGTCGTTAAGACGGTCGCGGCGTCCTCTTCGCGTCTGTACGTTTTTGACAGCCGGGGCCGTCTTGTGATGGTGAATCGAGCGAACGGCGAGCGTGAGAAGGTTCTCGCGATCGGACAAACGAAATTCCAAGTCTTCAATCAGGAGACCGACCGCGTCTACGTCGTTACGGCCGACGGTTTAATTCAGTGCCTGCATGAAACGCAGCTTGCGGAACCGATTCGCCACCGCGAGCCTTTAGCCGCGATTAGCGCGCGTATTACCGCAGAAATGAAGGCAGGTTTGCCGGAAGCGCCGGAGCCGAAGAAAGCTCCTGTGCTTGCTGAAGAAGACGAAGAAGACACGGCGACTTCGGAGACGGTTGATCCTGACGACGATCCGTTCGGCGGAGACGAGGAGGAGGAAGTGGAAGAAACGCCTGCGGAATCCGACGACGAAGAAGAAGATCCGTTTGGCGGCGACGATTTCGGCGGAGACTTCTGAACGTATTTGATTTAAAACGGTCGAAGGTTGGGCGCGTGAGTAAAGTCTGTTTTTACCGCGCGCCCTTTTATTTTTCCCGAGTCTTGTAGGAGTGTAGAAGGGAGAATCTTTATGGGACGTTCTTTGACGCGAGGCATTATGGCAATATCCGCCGCCGCGTTAGCGTGGAGTTTTTTTTGCGCGTCAGTTCGGGCCGACGGGGACGACCTTTCCGTTTTGCCTCCGACGTCGACTCAGGCCGCTGAAGAAACGCCGCACTTTCCGAGTCGGATGGCCGCGTTCGTCTGGCGCAACTGGAATATCGCCGCTCTTGATCGAATGGCGGACGCCGTGAACGCGAAGCCGGAAGAGTTGAGCGCAATAGCTCAGGCGTTAGGACTTCCGGAGTACAGCGCTCCTTCCTGGGACGAAGGGCGTTCCTACATTACGGTCGTCCGCCGAAACTGGTCTCTTCTCCCTTATGACCAGTTGCTAAAACTTCTCAATTACTCTCCTGAAGAATTTGCGAAAAAACTTCGAGAAGACGATTTTCTTTCCGTGAAGCTGGGCGCTAAACCGCTCTGCGAACCGCTGGTTTACCGTACGCCTTCGGCGGAAGAATTTGCCGCCATGAAGAAAATTGCCGAAGAGACGCGCACGGAATTGGGGAACGACCTGAATCTGCCGGAAACGCCCCGTTTCTCTTTCTTGGACGAATTTGCCGGGCCTGGCGTTCCGAGTAAGTCGACGTCAGAGGTCGCCCGCGACAAGGGATCCCGATTTGAAATCTGCTATCTCCATTCGTATTTTGCCGTCTTTGGAGATCCGCTTCTTCAGGACAGTTCCGTTCTTTACCCCGACGCGCTGCTTGCAAAACTTCAAGAGCGCGGCGTCAACGGCGTTTGGCTTCACGCGCTTTTACGCGATCTAACGCCGGCAACGGAGGACTTTCCGGAGTTCGGCGTCGATTCGGAGACGCGTCGGGCGAATCTTCGCGATCTTGTGAACCGCGCGAAAAGATACGGAATAGACGTCTATCTCTATATGAACGAACCGCGCGCTATGCCCGCGGCCTTTTTTGAATCGCACGAAGACGTTCGCGGGGTTGCCGAGGGAACGTACTGCGCCATGTGCGCGTCGTCTCCCAAGGTCCGCCGCTGGTTAAGCGATTCGCTCGCGTTTCTCTTTAAAGAGACGCCGGGACTTGGCGGGATCTTTACGATTACTGGTTCGGAGAATCTCACGTCGTGCGTGTCGCACGGTCAATTTGCAGCCTGTCCGCGCTGCTCGCAGCACACGGACGCCGATCTTATCGTCGACCTGAACGCGGCGATGGAAGAGGGCGTGCATCGGTCCGCGCCCGACGCGAAAGTGATCGTCTGGGATTGGGGATGGCGCGGACACGGCATGGCGACAGATATTATCGAACGCCTTCCTAAATCGGTTTGGCTTCAGTCGGTAAGCGAGTGGGCGTTGCCGTTGAATCGGGGCGGAGTTCCGGTTCAGGTGGGCGAATACTCGATCTCGGCCGTTGGACCGGGTCCGCGCGCGAAAGCGCACTGGGCCGCCGCTAAGAAGGCCGGATTAAAGACGGTCGCTAAGTGTCAATTTAATACGACGTGGGAAATCGCGTCGATTCCGTCGATTCCCGCGCTTGATTTAGTTGCGCGCCATGCCGCTAATCTATCGCGCTCAGGCGTCGACGGCGTTATGGCGGGCTGGTCTCTGGGCGGTTTTCCTTCGGTCAATTTGGAGATAGTGCACGCTTTTGCGGTTGATCCGGCCGCGACGGAGGAGGGCGTTCTCAATGCGATGGCGGCGCGCTATTTCGGAGAGGATGGGGCCGCGCTTGCGAGACGCGGATGGACGCAGATTTCCACCGCGTTTGAGGAATTTCCTTACAGCGGAGGCGTCGTTTACTGCTCGCCTAATCAGATTGGCCCGGCGAATCTGTTGCGGCTTCATGCGACCGGTTGGCGCGCCTCTATGGTTGGAATACCGTATGACGATTTGGACGCGTGGAAAGCGCAATATCCGGCGGACGTTTTCGCCGCGCAGATGGAGAAGTGCGGGCGCGGTTTTCTGGAAGGCGCGGCGACTTTGTCTCAGGCCGTCGAATTTGCGCCGCAAGAGCGTTCGGTCGACGCTCGCCGTCAGGCGCGATACGCCGAAGTCGCCGGCGTGAATTACCTGAGCGTCGCGAATCAGACTCGGTTCGTTGTGGCGCGCAACGAACGGGCCGCGCTGAAAAAGGAACTTGCCGAGACTGGCGCAAACGCTGAAAAAGAAGCGCGCATTAAGGAGCTTACGGCGAATATGATCGAATTAGCGCGAAACGAAATTGAATTGGCAAAACGCCTGCGGCGCGCCGATTTAGAGGATTCGTGCGTCGGTTTTGAGTCCACGAATCAGTATTGGTTTGTTCCTAACGACCTTGTAGAAAAAGTCGTTTCCTGTCTCGATATTATCGAGCGGCTTGAAAACGGGGAATGAGCTCAGAAAAGAAACCGCGCCGACTCCTACCAAAGGAACCGGCGCGGTTTAGCGGCTTGTTTTAGAGAAACATATTGGAAAGTTCAATTTCAGCTTCTTCTACTGCGTTCTACTTTTAACGTCTTTAAATACGCTTTCTGTTCCGGGGTTATCCGATAGCTTTCCACGCTTTTTTGTATCGCCTTGTTATGCGTCCAGGCGTCTAATCTTTTTTCTTTTAAGTAGGGCAGTATCGCGTCGTACTGCTTAGCCAGAGCGGTTGCAAAATACCAGGCGATCATCATATTGACGTAATACTCTTCAGATCTGAGTTCCGCAACCATATCCGCGTATTCAAGACGAAAATTTTTGTCCAGAAAATGCTGCATCAACATTCCGACGGCAAATCGAACCGTATAAGTCTTATCCGATTTGAGCCACGCGCGGATATACGGAAGCAGTTTTTCCGGCTCTTTTTTGAACGCTTTTGGCGAAAGCTGATCGCACGTCGCCCAATTGTCAATGAACGGAAGAAAAGCCTCTACTTCTAAAACGCATTTATCGAACTCTTTCTCCTGCGAGACGATAAACGCGTGCAGCTGATCTTCGTCGAAATACCGATGGGGAAGACAGGTTAGAAACGAGCCTGCGTTCGCACCCTTGTAAAGTTCTTTTGCCAAGGCGCGAAGTTCCGGCGTCCTGACGCCTATAATTCTATCCGCTTCAACCGTCGGAATGATTTTGACCTGCATAGCCGCATATTTTTTGTCCTGCAGCAGGAATAATTGTTTTACGATTGCTTCCTGGTTCATTTTTTTCGTGGCTATTAATTTAAGTTGCTTGAATAAGGAGCTTTGCGCCGCTCCCTATACGTTAGGTTTCGTCGAACTTTTGCGGGCGCTCAGCAGTACTCCTAAGTATAAATATAAATATCTTGCGGGGAGTCTTTAAGAGCGTCGGCCAGAATGGGCTGGACTTCTTGCCAATTTAGGCCGCCGAGCCCGCAACCGAGTTTCGGCGCCGCGACCGTGCGGAGCTGCGGATTACTTTTGAGCCATGCGGCTAAGTCGTCGGTTCCGTCGGCGACATAGGACAAAAGGGACGGGGATCGCCAATGGTCTTTTGTCGCGAAGTTGACGATTACTGGCGACGCGCCGTAGATGAAAAGACGGCCGGGCTTCAGCGCGCCTTCTTTGCACGCCTGTCGATAAGCGGCAAAGTTTTCCGGATATCTTTGCTTGAAACTGAGGGCCAGACCTTTCCCCATGACGCCAGCGCAATTAACTGGGTTTACGAGGACGTCATAAGAACGCTCGAACATATTGCCAGTAACGTAGTACAGCATGTGAAGAGCCTCCTTCAAACGGTTATTATACCGCGGCGTCTGGCGTCTTGCATTGAGCGGGGAGTCTTTTTTGCTGGATGTTTAATAACGAGCGGGGATTGAAAATCCGGTCAACATTCCTTTGGACGTCATACAACCAAGCCTGCTGTGGGAGAGACGGCGCGTCTCCCCCACGCGAACGAATTAAGATATTCGAAATATCGGAGAGGTTTTCCAAGGGACGGAAAAGAGGCGCCTATTCCGGTTTTGACTGTTCGTCTTCTTTCGGTTCGGGAACGCCGGTTAGGTATTTTTCCAGTTTGAACCCCGGTTCCGATTCCGAGACAAAACGAGCGGCGCCGCCGGCGGTTCCCACTTGCATTCCCCCGGAGTGAAGCGAGCCGGCGCCTCCTTCCGAAGGCTTCGCGTCGAGTCCAAACGTCGCGCGAATCTCCTCGAGAGTCAATTCCGCGTCGGGCCGCGCCCACTCGATCGGTTCTCGACGTTCGCAAATCAGTGCTTGGACGCGCGTGATAAAGCCCTCGCGCGCATAAAATTCACCGAGGTTCTTTCCGACTCCGGAAGCGTCGAAAAACGCGCCGTCGCCGAGAATCGCGCTGAAAGTCGTCTGGCCCTCACCGCAGTTTCGATTGGAAGGACAGCGGTAAACTTTGGGCGCGATTGTCAAGAGCGGCTTATTGTATTCCGAGT
>CAMNJU010000017.1 GCA_946541595.1 uncultured Planctomycetales bacterium
GCCGCGTCAGGCGCGGAACGTGGCGGCGCGAATCCCGGCGCGCGCGGTGGTCGGGCCGGACGCGGCGGGCCGGGCGGGCGCGGAGAACCCCAGATTGAATTTTCAGAGAAGCTTGTCTCGGATCTGCGCGCCGACGAAGACGTCGAAATTTGCGACGAGACGGCGGCGCTGCAAATGTTTGTCTATTCGCCGGGTATGGAGCGTTTTATTCTTCAGGACGACGATCCCGAAGACGAGGGCGCCAAGCCGACGCTGAAACGCCTGCTCGATCTTTCGGACAGGCAGCTTGCCGAAGTGGGGGACGCGCCCGAAGGAATCGATCCGGAATTGCACCGCAAAGCGTTTGGCGCGTACCGTGCGACGATGGGGACGCCCTTGGGAATGGGCGGACCGTTTCAGGCGACGACCGCGTCCGAGGCTCCGTACGAACTCAAAGAAGGACGCTGGTTTCAGGCGGCGTCGAACGGCGAGCCCGCGCCCCGCGAGGCGGTCATGACGACGCGCGGAAACATGATGTATAAAGCGAAAGTCGGCGACTCGATTCTCCTTATCGACCGCACGTCGCTCATAGGAACGACGACTGAATATCAACTCAAAGTCGTCGGCGTCGTCGACGATCCGGAATCCGACGGATTTTATATTTCCCGCAAACTCGCGAATGAGATTTCTACTCACGCCGCAGTCAAAACGAGCGCCGTCTATCTGAAGCTGCGCGGCGATCCGAACGCGTTTCGTGAACGTTGGAACGCGCGGCTCGCGAAAGAAGTACCGAACGCGAAAAGCGCGACGGAAAAGGAAATCGCCGACCGGAAGGCGGCGGCTTTGCGTGAGAACGAATCGTTTAAATACCAAGCGGCGAGCGGCGCGCTGCTTGCCGCGCTCGCCGCGCTGCTGATTGTCTTTACCGCGCTCAATATGAGCGTCGACGAAGAGAAGCGGCTCATCGCGTTCTATCGAATCTCCGGTCTTACGCGGTTCCAAGTCGGTCTGTCCGTTTTCTTTGAAGCGGTCGTTCTTGCCGCGCCGGGTTGGATTCTGGGCATGGGGATAGGCTGGCTGCTTGTCCTTTGGAGTTCCGGCAAGGCGACCGGCTTGAATCCTAAGACGGTGAGCTTTTCATTTTTGTGCACGTTTATCGGAACGGTTTTAGCCGCCCTGTATCCTATTTTCCGGAGCGCGCGCGTCAAACCGCTCGACGCGATGGGAACGCCCGAACGGCGTTTTTTAACCGGCAAACGCCGGCGCCGTCAGACGGCGCGGTTCGTAATCGCGGCGCTCGCGGGCCTCGCGGCGATAGGCGCCGACTTGTACATAATCTACAATCTTCCTGGCGATTCCGCGCGCCGCGCCGCGATGCATTCCGGCGTCGGAGTTATGCTCCTTGCCGCAGGCGTCGTCTGCATCCTTCCGCTTGCGATCCGCATAGCGGAATTTGTTCTGCTACCCGTCTTGGCGTTTCTTTTCCGGTTCGATTACCGCATGCTGCGTCATGAATTTTCAGGGAACGCGGGCCGCGTCGCCGCAGTTGCCGTCGCCCTGAGCGTCGGGGGCGGGCTGTACGTAACGATGCAGATTTGGGGCTATTCGATGCTCGATCCGTTTCTTCCGGGCCGTCGCGCGCCCGACGCGTTTGTGGCGTTTTTGCCGAACGGATTGCGGCCGGAGCTCGTCGACGAACTCAAACGCGCGTCCTTTGTCGATCCCGATCGGTTCGTCCCCATAGCGATCGAACAGGCCGCGTTTGCCGAAGGGACCGTTCCGGACGATCCGTTCAAGCGTCAGTTTGCGAACGTCGTCTTTTTCGGCGTCGACGTCGAAAAAGCCTTTGAAGGAAAGACGCCGCTGGTCGGTTTCCGATTTCGGCAGGGGAATCCCAAAGAAGCGTTACGCGCTATGAAGAGCGGCCGCGGCGTAATTGTAACTGATTCTCTTTCCGTCGATTACGCGCTCAATGTGGGCGATACGCTCAAGACGGCGCATCCTCGGGACGAGAAGCGCGTATTAGAGTATCCGATAGTCGGCGTCGTGTCGTTTCCCGGTTGGCAGTGGCTCTCGAAGACGGGCGGCGTTCGGCGCAACTTTGGCCGTTCTGGCGGAATTGTCTTTGCGCGCGAAGAGGTCGTCGCCGACGACTATCAGATCGAACGGCGTTCTTATTTCTGGTTCGACGCGAAAAACGGCGAGAACGTCGATTACAGCTCGGCGGAATACGCGTGCGACTATCTGGCGCGCAAAAACCTTCTTCTTGACTGCCAAGAGGGAACGGGAACCGTTATGCCCGGCGCGCTCACGGCTTACGCGAAGCTTTCGACGCGCGAATCGCTGACCGAATCGATAACGCGCCGCGCCGATTCGGTGATCTGGGGACTAAGCAAAACGCCGCTGATTACCCTAATGATCGCGTCGATCGCCGTTATCGGCGCGATCGCGAACTCGATACGCGCGCGCCGCTGGCAGTACGGCGTTATGAGGGCGGTTGGAACGACGCGCGGGACGATTATTCGCGCGGTTCTTGCCGAAGCGGTCCTGATCGGAACCGTTGCGGCGTTTGCAAGCTTTATCTTTGGCTTTCTTGCCGCTCAAGGCGCGCTGAAGCTTGGGCAGAGCATGTTCGGGTCGCTGGATCCGCCTCTCATTTTGCCCGTCAAACGGCTCGCGTTTGGATTAGGCTTGACCGTGGCGCTGTGTCTTGTCGCGGCGCTCGGGCCCGCGATCAAAATAGGCCGGGCCGAAACGCTCAAACTGCTGCAGAGCGGCCGCGCGCCGGAATGAGCGCCGCGCGAAGCGGTTCGCCGGAATAAAAAACGCGCCGAACGCAGCGAGTTGCGTCCGGCGCGTTTTGCCGTCCGTTTTACGGCGGGGATTTCGCGCTATTTCTTAGCGTTTTCCTCGTCCGACTGGGTTTCGTCGGCAGGTTTGGCCGCGTCCGTATCGACGACGGGCGCGTCGGCAATTTTCTCTTCCGCAGCGGAAAGTTTAGCGAGCACGTCGGGGAATTCGACCCCGCCGATCTCCTTCATGACTTCCAGCATTGGAGGCAGCGTTTGCGCCATGTTGCGCAGCCAGTTGGCGGTCGCCGTGCCCCCTTGTCCAGTTCCGTTCGATCCGTCCCAAACGACGACTTTATCGAATTTGATCGAGGAGATCGCCTGCGCCGACGCCGCGACGAGTTCGTCGAAGTGATCGAGCATGAGCATCTGGAACGCTTCTTTCGCGCCGCCGCACGCCTGAACGATCGCCTGAAGACCTTCGCCCTTCTTTTTGAGAATTTCGTATTGGCCGCGCGCTTCCGCTTCCAACTTCGCGTAAATAGCGGCCGCCTCGCCTTCCGCCTCGATACGTTTTTGTTCCGCGAGCGCTTCCGCTTCGACGATAACCTTTGCCTTTTCCGCCTTAGCGGGCGCCTCGAGTTCGGCACGGCGTTCCGCTTCTACGCGTTCCGCGCGCGCGATCGCGGCGACCGCCTGCGCTTTGTGTTCCGCTTCCGCGACGGACGCTTCCGCCTGACGTTTGCGCGTTTCGCTCATTTGGAAAGCTTCCGACTTCTTAATGAGGAGTTCCGCGTTCGAGTCGACGACGACCGCCTGCGCGATGTTTTCCCCTTTGACAGCTTCCGCGTTCGCATTCGCGAGTCGAACGCGCATGTCGCGTTCCGCGTCTTTGATCTGGGCGTCTTTTTCGTACTCCGCAGACTGCTGACCGACGAGCTTAACGCGTTCGAGATCGGCGAGTCGAACGGCCTGTTCCTGTTCGATTTCCGCCGTCTTAACGATCTGCTGTCTGTCCGCTTCGCGGGTGCCGATCGCCTGTTCCTTTTTGGCGTTGGCAACCTGAATCGCCTTGTCTTTTTCCGCGTCGGCGACGCGGGTTTCACCCATGCGTTCGTTGTCGGCGACGTCGCCGCGCGCCTTCTGAATCGCTTCAGACGCCGCTTTTTGACCGATCGCTTCGATGTAGCCCGACTCGTCCGTGATGTCCGTGACGTTGACGTTGATGAGAACGAGACCGAGTTTTCGAAGTTCCGGTTCGAGGGACGCTTGGATATTCGTGAGGAACGCTTCGCGGTCGCGGTTGATTTCGTCGATCTTCATGGACGCGATGACCTGACGGAGCTGACCGAAGATGACGTCTTCCGCCTGCTTCGCGATCGCCTGCTTGGGCATGCCGAGGAGGCGAATCGCCGCGTTCTGCATGAGTTCGGGCGTCGTGCCGATCGCGATAGAGAAGACGCTCGGCACGTTGACGCGGATATTCTCCATAGAGAGCGCGCCGCGGAGCGGAATTTCGATCTGCATCGGTTCAAGACTCAGGAACGCGTAATCCTGAAAGAGCGGCACGATAAATTTCGCGCCGCCGTGAATGCAGAGCGCGGACGATTTGCTCGCCGACCGGCCGAAAATCACCATGATTTTGTTGCTCGGGCATCTCTTATAGCGCGCGCTGAAGAGAATGAGCGTCCCAAATACGATGAAAGCGGCGAGAACTGCCGTTATGGCAAGAAAGCTTGCCGTTTCCGCGCCGAAGAGCGGGGAGAGCGATAAGATTGAAAACGTCATTTTAATGTTCCTCTATACAAACGTGCGCCTATAGGAATGGCCGTATCCTTGTTGAGTTGTCCGGCGGACAAAACTGGAGCGCCGATTAATCTTTTTTATCTTGTATGAATAGATAATACATTAAAAATAAATAAAAAATAGTGTATAGAGAGGATTTGTCGAAAATAACGCGGCTCTTCGTTTGAAAGAATTTAAGATTTTTTGAAAATAATACTAAAGATTTCAAAAGCGAGGTGAAATTTGCATAAAGGGAGATAAGGAAAGCGCAGCGCCAATCAACGTGTTCTGCGCGTTAAAAAAAGGAGTTTTACCATGGAAAAAGAACGAGAAGAATCCCAACTGACACTGACGGACGTTTTTTGGGGAATCGGCGCGGCGGTTCTGGCGGCGGCGACGATCCCGTTTTTCGTCGCGCTTGCGATGCTGACGCTTCCGCTGCTGCTTGTCGCCGGGGCCGCGACATATCTCGCCGCCTCCTACGCCGCGCGGAAGATTTCCGACGCTATGGAAGACGCGGCCGATTCGGCGGAACAGGAAACGATCGACGTTTACTTCGTTAAATGACGCGCCGTCGAAGCAGGGCGCGGACGTCTTTCGTTGAGGGTGTTTTTTCTTAAAATTTTGTAAATAACGGCTGTTTTCTCTCTTTTGTTTGTGCGGGATATTCGGTAAAATTGGAACGTACAGGAACGCTGCGGCGTAGCGGCGCTTTGTCGACAGACGCGTTTAGCGTTCAGGGAGGAAAAGTAACTATGCTGTTAATCGTACTTTCAATCGTTGCGGTCGCGCTGGTCGCTCTGAATTGTTTCTACAACGTGGGCGGCTTGCTCTGTTACGTTTGGTCGGGCTCTTCCAACCGCTATATCAAAGACGATTCCTCTAAACTTTGCCTTCGCCGTTACGAAGAAGAGAACTACGTCTTTGAAGACTCCGACTTCGACAAGTGATTTTTTGCGCCGACGTTCTCGTCGTTGCGCGCTGAAGTTTCCCACAAACGCTCCGCCGCGCCTTGCCGCGTGATTGTTCGCGGCGCAGACGGGCGGAATCGCGGAGAACGCCAATGCCAATGGAACAGTTCTTTTTATTTTGCGCTATCTTCGGGGGCGCTTTTGTCGTCGTTCAGACGGTCATGACGCTCTTGGGCGTAGGGGGCCACGACATGGACGGCGCCGGTTCGACCGACGTCGATCTTGACGGCGTCGCCGACGACGGGTCCGCGGAAGACGCGAGTTCCGATCACAGCGGCAGCGCTTTTCTTCACGCGTTTTCCGTGCGTTCTCTTTCCGCGGGAATCGCGTTTTTCGGCCTTGGCGGCATGATCGCCCTTTCGTTGGACCAGTCGCCGGCCGTCGCGGTCGTCGTTGGGTTCGTTTGCGGCCTGATCGCCACGTACGCCGTCTTTCACCTCATGCGTATGCTCTCGAAGTTCAATCAAGACGGTTCGGTTCGGACGTCCCTTGCCGTCGGCTCGACGGGCACGGTCTATCTTCGAATTCCGGCCAAACGCGCGGGCGTCGGAAAAGTTTCCATCGTTCAGCAGGAGCGCATTTTAGAGTATGACGCGGTAACCGACGCGGACGAAGAACTTAAATCGGGAACCCCGATTGTCGTTGTCGAAGTGTTGACGCCGTCGCAGCTTCTCGTCGCGAAACAGAACGGTTCCGCCGGACCGCAGGCGTGAGCCTTTGAGTTATTCCGGCGTCGTCGTATACGCCCAAACGTCGGTCGAATTCCCCGTAACCAGGGACGTTCGGCAGAACGTTTGGGCTCTTTTTTTTCTTGAAATTATCAAACGGCGCGCTTAGGCGCTTGCGTCTGCCCCTCCCATTGGGTATCATTAGCGAAAACACGCGAATTAGCGAGTTTTGGCGCTTACGGCAACCTTGTTGAGATCGAAATAAAAACGGCGCGCGGCGTTTATGGCGTTTGCGAACGACCGAGAATATATCGTTATGAACGGCGAACATAAAATTAAACGAAAACCTGAAAAACAGGGATTGTTAAAAGACTATTCGGTAATTCTGGGCGCTATGGTCGTGATTTTGGCCGGGATTCACAGCGCGCGCGGCGTGCTTGGTCCGCTCTTTCTCGCGACGTTCTTTGCGGCGCTTCTTAATACGCCGGTCAATTGGCTCAAGGCGCGCGGCTTTAAGCAATGGTTGGCGCTGACGATCGTCATTATTGGCGTCGCCGTCGTCGGCTTGAGTTCCATGACGATTATAGGAACGCAGATCGCGCAGTTTGCAAGAAATATCCCGGAGTATCGCGACCGATTCAACGAGACGCTCGAAGGCTATAATCTCGACGCCGGCGATCTCTTTCCGTTTTTGAAGTCGGACGGCGAAAAAGAGAAAGAGAAACCGACCGAGGAAGAAGAAGCGAAAGAGGCGTATCTCAACGAGTTGCGTTGGCGCGACGAATACGAACGCGCAAAAAACGGCGCCGACGACGTCGTGAAGAAATCCAAGTCGGACCCGGAACAAAAGAGCCGGAACAAAGAGGAAACGCCGCAGGGAAATCCGCACGAATTGGAACGCGCCGGCCTCCACGCGGCGACGATTACGCCCGTCTCTCTAACGACCGTCGAGTTGTTTCCGGATACGGCGATTCAGTCGTCTGAGCTCTCTCAAAACGAAGCCGAGGCGCCGCAGCGGCTTGTTTCGCGCGACCCGCAGCCGACGTCGGCCGCTCAGGAGCTCGCTCCCAACGACAATAAAGGATTGATTCCCAGCGATCCGCCCACGTTTCGGTCGCACGACGACGAGGTTGTCAAAGACGTAGAGAACGCGCTCGCCGAGACGTTCAACGTCGACGGCGCCAACGAGGGCGGCGCGTCCGAGAAGAGCGCCGACGAAGACGAGGCTTCGCACGGGGCGCTTGAGGCCGACACGTGGCGTCTTCTGTCGCAGCCTCAAGAGGCGGTGAGCGCGGTAGGCGCCAGTTCCCAAGAGCTTTTCCGCTTCCTGCGCGGGCTTGCCGGCGAACTGAGCTACTTTGGCAGCAACGCGTTTTTAATTACGCTGCTGGTCATTTTTATGCTCTGTGAAACGGCGAAAATACCGCGTAAATTAGTCGCCGCGCTAGGTCGTAAACGCTTTACAAACAGTCATATCGAGAGCGTAATCGACGATATTCGCAGTTACATGGTCATTAAGACGATGATGAGCTGCCTCGTCGGGATGCTGGTCGCGGTTTTGTGCATAGTTACGCAGGTTCAATACGCTATCCTTTGGGGGTTCGTCGCCTTTCTTCTGAACTACATACCGAATATCGGTTCTGTGGCCGCGGCGATTCCTCCGATCGTTTTGGCGACGATCGATCGCGGGCTTTTCATTGGGTGCGTCGACGCGGCGTTTCTCGTCTTGATCAACTGTCTGGTCGGGTACGCGCTGGAACCGAGACTGTTGGGCGACGGCCTTGATCTTTCCCCGTTGATCGTTTTGATCTCGTTGATCTTTTTCGGATGGCTGCTCGGTCCGGTCGGAATGTTCCTTTCGCCCCCGTTGGCTGTTATTATGAAAATTATTTTCCAGGCGTTTCCGGAGACGCGGTGGATTGCGGCTCTCATGGCGAACAAACCGCCAAAAGACGTTGTGGAAGACGACTCGGAGGAGGTTTCGTCCGAAGCGTAACGCGCCGGAGACGGGATTAAAGTTTGCTTGATCCCGACGTTCTGAATTTGCGGTTTGGTTTTAGAAAAAAAGAGAATAAAAAACGCGCGTTCCGTGTGAGAACGCGCGTATAATCGTATTCATAGGCTCGTGGCCGAGGCGCTACCACGACGGCTTGTCGCCCTCCAGAAAGCCGGGTACGGTTTTCGCCGGTTTGGAAGCGTCGGTAGTTTTGCAGCCGGTAAACGCCAAGAGAGCCGAGCCAAGCGCAACGGAGCAACAAACGACGGCGAGACGCTTAATCGCGTTGCGCCGAGATTCGTCCGCCCCGACGATGTTGGGGTGATTGGAACGCGTTTGGGCTGATTGAATACGCATGTTTTCGTCCTTTGTTAAAATGTTGGAACAACGGATTTCGACTTCCGGCGCGTGCTGTCGGCACGTCGACTGACTGAATAATCGGAAGATACAAAAAAACCGCTTGTCTTAGAATATCGGTTTTTTTGGCCGTTTGCTTAACAGGGTTACTTGATTTCGTCGGCAAAAGCCGACTTTCATTATTTATTGTTCCGCCCCGCGCGGGGCAGTATTTCAATTCGGGAGATATATACAAGATGAGTAAAGTTGAACAGGCTTACGCGCTCGCAAAAGAACGTTACGCTGAACTTGGCGTCGATACCGACGCGGCGATAGCGAAGATTGAAAAGACGCCCATTTCGCTGCACTGCTGGCAGGGCGACGACGTCGCGGGATTTGAAGCGACGGGCGAAGCGCTAAGCGGCGGTATTCTTTCCACGGGCAACTATCCCGGCAAAGCGCGCACGCCTGCGGAACTCCGTCAAGACGCGGAAAAGGCGTTCTCGCTCATTCCGGGCAAGCTCCGCTTCAATCTTCACGCGATCTATCTTGAAAACGGCGGCAAGAAAGTCGACCGCGACGAAATCGAACCTTGCCATTTCCAGGGCTGGGTCGATTGGGCTAAGAAGCTCGGTATTGGCCTCGACTTCAATCCTACGTTCTTCTCGCATCCGAAAGCGGCCGACGGCCTGACCCTTTCGCACCCGAAGAAGGAAATCCGCGATTTCTGGATTGAACACGACAAGCGCTGCCGCGCCATCGCCAACTTTATGGGCGAACAGCTTGGAACCGAGTGCGTCGTCAATCATTGGACTCCGGACGGAATCAAAGACACGCCGGTCGATCGGCTTGCGCCGCGTCAGCGTCTCGCCGCCTCGTACGACGAAATCTTCTCCGTTAAATACGACAAGAAAAATATCCGCGACGGCGTCGAAAGCAAACTGTTCGGTATCGGCGCGGAAAGCTATACGGTAGGCAGCCACGAATGGTGCATGGGCTACGCGATCAAGAACAATCTTATCGCTACGCTCGACGCGGGCCATTTCCATCCGACCGAATGTATCAGCGACAAACTGTCGTCGATCTCCATGTTCACGGAAAATCTTCTTCTTCACGTCTCCCGCGGCGTTCGTTGGGACTCCGACCACGTCGTTATTTGGAACGATCAGATGCGCGCGATCGCCGAAGAGCTGGTACGCTGCGATCTCCTGCCGCGTACGTACATTGCGCTCGACTTCTTCGACGGCTCGATTAACCGTCTCGTCGCGTGGATCGTCGGCACGCGTTCGGCGTTCAAGGCGCTCCTTGCGGCTTCGCTCGAACCGATCGAACAGCTTCGCGACTTGGAACTGAACTTCAATTTCAGCAAGCGTCTTGCGCTTCTCGAAGAGCTCAAGTCCGCGCCGTTTGGCCCGGTCTGGGATTACTACTGCGAAAAGAACAACGTCCCGGTCGGCGAAAAGTGGATCGCGGAAGTTGAGCAGTACGAAAAAGACGTTCAGAGCAAGCGCTGCTGATCTCCGATTGACGGTCTGACCGTCCTTGACCGTTAGAAAAAACGCGCCCCGCGGCTGTCCTTTGATTGCCGCCGGGGCGCGTTTTTATTCTTGGCGCGCAGGTTAGACCAGCGAAAGAACCGCGTCGACAAGTCCTTGCATCGTAGCCTCTTGCGCGATAGCGGCGACGCGCGCGCCCTGCGTCTCGAGCGCGCCTGCCGTAAGCGAGCTGATAGCGACGGTACGCGTCTTTTCCAGCGCCGTTCCAAAGAGCCTCGCAAACGACTTTGCGGACGCCGAGCTCGCGACGGTCGCAAAGTCGATCTTGCCGCGGCGCATCTCGTCCAAGACGTCCGGGTCAGCGGCGTCGACGTCGACGCTTTCGTACGCGACAACTTCCCGCACGCGCGCGCCGTAACCGGTCAGACGTTCTGAAAGCGTTTTGCGGCCGCGGCTTGCGCGAAACGAAAGAAAGGAAGCGCCCGCGAGACTTTGAGCGCCGACGCGCTCTGCGAGCGCGTCGACGAGGCCGTCGGCGTCGAACCGCTTTGGGGCGACCGCGACCGCCAGACCGTATTGGGATAGAACGTCGGCCGTGTGAGAACCGACGGCCGCGAGCTTGACTCCCCCTTTCTCAAAGAAGAGCGCCGGGTCGGAAGTTTTCTCAGCAAGCCGATTTAGAGTAAACCGTACGCCGTTTTCGCTTGAAAAGACGGCCCAGTCGAATTCTTTTGCGGCGACCGCGTCGAGCGCGGCGTCTAATTCGGCCGGATCTTTCGGCGGCAGAATTTCAATAACGGGCTGGATTACAACGCGCGCGCCGTGCGCTTCCAGGAGCGCGCGCAATTCGTCCGCCTGCGAGCGCGGGCGCGTAACGAGGACCGTTTTTCCAGCGAGACGGGTTGACATAAAAAGCCTCTTTTTTTGAAAAATTTTTTGATTCGGCGATTCGAGATTCTATTTCATTGTAGCGTGTCGACGGGACTTGAAAAGAACCTTTTCTTCTTCACGGGAATCTGTTAACTCTTGTTAAACAACAAATTATAGAAACTGTCTATTTTTGCGCGAATCAGTATTGACCAAAAATTATAAAATTTGCAGAATAACCCAGCTTTTTGAACGACGTTCGGAAAACGTCAGAAGGCGCGCACATATTCACGGGAAGAGAAAAGGACTTTTTCATGAAACCGTCTTTGGGACTTGGCTTCGTATTTAGTTTTGCGTTGGCGCTAGCCCTGTCGGGTTGCGGCGGGAACGGTGGCGACGCGGCTTCCCCAGCCGAAGGAGCCGCGTCCGCGTCTGGCGGTCAGACGCCCGATTCGACTGAAAGCTCGGCGCCGGAAACGCCCGAGGTCGACGAAACGCCGCTCGACGTTGAGAATCCTGAAACGCCCGAAGGCGTCGTCAACGCGTTCTTCAAGACGTTTTTCAGCGGCGACGACGACGGCGCGTTTGCGCTCCTTACGTCGCGCGCGCAAGAGGCGAAGCGGAACCAGTTCCTCGCGCAGGAAAGCGATACGGTGCGTTGGCGGATCACTAAGAAAATGAAGCCGATTCGCGGCCGCGTCCTCGTGCTTGTCGACGTCGAAGATTATACGGATTCCGGCGCGATCCAGATGGACGAGCTAACTTTCATCCTCACAAACGACGATTACGCGTGGCGGATCGCCGGGTTTAGCGTGGGCGATCTGGCGATCAACTTTGAAGAGTCTCTTTACGAATCGTACGTAAGCGACGAGCTGAAAGACGCGCCGCAAGAGAAACGCTCGGAAGAAACCGCAAATACCGCCGTCGCCGATCCGAGTATTGTTAGGTAACGTGAAAAACAGATCTCATTTCGACGCCGCGCTCGCACGGAGGCGGACAACTTCGCGCATGGACGCGCGGCGGCGTTGGATTTGAGAAACGCTTAGCGCATGGACGCGCGGGAGAAGACAAGGACGTCGTTGCGTTTCTCAGTAAGCCGGCAGCGTTAGCGCGCCGGCTTTTTTATTGGCCGCGCGCCTTCGGACGAAAACAAAACGCTCGTTGCCCGGTCCGCGCTTTTGCCTGCGCGGGCCAATTTCAGGGCAATTTTGCGCCAGTTGCGAGGGACGTCCCACGCCTGCGGCCTCCTGGCAGGCGACAAAAAAAGGCCGTCTCGAGGATGCGAGACGGCCCTTGTTGCTTCAGTCGATCAAATCTTTGGCAGGTTCTGATAAACGCGCCAAAGGGGGTAAGATCAGTCCCACCACCAATTGGCGGAATCGGCGTTTTCGGCCTTTTCACGTTTAGCTTCAACGACGCCCTTTTCGTCGTACTTCATGTGCTTAGCGTCGAACGCGATTTCCGGTTCGATGGAGACGCCGCCGCCCGTCGGATAGCTGACAAGATTGGCGCTGCGGCGAACCGTATTGACGGCCGTTTCCGCGAATTGGACTTCGTTAAGGTTTTCCGTCTGGAACTGCGCTTCGTCGGAGAAGAGCTCGGCGTTCCAGTTTGTCTTCGCGTAAGCGCCTTCCTTCTGGAGGTAGGCGGCGACGATCGTCATGTCGATGAGGTTGCGGAGATTCGCGTAGACCGGGACTTCGTCGGCGATCTTTTCGAACTTCTGAGTGAAGCTCTTAGCGTAGGCGCGCGTCGCGGGATTGCCTTTGCCCTTATTGGCGGAACGGGACCCGTCGGCGGCGACAAGTTCGTCTTCGCCAAGGAGGTTGACGCCGTTGCCGACGAGCTGCATGGCGTTGCCGTCTTCCGTTTCAACGACGCAGTCGTAATTCGGCTGGAAGTACCAGCGGACGAGCGCGTTGGACGCATGATTACGCGGGTTCGATTTATCGACGTAGGTTACGAGCTTGACAGGGGCTTCTTCGAGACCGATGCCGATGAGCTTCATGCGGTAGTCGGCGGCAACGAGGGTCGCGGCGAAATTCGTTTTAGGGGAAACGCCCCAGACGGTAACGTTCTGGAGTCCAAGCGCGTCGCGGATACCGGCGGCGTATTCGACGCATTCGGCGTCGCTGGCTACGTTCGGCTGGCTCGTTTCGTTAAGATAAGCCTGCATGGAGCGCAGACCCTCTTCCGACGGGTCGATGGAGCATCCGACGAGCGAGGCGCCTTTTCCTTCCGCAGGAAACGCGCGCAGCGCGACGACGAGATCTTCCAGTCGAAGAGTCGGACGACCGCTCTTAATACCGACGGTCGCGCCTTCCGCGCCGACTTCCCATCCTTCCGCCGGGCCGGCAATAACGACGTCGCCCGATTCCGGATAGACAAATACGTTTTCGATGCGGGTCAAGCCGGCGAGATTCGCCATTTCTTCGGTAACGACGCCGTTGTTCTCTTTGATTTGCGCTTCAAGGCGGTTAAGCGAAACCTTGCGCAGATTGCTGGCGGCGCGCATTTCGCTCGGAATCGCGACGGTCGAGGCGCTGCGGATCGAGGCGAGAACGCCGTCGTCTAACGCGACGCGCTGCAGAACGCCGTTTGCGTCGACGAGCACGCCGCTCCCGTAAGAGGAGCCGCTGCCATTGTTATTATTATTGTTGTTATTGTTGTTATTATTATTGTTGTTGCGGTTGTTATTGTTGTTGTTATTATTGCTGTTGTTATTGTTGTTATTATTATTGTTGTTTCTCTGTCCGTAAGCCGTCGACATAGGAACGGTAAAGAGGACGATCAGCGCAAGAATCGCGCTTAAACGAAGGACAAAATTGCTCCGACTCATGAAAATCTCCTAAATCAACTTAGGCTTGACGGTGAAAATCTTATATTGGAGTCCGACAACAGCCGATGCGCGCGCGTCAGCAAACGCCCCAAGATTTTGAAAAAGAGGAGCGCGGTTGACGTCGCAGCGCCGCCGTTTTGTCGTGAAGAGCCCAATGCCAGATCGAACCTCAAAACACGACGCCGCTGCAAGAGTCGACGTACGTCGGTATACGAGCCGGCGCTTGTTTGGCGCCGACGCGTTCGTGTGTCAAATGTGCGGTCAAAACGCCGTTTGACGCCGTATAAAAGGCTAAACAGAATGTTTCGACTTTACTCTTGAAATGATAATTTCAGCGCCGCCGTTTTACAAGTATCAAGTTAGCAAAATCATTTTTTTTGTCAATTTTTTTTAATAATCTACAAGTAAATTATCGATTTTAACGGCTTGTTCGGCAGGGCAAAATTTTAAACGCGCGCTGGCGCGCGGCGCGGCGACGCGGCAAGGCAAACCTATGAAAACGTCTTGATAAGGAAAAATGAAACAAAGAAAATAAGGAATTTGTTTGCGTGATTTTGATAAGCGCAAACGCTTTGTTAGAGTCAAATTGCCCAACCTTCCTCTCTTTGCCATACGGCTTTATCCTAAACGTTTATCCAGTCGTGTCGGCGCTTGATGAATTGACAAAGACCGAATTTACCGAACGTTTTTATTCAAGTTGAAGTTCGTTAGAAAAGACGACGAAAAATGAGATAACGTTTTCTCTTTTCTTGAGGGTCTGTTGAAACGCCAGACGCGTTTTGATGACAGACGCGGAGTAAACGTTCGAACGGCATGCCGCCGTATCGCGCTATACGCGTCTTTGGACGCTGCAGTACACAAACCGACGCGTCTTTTTCGCGTCGGCAGACGGCGGCGCGCTCCCATTGGGACGGAACGCAGGACGTCGCGTTAAGAACACGGAATTTGCAATGCAGAAATTAAGTAAGCTGTTGGCGCTTTGCGCCGCGTCGGGTTTGGTTGCTGTAACCGCCGCGGCTGCCTTTAACGATCAGCCGTCGCTCCTCGCCGCCGAGTCGGCGAGTTTGGCGGCGCCTGACGATCAGCAATTAGCGGTTGGTCAGGTTCGCCTGCGGGACGGATCTTCGGAGGAACCTATCCAAGAGCCAGCAGATGGAAATCAAGCGCCCGGCGCGGGCGAGTCTGCCCCTGCCGACGACGAAGGTATTGCCGTATCCGGCGTAAATCCGCCGGCGGAGGCTCCGTCTGAGCCCGAGCCGGAGACGGCGAATCCTGAAATTCAAAATCCGGAATTGCCGGTTCCCAACGCCGACGGCGATTCCCAGCTCACAGAGGAAGAGAAAGCGGCTGCGCAGGCCGCGCAAGGGGAAAACGTTCCCGCCGAGGATAAGCTGCAAGCGCTCCGTCCCGACGACGCCGACGCGCCAGACGCGCGCGTTCGACTCACCGAAATGGACGTAACGCCCGACGCCGTACAGGCGACCGCGCAAGAGCAGGCGAACGTTCCGGTCGAGAATCCGGTCGCGAACGAGCCTGTCGTCAATCAGGAAAAACGCAAGTACGGTCATCCCTACGCGGAAAAAGCGACGCGCGATATGAGCGCCGACCTTCTCGATAATCTCCGTTCGCACGGCGGCGCGGAACTCTACGCGCGCTGGCGCGCTTACAACGCGAGTATTCGCAGCCGTACCAACAGTTTACAGACGGGCAACGAGCTCAACAACCGCTGCCGTCTGCGCTGGTATGAAGCTCTTTATCAGGATCCGCTCAATTCCGTCAACAGCGCCGAAGAAGCGTCGCGCGTGTGGGCGGACAACTTCATGGGCGATTCCAAAGACGTTCTCTCGGGCGTTCGGTTTGCACGCGCGCGCATGGACGTCTCGACCCGCGGCGAACGGCCGTCCCCTCGCGCCGCCGTCAATGCGACCGACGCGATCGATCTTCTCAAAGCCGCGCTCGTTGAGACGGCTTCTCTGCACGCGAAAGCGGTCGCGCCGATGAGTAAAAACGACTTGGCCGCCGTGATGAACGAGGCGTATCCCGTCTTTTGCGGACAGGTCCAGAGCGGCCATACGATCTCCAGCCGCGGACGCGGCCAGTATCTCATCGACGCCATGGAGAAGATGAATAAATCCGCGCTCTATGACGCCGCGGAAAAGCTCGTCTCGCTCCTTCATGAAAAGACCCTGCGCGAGCTTGCCAATATCGACTTTGACTCCCTCGAAAAGACGCGTATCGGAAACGATCAGATCGTCGGCATTATCTCGACCGAAGCGGGCGACATTCTCGTTGGCGATTCAAAACGCACCGTCTGGGAACTCGACAAATATCCGAAGGCTTGCTGCATTATCGACCTTGGCGGCGACGACGTCTATTATGAAGGCGCGTGCGTTCTCAATCGGCCGTTGTTCCTTGTTTTCGACTTTGGCAAAGGGAACGACGAATATTCGGGTAAGAGCTACGCGATTCAAGCTGGAGCTGTGCTTGGCGTGACGATGTGGTACGACGACGGCGGAAACGACGCTTATCTTGCGAAGGATATTTGCCAGGGGAGCGCGATCGGAGGCGTCGCCATTCTCGTTAACGAAGAAGGCCACGATAAGTATATGGGTTTCCGCCGCGCGCAGGGCGCCGCTCTTTGCGGACTCGCGCTTCTCATCGACCGCGCGGGCAACGACGACTACCGCGCCGCCCTTATCGCGCAGGGGTTCGGCGCGCCCGGCGGATTCGGCGCGCTCGTCGACCGCGACGGAAAAGATCACTATTACGTCGGCGGCTATTTCTTCGACTCGTACCCAGAACATCCGGGCTACGACGGTTGGGGGCAGGGTATCGGCGCCGGCATACGACGTTGCGCCTGCGGCGGAATCGGGCTTATGCTTGACGGCGGCGGCGACGACGCCTACGAATACGATTATTTCGGACACGGCGGCGGATACTGGATGGGCGTTGGTATCGCGCGCGATTTTGGCGGAAACGACGTACGTTATGCGGCGACGTCTACGATGTACGACGGATCGCGGCGCCGAGAATCGCGCTGGCAGCGGTTTGGCGCAGGATTCGGATGCCATTACGCGGTCGGCTATTTGTTTGACGACGCCGGGAACGACGTTTACGGCGGCACCATTATGGGCGTCGGCATGGGCTGGGACCTCGGCGCGGGCTTCCTCGTCGATTTTGACGGCGACGATTCCTTTGAAGCGACAGGCGGCCTTACTCAAGGCGCCGGCGGCGAAGGAAGCATTGGCGCTATCCTGAATTACCGCGGCGCGGATACCTATTACGGCAACTACCAAGGGTACGCGAGCGGCCAGTTGAGCTATCACGCGCAGTCGAACTGCGGCGCGAACTTCAGCTTCGTTATTGATCACGGCGGCAAAGACGTTTACGGCGGGTCAGACAACTACGGGCGCGGAATTCAGAACAACGCGATTACCGTTCGCGGATATTCGACCGGGCTTATCGTCGACCGTCCGTCTCCGTCCGAAGAGAAAGCGGCGGAAGGTCAGAATCAGGCGCAGACGCCAGCGAAGCCGCAAGCGCAGACTCAGGCGAGAAACGCTCAGCAGCAGCGTCCGCAGGGCGGGCAGGTTACTTCCAAAGGATATCCCACGTCCGAGCGCAAGTTAGCGACGATGGTCGAACCGCCGCCGCTTTACGATACGAACCCGCATCCGACGAGCAGCGGAGAAAACGCGTTTAATCACACGGGCGGCGGAAGCGGCAATATCCCGACCGGCGGCGGAGGGCTCTTCCGCGGACTGTTCGGCGGCAACTAGTCCTCCATACGTTGTCCTTTGATATTGGCGGCGGACGCTCGATCGAGTATCCGCCGCCGTTTTTTGCGTTGCGTCTTATGATCGAACGGGAAATACAGGTCGCCGATTACGTTTCGCCTTCTAAACTGGGCGACTACGTGATCAATCCCTACGTCGGCTGCCCCCACGCGTGCCGGTACTGCTACGCCTCTTTTATGAAGCGGTTTACGAATCATGAAGAGCCGTGGGGGGAATTTCTCGACGTGAAACGCTGCGCGAAGCCGCTTGGCGCTAAACGGCTTGAAGGCAAGTCTGTCTTTATGTCGTCTGTAACCGACTGTTATAATCCGCTGGAAGCGAAATACGGGGTAACGCGGCGTATCCTCGAAGAGCTCGCCCCGATAGAATGCCGACTATCAATAACGACGAAATCTGATCTCCTTCTGCGCGATCTTGATTTGCTTAAAGCACGCACGGGCATGTTTCGCCGCGCGACGTTTGCGTTCGACGGAGAAGAGGAATCGGAGCGCGGCATTCTTGTCGCCAGCTCAATTAATACGCTGGACGAGGAGTTTCGCGCGGAGATGGACGCCGCGTCCCCCATTGAACGCCGGCTTGCCATGCTTCAAACATGCCACGAGCACGGGATACCGACCGTTCTTTTTATGTCGCCCATTTTCCCTTATATTACCGATTTCCGGGCGATAGTCGAACGCGCCGCGCCTTTTGTCGACGCCGTGTGGTTTGAGCATCTTAAGCTGCGCCCCGGCTACAGGGAGGATATTCTCGCCTGGATTCACGCGCGATATCCCCAATTTTACAGGGATTATCTCCGAATATACCGCGACGGCGATATGTCGTACTGGCGCGAGTTGGGAGCGGAAGCCGCCGACTTTTGCGAGCGCAAAGGCGTTCCGTATCAAATCTTCTTTCTCGATTGACTCTCCCCTTAAAAAAAAGATACTATTCATTATAATATTGGCTTGTTCCGCCGCGCCGTCCAACCGCGCGTTCCGGCGCCGCGCGCGGACGCGTTTTCAGCTTGCACAACTTAGTTAAGGGTAGAGGAGAAGACCCCCATGAAATGGTCGCAGACGCTTATCCCAACGATGAAGGAAATCCCGAACGGAGCGGAGATTCCCAGTCATATTTTCATGCTTCGCGCCGGTATGATCTCGCAGGTTATGGCCGGAGCTTACGCTTATCTGCCGTTGGGCTGGCGCTGTCTGCACAAAGCGACGAAGATCGTTCGCGACGAAATGGATAAAGCGGGGGGCGTCGAGCTCTTCATGACGGCGCTCTGTCCGCAGTCTCTTTACGAACAAACGAACCGCGTGGAAGCGTTCGGCAACGTGCTTATTAAAACGGTTCTCAATCGCGGCGGAACGAAAACGCCCGTCGTTTTCTGCCCTACGCATGAAGAAGAGATTACGAGCCTCGTTTCCCAGTATGTGTCGAGCTACCGTCAGCTTCCTCTGTTGCTCTATCAGATTCAGACGAAATTCCGGAACGAGGAGCGTCCGAAGTTCGGCGTTTTGCGCACAAGCGAATTCCTTATGAAGGACGCGTACAGCTTCCATACCGATCTTGAAACGCTCGACGCGACGTACAAAAAGATGTACGACGCCTACTGCAAAATCTTCACGCGCTGCGGAGTCCCCTTCTTGCCGGTTGAAGCGGAATCCGGCCCGATCGGCGGCGACGGCTCGCACGAGTTCATGATCCCGTCGGAAAATGGAGAAGACGACGTCGTCTATTGCCCGAAGTGCAAGTACGCGGCGAACGTAGAGAAGGCGGAAATCGGGGAAACGGAACACGTCCGACCGGCCGACGTTGCGCTCAAAGATCTGACGGCGCTCGACACGCCGGGCGCGCACACGATCGAACAGGTCTGCGCGTTCCTGAAGGCGAAGCCGCGCAAAGTCGTTAAGACGCTCATTTATCTGGTCGACGGCGCGCCCGTCGCCGTTCTTGTGCGCGGCGACTGCGACGTCAACGAAAACAAGCTGCGCCGTCTTCTCAAAGCGGATAAAGTCGAGCTTGCCGACGAAGCGACGATCGAACGCGTAACCGGCGCGCCCGTGGGATTTGCCGGCCCGGTTGGCTTGAAAGAAAAGATTAAGATCGTCGCCGATCCGACGGTCAAGGAGCTCGTCAACGTCGTCGTCGGCGCAAATCAGGCGGAAAAGCACTACGTCAACGCGAACCTCGACCGCGACTTTACGGTCGATCTGTTCGGCGACGTGCGCAACGCGGTCGTCGGCGACGCCTGCCCGCGCTGCGGCGCGCCCATGACGATGCAGAACGCGATCGAAGTCGGCCATGTCTTTAAACTTGGAACGAAATATACCGAAGCGCTCAACGGGAAATACCTCGACGAATCGGGCGCGCTCCAGACGATCATTATGGGCTGCTACGGAATCGGCGTGAGCCGAATCGTCGCCGGTTTGGCCGAAACGAGCCACGACGAGCACGGGATTATTTGGCCGGTCGCGCTCGCGCCGTACGAAGTCTGCGTCTGCCCCGTCAAGGCGAGCGATCCTGCCGCGATGGAAGCCGCCGAAAAGATCGCCGCCGGCCTTGAAGCCGCCGGCGTCGACGTCATTCTCGACGACCGCGACGAACGGCCGGGCGTCAAATTCAAGGACGCCGACCTCATTGGGTTCCCCGTCCGCGTTACGATTGGAAAAGGGCTTGCCAACGGCGAAGTCGAAGTCAAATGGCGTTGGGACGCCGATTCGACGCTCGTTAAGGTCGACGACGTCGTCGAGACGCTCGCCGCGCAGCTTAAAGAGGAACGCGAGACCGCCGCGCGATTCTACGCCGCGAAGAAGAACTGACGCCGGTTCGCGCGAGATAAATATAATTTTTGAGTCGGTCGACGCGCGTCGCCGACGGTAACTTTGAAATTCGGCTTTACAAAGAAAATGTTCACGACAAACGAAATTCGCGAAAAATATTTAACGTTTTTTGAAACCAAAGGCTGCGTGCGCCGTCCGAGCGACGTGCTTGTGCCGTACTGGGATCCGTCGGTTCTCTTTACGCCGGCGGGAATGAACCAGTTCAAAGACCACTTTCTCGGGCGCTGCAAGTTAGACTTCACGCGCGCGACGACCTGCCAGAAGTGTCTCCGCACGGGCGACATCGACAACGTCGGGCGCACGGCGTTCCACCACACCTTCTTTGAAATGCTCGGCAACTTCAGTTTTGGCGACTATTTCAAGCGGGAAGCGATCCACTGGGCCTGGGAATTTCTGACGTCGAAAGAATGGCTTGGAATCGATCCTGAAATGCTGTCGGCGACCGTCTATAAAGACGACCACGAAGCGGCGCAAATTTGGCTCGATGAGATTAAACTGCCGGCCGAAAAACTGCAGTATCTCGACGAAGACGAAAACTTCTGGCCGGCGTCCGCGCCGAGTCAGGGTCCGGACGGCGTGTGCGGTCCGTGCTCAGAAATCTATCACAAGACGCCGCAAGGCGAGGTCGAGATCTGGAACCTCGTCTTTACGCAGTTCAACCGCGTCGGAAATCCGCCGAACAACCTCCGTCCCCTTCCGAGCAAGAACATCGACACGGGCATGGGTCTTGAGCGCGTAACGTCGGTTCTTCAGGGCGTCGAGACGAATTTCCACATCGATTCGCTCCGCCCGCTCGTCGAAGCGGCGGCCGAAATCTGCTCGCAGAAGTACGACGCCGTCGATCTCACGAACGAAAACGGCCGCCGTCTACGCCGTATCGCGGACCATGTTCGCGCGTGCACGTTCGCGATTCATGAGAACGTATATCCCGGCCCGAAAGAGGAAAAGTACGTCATTCGCCGTCTGCTCCGCCGCGCCGTGCTCGACGGCGTGCAGATGGGCATGAAGAAGCCGTTCCTGTATCAGCTCGTTCCAGTCGTCGCCGAACTTATGAAGGTTCCGTATCCGGAACTGGGCGGCACGGTTGAACGCGTTCAGAGCGTTATCTCCGCAGAGGAAGAGCGCTTTATGGCTAATATTGACGGCGGTTTGCGCCGACTGGACGGCGTCTTTAAGGCGATGGAAGACGAAAAGCGCGCGACCGTCGCGGGCGCCGACGCGTTTGAAATGTATCAGACGTACGGCTTCCCGCCGGAACTTTTCGAAACGCTCGCCGGCGAACGGAATTACGGATTCGATTGGGAAGGGTTCGGCAAAGAGATGGAGCGTCACGGCGAACTCTCCGGACTCGCCGAAAAGAATCTGCTCTTTAAGCGCGACCCGCTCGAAGGGATTAAAAAGACGAATAATCCGCCCGAATTCCTCGGATATAAATCGACGGAAACCGACGACGCGAAGGTCGTCGCGATTCTCGACGGCGAGAAGCTCGTCGACGCCGCTCAGGCGGATCCGGCTAAGAAGCTGCGCGTTGTTTTGGACAAAACGCCTTTCTATGCTGAAAAGGGCGGGCAAGTCGGCGATTCCGGCGTTATAACCGCAGGCGACGCCGTGTTTAACGTAGAAAACACGGTCTACGACGGCGAATTCATCGTGCACGTAGGCACGCTTACCGGCGGCGCGCTCGAACTTGGCTCGTCGGTAACCGCGACGGTCGACGCGAAACGCCGCGCCGCGATTTCTCGCGCGCACACCGCGACCCACTTGCTCCACGCGGCGCTCCGCGCGCGGTTGGGCGAGCACGCGAATCAGCAGGGCTCGAAGGTCGACGCCGACGTGCTGCGCTTCGACTTTACGCACCACAAGGGCCTTGATCATGAAACGCTCGTCGCGCTCGAACGCGACGTCAACGCGATGATTCTCGAAGCGTTCCCGGTTTCGTGCGACGAGATGCCGAAAGAGGAAGCGAGCAAGCTTGGGGCAATGATGCTCTTTGGCGAGAAGTATCCCGACGTCGTCCGCGTCGTTAAGATGGGTCCGTCCCTTGAATTCTGCGGCGGCACGCACCTTAAGAACGTCGCGCAGGTCGGATACTGCAAGATCGTATCCGAAGAGAGCGTAAGCGCCGGCACGCGCCGTATTACCGCCTATACCGGTATGGAAGCGGTCAATAAGATTCTGGAAGCGGCCGACGTTGAGACGGAACTTGCCGCCGCGCTGCGCGTTCCAGCGAGCGAAATTGTCGCGCGCGTCGAGAGTCTTGCCGCCGCGAATAAGAAGCTCCGCAAAGAGCTTGACGCCGCCGTTAAGAAAGACGCGGTCGACGTCGACGGTCTGATCGCGAAAGCGGAAGAGATCGGCGGAACGAAATTTGTCTCCTGCGTTGTGAACGACGTCGACGCGAACGTGCTGCGCGAAGCGATCGATCAGATCCGCCGCAAGACGTCGAACGCCGCGATTCTCATTGCGAACGTCGACACGAAGGGGAATAAGGTCGCGCTCATGACCGCCGCGACGCGCAATCTTGTCGAGAAGAAATTCAGCGCGGTCGAGTGGATTAAGGCGATTGCCAGCCACGTCCAAGGGGGCGGCGGCGGACGGCCCGATATGGCGCAGGCCGGCGGTAAGAATCCGGCCGGCGTACCCGACGCGTTCAAGGCCGCGAAGGAATTCCTCGCGCAGAAGCTCGCCTGAAACGACGACTGAGACTTGCGCTTAATTCGCGAAACGAAAAAAGAACGCCCGAACCGACGGTTCAGGCGTTCTTTTTTATTGCGTTCGCTTGCCAGACAGCTCGATTACGGTTCTGGCCTCGCGCCGGCAAAGCCGGGCCTGTCGGCTTCCGGTCTCGCGTCGGCGTCCTTTTTCCCCTGCAGAATCGCTCGATACATAGTCTGCCAGTCGGGGTCGTCTTTCGACGTAAAGATAAGTTTCGGCGCGTCCTTGGGCGCGTTCTTATCGGTTGAGACGCCGCGACCGCCCTTATCTTTCGCGAGATGTTCCGTCAGGAGCGGGCTCTTTTCCGGACGGGACAGGTCGATCCAGCCGAATCGGCCCGTCCAGTCGATATTGAGGGCGTCATGCACGCCGGGCAGGTCGCGGTTGCCTCCGAGCAGATTCTTATGGCATTCGGCGCACTTGGCGTCGTAGATCGGCTTGAGGCTCTTTTCAAACCAGTCGGCGCGTCCCGGCCCGTCGAGGGGCGCCCAGCGGTCGCGCCGGCCTGCCGATTTCGGGCGCGCGTTGGCGTAAGTGCCCTGATAAATCGCGTTGGAATCGAGCCAGAAATTGACGCGCTTCATTGATTCTTCGTCGACGTCCTGCCCGCAATGCGCCTTGGCAAAGTAGTCGGGCAGGCGGCTGGCCAACGCGCCCGTCGTATACGGTTCATTGACCGCCGACGTCGTAAAGAGGAGCCAGTAGAACTGCACGAGCGGTTTGCCGAGCGCGAGCTGGTCGTCGGGCATTTTTCCGGTGAGCATATTGGCCTGGCGGTACGAACGGCTCTTGAGCAGGAGCGATTCGTAGGAGGAACTGAAATAGCGCGTCATATCGCCGCTGAGATCGTATCCTCCCGCCGGATCGACGCCGTCGTGACAGGAGACGCAGTAGCGGTCGAGAACCGGCTGAACGAGCGACGGATAATCAACGACGCCCGCGTCGAGCGCGAGATTCCCTCCGTTCTTTTGCCGGTCGCGGTATGCGGCGTAGATAAATTCGGGCACGACGGGCGTGTCGGGCGCGCGCAGCGCGGCGATAGGGCGTCGGCTCGCGTCTTGCGCGGTCGCGGGAATCGAATCGCGGTCTTCGTGGCAGCCGATGCATCCGATCGATTCGCCGGGCATAAACTGGACGGCGCTCGTCATGCGCTGAATCTCGCGCCCTTGCGCGTCGAGCGCTTGGAAGTAGATTTCGCGGAGCGCTGGCACGTAAAAATTCGCGCTTCCGTCTTCCTCGACTGGAACGTCGCCCCAGCAGCGTTTCGCGTAGTAGGTCGCGACGCCCATCGACGGCGACTGGTCGAACGAGCGGTCGTAGAGCTCTTCCGTCTTGCGGATTTGCTCCATAATGCGAATCGACTTGACTTCGCCGCGTTTTACGTACGGTTCCAAGCCCTGATAGACGTCGGCGAGCGCGACCTGTCCGACGGGGTCGCCGTCGAGCAGATTCATGCGTTCGGGAATACCCCATTCGTCGACGGAAACGTTTTGACCGTCGACGCGGCATACGGCTTGCTCCGGATTTTGATTAACGGCGGCGGCTAGTTTGGCGTATTGCGCGACCGGCTCGACTCCGTCGGTCTGACGAAGTCCGCTAAATAATTCGCGCGGTTTAAGTTGCGGCCGCAGCTTCTTTTTTAAATCCGGATTGGCGACGCGCGAGACCTGAACGGGCGGCCGGGGCGTTTCCTCGACCGCGATCGGATAGAAGCAGTCGAGCTCCGGTTCCTCGCACAGGAGCCGTTTTTCGCCGTTGGAGTCGAGCAGCCAAATGCGGTAACGAACGTCGTTTCCGGACGAATTGACTCCGAGAACGCCGCCGGAACTTCCGAACGAGCACAGCGCGCGCTCTTCGTCGAGCGGGAAGGGATCGCGGTACGCGTATTCCCGCGAGACGTCCTGAACGACGGGAAATTCTTTCGTCCAGTAGACGAAACCTTTTCCTTGCCCCGCCTCAATTCCCTGCGAACGGTCGACGACCCCGATCGCGCCGTGCGGATATCCGTGATGCGGCGCGAACGTCGCAAGTACTTTCGACGCGGGCGCGCCGGGGATCGGGCGCGCTTGGAGGACGGATCCGAAATCGCGAATCGTGTTTCCGTAGTAAAGCTGATAGAGCGTTCCTTCCGGATTTTGCGTCCAAAGGGACTGCCGGAACGTCAAGTCGCGGTCGACGTATTCCCAACGCGTAAAGATAACGCGTCCGTCCGGCAGAACTTGCGGATTGAAATCGGAGAGCGTGTTCATACTGACGCACTTAATTCCGGATCCGTCGGCGTTCATGCGGAAGAGATTGGAGGCCGGGCCGGGCTGGCATACCGTTCTGCCGAATCGGCGCGTCGAGACGAAGACGATTCCCCCGTCGGGGAGTTCGGCGGGCGAAACGTCGAAGAACGGGCCGTTTGTGAGCTGCGTTAAGCCGGTTCCGTCAATATTGATCTTCCATATATTCCAGTAGGCCGAGTCTTTAGGACGGTATGAGAAGTAGACCGTTTTGGCGTCGAACGACAGATTCATGTCGTAAATCGAGCCTTCCGGATCTTCGAAAAGCGTCTTGATCGGTTTTTCCGGTCGGGCGGGCTCGACGAGCCGGATAGCGCAGCCCGGCTTTTTGGGCGTCGCCTGCCACAGATCGTTTCCGACGGAATACGGCCGGTTGAGGAGCGACCGCGCGATATAGATAAAGGGAGGCAGGTCGTCTGTCGCGAGCGTTTCCGGGTATTCGCCCGTTTCCTGTTGGGCTTTGACGAACGGCGCCGGGACGAGCGGGCCTGAGTCGCCCAGCCTCGCTTTTACGTTGCGGTATTCGACGTCGTTCTGCCACAGCCGGAGCGCAAACGAGCCTTCGCGCAGCGGATCGTCCTCTTTGGGCGCCGGATCGCGGTATTCGCCGCTCTTAACGCCGTCGAGGTAGAAGACGAAGCCCGTTTCGTCGAATTCGACGCGCAGCGTAAAGAATTTGCCAACGGGCACGTCGTAGGGAACGCGTTTAATCGGCGTGTAGTTCTGCCGGTGCGCGCCGAGATTGACGACCTTTTCCGCAGGATTGAACCCGATTTCGTAGCCGTTGAACGCGTCGGCTCCGACCGCGGAACCGGATATTTTAAAGCACAGTCCGGAGAAGCCGGCCGCCGCAGTAGGGAAGCGCAAATCGAGTTCAATTGCGCCGCGCGCCGCCGTCTTCCATTCGGGATCGGCGAACGTCATTCGCGATCCGGAGTCCCCTTTTCCGAGTAAGGAGCCTTCTTCGGTAAGCGTCCACTCGCCGCCAAATTCGTCGAAATTCTCCAGCGTTTGTGCCGGGCCGCTCGGAACGAACGGAAGCGCCTGGATCTTTTCAAGCAGAGTCGGCTCGTCGGCGCGAACGGCCGCGGCGAACAGGAACAGAGCGGTTACGGCGGCTGCAAAACAGACTTTTATTTCTTTCATAGCTCCCTCTTGTGTTTTTTGGAACGGCGTCGCGCCAAAGGAATTCCATGCGGCGATTATACGCGCTGACAAAAACGAATGCAACGAAAGTTTCGGCCGCGTTATAAAAATAATTTTTGTTTTTGTTTTGGTTAAATGATTGACGAATCGGGCGCTGTTTAATAAACTTTGTGAGACCGTTCCTCTGTTGTTTATTGAAATGAAATAACGTCTTACAGATGCAGCGGCGCCTCCGCAATCCCTTTCTGAGGGGCCTTCGTCGCTTTCAAAGGCGACGCCGAAAGGAATCATAATGAACCGTCCGATACGATACGCTTTTTTTATTTTGATACTGTCCGTCTTTTCAGGATGCATAGCGAAAACGGAACCGGAAAGAATGGAACGCAAGAACGACGGGCCCGTTCCCGCGCACGTCGTTGAGGCGATTACGCGGCCGGTAACCGAATACGCCGAGCTCACCGGCCGGACGGAGGCGGTCGAATCGGTCGAAGTACGCGCGCAGGTTTCCGGATATCTCGAATCGATCGACTTTAAACCGGGTTCGTTCGTCCACAAAGGGGACGTTCTTTTCCGGCTGGATTCCCGCGTTTACAAAGCGGTTTTAGAGCAGCGCAAAGCGGACGTAGAAGCCAAAGAGGCCGAACTTAAGCAGCTCGACTTGGATCTCCAGCGTCAGCGCGCGCTCGATTCGCGCCAAGCGACGTCGAAACAGCAGGTGGAGCAGGCGCAAACCGATTACGAAACGTGTCTTGCGCAACTTGCGGCCGCGCGCGCGAGTCTCGACCGCGCGCAAATTGATCTCGACTACGCGACGGTCGTCTCGCCTATCGACGGGGAAGCGAGCCGCGAGCAGCTTACCGTCGGGAACCTTGTTTCCGTGGGTTCGACCCTTCTCACGCGCGTCGTCGCCGTCGATCCGATTTACGTTTTCTTTGACGTCGACGAACGGACGCTTCTGAAATTTCGCGAGGAGACGAAAAACACGAGCGCAACGTCCCAATTTAACGTTAAATTCGCGATTGGAGACGGCGATTTTTCACGCCAGGCGCGCGTCGATTTCTCAGAGCCGAGCCTGAACGAAACGACCGGCACGCTTGAATTCCGCGCCGTCGCCGACAACAAAGCGAACGAGTCGGGCCGGCGCGATCTCATTCCCGGTTTGCGGCTGCGCGTTCTGTTCCCGACGACGCCCGAATATAACGCGGTTCTCATCCCGGAAGAGGCGATTATTACCGACCAGAACGTCAAGCGCGTCTACACGTTAGGGCCCGACAATAAAATCGTTTCGACGGTCGTCGAACTCGGCCCCCTTCAGGACGACAATATGCGTGTCGTTAAGTCCGGTCTGAACGAGGGCGACCGCGTCGTTATTGACAACTTCTTGAAATTAAAGCCCGACGCGACGGTCGAACCGATCGCGGCCCCGTCGGAATCGCCGACCCGAATCGTCCGCGAAGACGGAACGATTATTAATCGCGACGGAACAGAAGAACACGACGATATTTACGAATGGTCGCTCCATCGCGGTCAGGAAAAGGCTCCTGCGTCGAACGACGCGTCTTAACGGCGGCGCCTTTCGTCGTTCTCAACCGCGGCGCGAGGCCGCAAACGGAGTTCTTTCAAGTATAAAGATAGAAGCTAATGGCGCGTTTTTTTATCGATAGACCCATTTTCGCGAGCGTCCTGTCAATTCTCATTGTGCTCGTCGGCGTAATCGCGTATTTTTCGCTCCCTCTTGCGCAGTATCCGAACGTGGCGCCGCCGACGATCAGCGTCAGCGCGTCTTATTCCGGTTCCAATGCGCGCGCAGTCGCCGATTCGGTCGCGACGCTTATCGAGGATCAGGTCAACGGCGTCGAAGGGATGCTCTACATGGAGTCGAGCAGTACGAACGACGGCCGCATGAACCTCAGCGTTACGTTTGAGACGGGCACGGATCTCAACGACGCGCTCGTTCTCGTGCAGAATCGCGTGTCTCTGGCGACGTCGAAACTCCCGGAACAGGTTAAAAAAGTGGGAGTTACCGTTCGCAAACGTTCTCCGACCGTTCTCATGATGGTCAACTTCATTTCGCCGTCGAAGACGTTCGATCAGGTCTACTTGAGCAATTTTGTCTCGCTTCGCGTTCGCGACGCGATCGCGCGGGTCGAGGGCGTCGGCGACATCTCGATTTGGGGCGAAAAGGCGTACAGTATGCGCATTTGGCTTGATCCGGCGAAGATTGCCGCGCGGCACATGAACGCGTCGGACGTCGTCAAAGCGATTCAAGAGCAAAATAAACAGGTAGCGTCCGGGACGATTGGCGAACCTCCAATGGATCAGCCGATCGTTCTGCAGTTTCCGACGAATCTAAAGGGCAGGCTGCTTGAGCCGGAAGAATTTGAACAGATCGTCGTTCAGACGGACGAAGAAGGACGCGTCACACTCCTTAAAGACGTAGCGCGCGTCGAGCTTTCCTCGCTCGCGACGACGGTAACGAGCGCGTTTAACGGCCTGCCGACCGTTACGCTTTCGGTTTATCAGCTTCCGGACGCGAACGCGGTCGCGACGTCTCAGCGCGTTCGCGCCGCGATCGCCGAGCTCTCGAAATCGTTCCCGGACGGTATAGAATACGTCGTCTCGTACGATACGACGCCGTACGTCGTCGAGTCGAT
>CAMNJU010000018.1 GCA_946541595.1 uncultured Planctomycetales bacterium
GACGACATAGCGAAAGCTACATACGTCAACTACAAATCTATCTATCATACGGGTCTTGACTGCGAACAGGAAAAATTCGTTTGCAGCGTGGCTGACGAAATAGAAGAGGAACTTAAGTGCGCCGCCGCAGAAGCGCTCGAAAGCGAACAGCTATCAGACGAAGAGTAAAAGATCAAGTTGTCTTGAACCGAAGACTAAACGACGTGTCTTTACACGAAATCAAGACGGATCAAAAGCGCGCCGGGTTGGAGAAAACGTCGTTATTTCTAACGGGTATGACTATCCCTTCGCGGCGTTCGTTGAAGTCAGGAGCGTTAAGCTCCACGCGCGAGGGGGAATTCTCTTGGCTCTCTACCTGTAAGCTGCTTTCGTCTGGCCGTTGCGAACGATAAAAATCATTTTGAGGAAACGATTCAGTTTCAGACGCGGGGTTTACCGTGTTGTCTCCCTGCCCGCCAACCGGAATGAATTCCCCTGTGGGAATCCGAGCCATTAAGTTCTTATTGGGAAGATCTTGAGGGAATGAGTCAGAAAGAAATCCTGAAAATTCTCCTGACTCAACATAGGAAGAAGTCGGATTTAAATCGTTAACGATCTCTTCCTCCGCGCCCTCCGTATCTGAAATGTCCTCTGTTGGATTTTCAATCAGCGCTTGATCAGTGTAAGCAATTCCCTTTTGTACGGACGGGGCGACAAACGTCTCTGAATTCGAGTCGTCGTTCAGCTTTGCATATCCCCAACACGCAGCGACAAAAAGCCCGGCGGCAACCGCCGTATTGCGCATAAAACGGTAGCACCATCTCCCCAAACTCTGCTCCGACCGCATTGCTTTTTGAACTTCACTTTCAGGAGGGGAAGGAAGCGTCTTTGAATTAGAACTGGATTTTCTTGTCGCCTGTTTATTCTTGTTCTTCCGTTCTTTTCTCGAATTGGGTTCTGACGCCTCGACGTCGACAGCTTCGTCTAACGAGTTTTCCGGAGCAGTCTCTTCTTCCCATATTATATAGTAAAGTCTTCTTTTATATATCTTAGGCGTATCAAGCTGCTTATCAAAACGATTCATAAGCATATCGTAGCAACAGCCGACCTCAGCCAAGATTTCAGGATCTTCAAAACATATGCGTTCATACTCAGCGCATATTTCCTCAGACTCAGACTGACAGTCAAGATATTCGGCCACAATATTAGCGTCGGGAAAAGATTCGTCGGCGAAAATTTCAGGAGCTTTTAGATGAGTATCAGCGACAACCCTGTTCAACCGCAGCAAAAAATCACTGCTGCGTTCGTTATTTCTCAACTCACGCTCGATCCGTTCGAAGCGTTTCCGACCATCTTCGGTCTTATTCTCGTGTGAGCCAAACAAAGCTTGAAGGGCAAGCCGCATAATAACCACCACAAATAAAAACTCTTTTCATCCCCCAGTGGAAACTGAGCCCCGCCAGTTTAAAAAAAAAGAGACTGCGGCACAATAGCGTTTTCTTTCTGTCTTACACATATCATTTTACGCAACCACCCTATCTTGTTTACTTTATCAAATTAAAAAGATTCTCAAGTACTCCCTGCCTACTTGAGAATCTTTTTCAAGATCGCGGTTGGAAAAAAGACGACGCGTCCCTACTCATTCGCCTTCTTCTCAGTAATCTTTTCAACAACCCGTTCCGACGTCCATCTCCTAAGCTCACGCTGTACGGGCTGGCTTTGTCGGACAATCCAGCAATGCGATTTTTCGTCCAACCATAACGCTACGTCAGGGTCGTTCCAACTTTTGTGAGCAACAGCCATTTTCATTTCCTCGACAAGAGCCTTTGTCTTATCGTCTGAAAGCGCTTCTTCGGGAGACGCATACATGTGTATTTCCACCGTTTTATACTGTTCAGCCTTTTCTTTCGTAGTGATGAGAAACAAGTTTTCGTCAAGAATTAGGTACGTGAGTTTAAGCGGTTCCAATAGGTCGAACAAGACCTGTTCGATCATCGCGTCGTTAACTCTTGCGAGGGTAGTTGAATCGCGCCCTACTCCATACTCGTTCAACGTTGCGTCGTCCCACAGGATTTGGAGCTTTTGAGTCTTCTCAATAATCTCGATTGCTTGTTGTAATGACGTTGGTCTCAGTAAGTTAAAAGACATTGTCTTTGTCAAACGTTCCCAACCGAGCGTTTCCGGTATCAGATTTTCAGACGAAGACTCTCCGATTGTTTCAAGACCGTGCAATGCCCGAACTCTGTCTAAAAGGTCGCCAACCTTCTTTCTGTTGAGAGCATTATGCTTAACAATTAACTTGGAACCATTCCCAGTTATGGAACCTCCGCCTTCCTCTTCATTCCAACTTGAAGGGGCTGTCAATGATCGAACCATCCGAATCAATGAGTCGATTCTCGACTTCTCTTCCGTTTCAGACTCAATATCCGACGACAAAACCGGCAACTTATCAGAGAGAAGATCGGCTACGTCAAACTCTTCCTCCACCATGACGTCCATTTCGTCGATAAAAGGACTGAGCATAATCCGATCGTCCTGAACGTCTACTCTCCATTTCAAAAGATCGGCAATTGTCCTCAACGCGGTTTCAACGCTGACATTCTCTAAAGACAGTTTCAACGTTGAATCGGCCGCTGCGCGCATTAATTCGAAATTCTCCAGATCAAATTCGATAGGTACGCCCGTCAATTCTGACAAAAGGCGAATTGCTGCAACTGGCGATTCAGGAAAAGTAACAGATCGAACGACTAATTTCATCCTCGAATCTATGTCGATCTCCTTTGGAGAGATATTCAAAGTCGGTAAAGAGGCCTGAAAAGAAGCGTCGGTCGTTGACGCAACGGCTCCCAGATCTTCTTCCTCGTCAGTCTCCTCCTCTAAACCTTCGTCGTTTGCTTTTTCAAAATTCTTCTCTTCCTCTTCATCAAATTCGGTGGGAAACTCCCCGTTCTCATCTACAACTTCCTCGTCAGAACGGATGGTCTGTCGTCCTTCGTCATCTGAACTCGAGTTCGTAGATTCCCTCGGCAAGTCAAAGTCGTTGACGGTAGAAGAACCGTCGCGTACTTCAAATAAACCGTCTTCCTGAGATAAATCCACAGCGCTCAAATCTTCTTTTTCCAAAGAATCGCCGTTCTCGTCCTGTTCCACGGCAGCAGAGCCGTCTTCCAGATTTTCGAGAAGAGCCGCCCCACTAGGATCAAATTCCTCCGGTTCAGGCTCAACCTCAGTCGGACGGACCAAAGCCTCTCCGTCAGCAGCCTCTTCCGTTGCTTCTTCCTCCTCCCTAACAAACAAACCAGAGTCTTTCACAGAGGCGTCGGAAATCTCGCTTTCTGTTTTGACTGTTGCGCCGTCTCTATTGGAAACGCCCGCAGGATCATTTTCTGAAGGAGCTTTTATGGGTGGTAAAAAGACTTGGGCCAAACACGCTAGCAATAAGGCACAAACAACGCCCGAAAGAATAAGAATTAAACGAAATCGCCAAACGCTTCTGTCAGAATCAAGTTCGTCTCGAATCGTTGATTCTTCAAAAATATCGTTGGAGCTTACTTCGTCAATAACGGGAGGAGCCATCTGCTCAGCCGTGAATTTAGGGGGCGCAACGATCGGTTTCTGAGGCGACTCATAAGGCGGGGGAACAACGCCGGAAATCTCAATCGTCTCTCCTGACTTCACGTCTACCGCTGGGACTGCTTCGAGCTCTGACTTATGGTCCAAGTCTGTGCTCGGCGCTTCAACGAGAATCATTCCGCCACATTTTGGACAGGCGACGATTTGTCCAACTAGGTTGGGATCTGTAACTTCAAACACCGTTTCGCACGACTGGCAAACGACCTTAAAATTGATATCGTTCATGGCAGAGTTTGTTCAAATCTCATTACTTGCAAAACGGGCGCAACTACGAAATTCAACTTACTTAACGCAAAACACCCAAAACGGACTTAACCGATACTTAAAACTATAATAAACGCTATATTTTTCCTCAAAAAACGATATCTATGCTCGACAAAAAAACTACGGCGTTTATATTTTTATTATCGGCGCTGCGTCCCTTTGCCTTTTGCTCCATTATGAGGATTGGCAAGGACCGCGCGTCATCGCATTTCTCACGGGCACAGGGGTGAACAATGAGTGAAAACGCACTCAAATTGACGTGGATAGACGCGCGAAAAGACGACGTGCGCAAACAGATCAGCGCGTTGCGTCAGAAGCTTAGTCTAAAGGGCAACATTGTCAGCGAAGCCGGTAAACGCCGCACAATTGAAATTTTCGGAGCGCCGCTCACTCCGGCGGAAGTCGTCAATAAAATCTGTTTCGACGTCGCTTCTAAGGGCTTGTCTGCTTTACTGGACTATTCTCTTCGAATAGATCGCGCAAACCTCACCGCAGACGAACTTCGCGTCCCTGACGCGGATTTTGACGAAGCTCTGAAATCGGTAGAGCCTGAATACCTAGCCTCTGTCGACCGGATTCGCGAGAATATCGAAACGTTTCAAAAGGCGATTCTTCAGAAATCAGTTCGTATTGAACGACCGGGCGGCTGGTTGGGACAACGATATCAACCGTTGCGTCGCGTGGGCGTTTGCGTGCCCGGAGGAGCCGCCGCTTATCCTTCCTCCGTTCTTATGACCGTTGTTCCCGCTCAAGTAGCGGGTGTAAAAGAGATCGCCATTATGGCGCCCCCTACTCCTAACGGTTCATACAATAAATATCTTCTAGCGACCTGCGCTCGGTTAGGCGTACGTGAAGTTTACCGCATGGGCGGAGCGCAAGGAGTCGCGGCATTTGCCTTTGGAGTCGAAGGGATAGAACGCGTCGACAAAATCGTTGGGCCCGGCAATATGTTTGTCGCGCTCGCTAAAAAAACGGTTTTTGGCAACGTCGATATTGATTCAATAGCCGGTCCGAGCGAGGTTGTCGTTGTCGTCGACGAATCGACGCGCGCCGATTTTACTGCGTACGACGTTTTGGCGCAAGCGGAACACGCACCGGGTTCAAGCATTCTCATCGGTTGGAACGAAGAAACGCTTCGTAATGCGGTAACCGAAATTGAAGCGACTTTGTCCCGTGTTGAGCGCGGCGAATTAGCTCGTCAAGCGCTCGAAAATTTCGGCGCCGTTATTTTGACGGAAAACGCCGATTCTGCCTGCTATTTCACAAACTTGATCGCACCGGAACACCTGCACATCGCCACTCAGAACGCCGAAGAACTTGCCGCTAAAATTCCCTGCGCTGGCGCCATTTTCCTCGGCAACTATACTCCCGTTGCGCTCGGCGACTACGCAGCCGGCCCGTCCCACGTTCTTCCGACGAGCGGATCTGCGCGTTTCTCCAGCGGTTTGTCTTGCAACGATTTTATTCGGGGCAATAGCCTACTGTGTTTTTCCCAGAAAGGACTCGACAACCTCGCGGAAGACGTATATCGAATCTCGACCGTCGAGGGTTTGACGGCTCACCGTGGAAGCGTCGAGATACGACGATCCTGACGCGGCGGTCATTATTAAAAAACAGCCTTTCGATTGTTACGACTCCCTTCTTTTCAAGTTTCAAGTCAATCGAAGTTATTTTATAAGAAAGTGTTACATCATGAAAAAGTTTTTTCTCAAC
The DNA here is from genome assembly GCA_946541595.1 of uncultured Planctomycetales bacterium. Classification (GTDB taxonomy): domain Bacteria; phylum Planctomycetota; class Planctomycetia; order Pirellulales; family Thermoguttaceae; genus RUG369. The sequence continues at coordinate 5,590 of CAMNJU010000018.1, forward strand.
GCAACGTTTTCGTTCGCCGTTTGCGCGCTGTTTTTGAGCCCCGCGCTTGCCGGCAACCAGCTCGTTGTTCCAAAGAATGAAAACGAGTCCTACGGTTATACTGACACGCCGAAACAACCGTGGAGCGAGTATCTCGTTCATGACGCCAAACGGCCGATTCCGAAGAAGGTCAATCCTGCGCCTCCCACCTATTTTGCGGAAGCCCCGAAAGACGCAATCGTACTTTTCGACGGGACGAATACAGACGCATGGAAACCGACTCAATGGAAACTTACCAACGGCGTTATTGAGTGTACGACGGGGCCTTTCGAAACCAAAGATAAGTTCAAGTCGTTCCAACTCCACCTCGAATGGCTTTCCCCTGCAAATTTCGAAGGCCCTTGGGGTAATCAGGGGAATAACGGACTCGTTCTTCTTGGCGCTTACGAAATTCAAATTTTTGATTCTTTTAAAGTCAATAATTACCCCGACGGAGCTTGCGGAGCCGTTTACGGACAAACCCCACCTCTCGTCAACGCCTGTACTCCCGCCGGAAACTGGCAAACCTACGACGTCTTTTTCACCCCGGCGAAATTTGACGGCGACAAACAAATAGCGCCCCCGAGAGTTACAGTCGTTCAGAACGGGATCATGATCCAGAACAATACGGAAATCTACGGTTCTACGTCGCACGGCAATCTACCCGGTCCTAATCCGAAAGAAGGCCCCATTCGCCTGAGCGGGCATGGTTGCCCCGTCCAGTTCCGCAATATTTGGATTCGTCCTTTTGACAATTAGTCTATAAATCCGTCGATTTATCCCTTTGGCAATTTTTCTAGACAAAAAAGGACGCGCGCAGATTGTGCTCGCGTCCTTTTTTATTCCTTTAGAGGGAACCGCTTAAACTCTTTTTGAACTTAGTAAGTTCTACTTCTCCACCTTACTGTCGTCGACAAAAAAACCAAGACGACGGGCCTTTTCGTAGGCTCCAACGAGATGGAAAATACCGCAACTAGTTATTTTACTGAAGTCTGGCGTTTCCAACGAAGCTTGTAAAAGCCGTGCGTTCTCTTCGTTAAATGAAGGATTCGCGTTATCGGCGGCAATCGTGAGGGCAATTTCACCGCATTCTCTCGGCGCGTACCAAGTTGCTCGGTAGTCGCCATTGAGACCGCCAACTTCACGCCATTCTGGCGCAACAACCGTAAGATCTCGCGACTGAAGCGTCTTTAACGCGCCTGCTTGCCGAGTCGCGATTCGTCTTGAAATGAAGGCCATGGTTTTAGACAATTCTTCACGAAGTTCACTGTCCGATTCGAGCGTATAAAGAACATTCAGCGATTCTTGCATTTGGAGATAGGCGTACGGCGGCATACGATTCTGCAAGTCCTTATTCCCAATAATGTGCGCGGATTGCTCAACCGTTTCCCTAGCAATTGTTCGCCAGTATTTCCAGTATTTTTCTTCTTTTTCAGACTCGCAGGAACGTCTTGCAACGTCCCATGCCATTGCGTAAATTGCCGTTAAACGCGCCGCTTCATGGTCTTCGACATTAGCCATTTTACAAATGCCAATTCGACAGTGCGACCCGTCAGAACACAGAAAATCGTAATTGTTTTCGGGTATCACATTGCGGATCATGCGGTCGGCAACTGCATAAAGCACGTCGGCCGCGCGACGGCGTGCGTCTTCGTCAGAAAGAGACGAACGCCAATACTCCCAAACAGCAATCGCTAAATGTGTTACTTGATCGCGTGAACTATTGATATAACATAATCCAGGCGCCTTTGGGCTAACGCCGCGAGCGACAAAACCGGGCGAGTTCGAAACTGTCGCAAGAAGCTCGAGTCCCCTAAAAACTTCTCTTGCTTCTGTTTTAATCCGCTCTAAAGAGGCGGGGGCAGCGCCTAATCGCTTTTCGTTTTCATACCTGTCGATTAAAGCGGTAAGAATTACGCCGCCGGAAATTGCACAGTCCTCCATTGCCGTTCCATATCCGCAGGGATTAGGGGTCAAATCCCTTACTTCCTCGGCCGATGGAAGATGATCAAGCGTTTTTCCCGGTTCAAGGGATTCAAGAAAATCATAAAACAGGCATGTTTCCCTGGAATAAAAATTGCTCCAAATAGCTTTCCACGCGGAGTCAACTTGCTGTTCTAACCGCCCGTCCGCCGCGCAAAGAAGGCTATTAGTTCCAAAAAGCAAAAGCAACACGCCAATCAATTCAAAGACTTGAATTCTGCCGGTTTTATTCATCCTTTTCATTATTAACCTCGTTCAAAGAGCATATAGGCAATGAATCGAAATATAGACCTAGTATACGACAATTAAAAGATGCATTCAAGAAATCCGTTTTTTCTCTGGCGACTTGTCAACGTTCTGCCGTAGTTTATACTAGAAAAATGTTGCGAACCGACGGAACTCCGTCTACTTTTTCAATCCTTTCCAAATTTGCAGTGAATAATGAAAGATATTCCCCAAAAAGACGACGTCGACTCATCCCCCATAGCGACGCCTCAGAAATCAATTCCGCGACACATCGCTATTATCTTGGACGGCAACGGCCGTTGGGCGCAAAAACGCGGACTTCCTCGTTCTGAGGGGCATATCCGCGGGTCCTCAGCAATCGAAAAGATCATTGAAGAAGCGGCGCAAATAGGCGTCGAACGGCTTACTCTTTACTGTTTTTCCAGCGAAAACTGGAAGCGTCCTAAGCCCGAACTCGACGCGCTAATGAATCTACTCAAGACGTATATGATAGAACAACGCGCGACCATGATGAAGAACAATATACGTCTTCGCGTTATTGGACGCCGCAACCGTATTCCAATAGACGTTCTCACAGAAATGGATAAGACGATCAGTCTCACCAGCGCCAATTCCGGATTAACTCTTTCTCTCGCAATCAACTACGGATCACGTCCTGAAATTGCCGACGCAGTTCGAGATATCGTTGTCGAACTGCTTGATCCGGAAAATCGCGCCAAAAAAATGAGCCTTGCGAACGTGTCGAACGTCAGCGACCTTATCGACGAAAACTATATCTCTTCAAAACTCTACGACGCTGAAGCGCCAGACCCTGATTTACTCATCCGAACGGGCGGCGAACAGCGACTTAGCAACTTCCTTCTATGGCAGCTTAGCTACGCAGAACTTTGGTTTACCGACATTCTCTGTCCCGATTTTACTCCCGAACATTTTCGGGAAGCAATAAGATGGTATCAAAGTCGTGAACGTCGTTATGGCGGACTCAACAAGAACTAGGACAAAGAGAATCCCTTTATAAGCAACTGCTCTCATAAATACAAAGAGAAAAAACATCAGAGAAAGGCTGACATTGCTTATCTAATCTCTTCAAAAAACAAGCGACACGACCTGCCGACGTTCCAAAGTAACTCGAGTATGTCCCGTTCCTTCGTCGCAATTCACGCGGCAAAAGAACGGGAAGCTGCTCTTGTTAGCGCGTATGACCGCAGATTGCTATTTGACAGCCTTATCAGCAACGTCCTCCAAGTAAGAAGCGTCTTCTTTCGACACTTTAAAATCCTTACCCGCAGCGTTGAGTTTTTCCCAAAGCCCCTTGGGAGACTGACCAGTAATAGTCTTAAAGAAAACGCACGCCCCAAGGTAGGTTCCGGCAGGACTCGGATGATGAGGCTTGGCTTCCTTTTCGTCAGCATGCAGATCAACCTTATCGCCAGCTTCTTTGAACGCTTTACCAACGGGAACAACGGTCGCTCCGGTCGCTGCCGCCAACGCGGCGTATCCACCCTGCATCCCGTCTTTCAACGCCTCGACCGTCGCGTCGTTCGGAGCGGAATACCTCTTCTCCCAAGCGGCAAGAACTTCCGCTTTGCGGGATTCGTCGTCGCCATACCCGTCAAACATGCCGTCGCAACGGCCCCACGTTTGATACAGAAGAATCTTTGTATCAGGGCAATTCTCATGAATCATGTCGCAAAGTTTCTTTCCGAACTCTAGAAATTCCGCGCGCTCGGCTACGGCCCCCGCGCTTTGTTCTTGCAAAACGACAAAATCCCAGTCTGAGCTTTTAATCCAATCAGGAGTCGGCTTCATTTCGGGGCGCTTTTTGGGAACTTCGCCGTTGAAATGCTGACGTAAGCGCCAACCTCCCGGCGCGCTGCGCTGAGCTTCGGCCGGAACGCCTGAAACGTTAAGCATAGCTTCAACCATACCGTCAAGCGAATTATAGTATGTGTAACTATTTCCAATAAAAAGAATTTTGGACGTTTCCTTTTGTTTAGAATTCTGCGTCGCGTCGTCAGCTAAGACAATCTCGGCAATTCCAAGAACAACAACAGTCGCCATAACAACTGTTTTAAGAGTCAGTTGCATTTTTTCACCCTAATAATAAGTTAATAGCGCCGCGACAAAAGGCGGCGCTAAGCAGTTCGGCTCTTCACGCCAAGATGTTATAGGCGTAAATCGCTTACCCGTACACATTATTTGCCGTTGCCGCAAAGATGGACGGCAAATCCGCCAATCTCCTCTTCAAGGTATGCGGCAATAATCTTTCCTTCGGGATTTTTTTTGAAAAAGCGGAATTTAAGACCGCGCCGTTCCAATTGGTAGAGGGCTCGGGCGATAGAATTACATGCGATCCCAATATGCCCATGAGCGCCAAAGCTCGGTTTTTTCATCGCTTCAACAGCGGCGCCCGCAAAGAAAGAGATGTCAATTTCTCGCGGTTTAAGACCAAAACGCTCGTTGAACCATAAAGCCGTAGAATTCGCCTCTTCCGCCGACTCACAATTGATCCCAACGTGCCCCATAGCAAATCCAAGGGAAATCTCCACGGTCTTTTCCGCGATTGTTTTAATTGCGTTCCAGTCGTTGGAATCGGTCGCTTCTTTCGGAGTCATAAAGCTGCCGCCTACAGCAAAGACAGCCGAACTCTCGACATATTCCTTCATATTGCCGAGATTAATACCCCCGGTAGGCACAAAACGTACGTCGCCAAACGGCCCGCGAAGCGCTTTAATAGCCTTTAATCCGCCGGCGACGTCGGCAGGAAAAAACTTAAATACATTAAGCCCCAATGAAGAACCGATCTCCAATTCAGTAGCGGTCGCGACGCCGGGAATGATAGGCGTTCCCTTCTCTTGGCAATATTTGATCGTCTCAGGATTAAGGCCTGGCGCGACGATGAATTCTGCTCCGGCTTCCAGCGCCTCCGCGGCCTGCCTGGGGCTCTTAACGGTTCCGGCGCCAACAAGGACGTCGGGGAGCTCCTTACGGATATTGGCTAAGGATTCAAGCGCCGATTTATCGCGCAGAGTCACCTCGACAAGGGGAATTCCACCCTCAGAAAGAGCTTTCGCAATTGGCGCGGCCTTGCTTGGGTCGCTCACGTTAACCAGAGGGATAAGACCGATCTGTTCGATCAGTTCCATTGCGTTTTTATTCATAGTTTTCATTCCTCTATAAACTTCTCGTTAGATAGTTCGCGCAATCCGGGAATCAAACGCGTTTTCACATTATATAAACGGCGTCCTTGGACGTCAAACCTTGTCTTTTAATCCTGCCAAACTTCCCCGGCCGAAGAGAGACAGATTCGGCAACGACTAGACAAATACAATCGATGTGGCTATACTTGAGTGAAGGGCAAAGCGGAGTTTTGTTCCTTTTTATACGTATTCATATTTGCTAATTAAGATTTTTCGTAAGAGAATACAAACTGTAAAGGTTCGTTCTATGAAAAACCTGGGCGTCGTTTTTCGATACGCGTTTACCGTTGCGCTCATACTGTCCTGTATTTGCGTGATCGGTTGCAACAGATCGTCCAATAAGTCGCAGCATGGCGCCAGTCAAAATGCGACGCAACAAGACAAACAGAAGCAAAACCGTAATCTTATCGATCAAGTAGTGCTTGCTGTCGAACATCAGGAAGATTATCCTGATCCTGCGTATTTGCGAGGCGCTCTTGGCCGTTTGAATTCTTGGTTGGCTGAATACCCGCCTTCTGAAGACTTCGAGCCAGACGAGGAATTCGCCTCTTTGGCTGAAAAGTTCGGACAATTGTCAAAAGACGCGCGCCGACTTGAAGAGCTTGTCCGGTTATTCGCGGACGAGAGCAAAACACCCGAAGAAAAGGACGGAACGGAACTGCAACAGGTTGTTGAAACCGTTGAAACGCAAACGAACGAATTGGCCGAAAAGATGAGTTCCGTCGCGCTGAAATCCTACGGATTATTCTTCGCCGATCTGAAAAAGCAGCTTTCCAGCGCAAAAGAATTTCAATTTGCAGACGCGACAGAAACGTTTCAAACGCAAGTTCGTGAATTCGTAAAACGCCCTTCCGGCGAATTCTATAACTGCGAAGCGTTCGTACAGGGGATAGAGGATTTCCGTCGTCTACTCCTCGTCGACGGCAAAACCTTCCTGCCGCAAGACGCCGATTACCTTCGTTCGACAATCTGGTACCGGGATATTTTTAGCTGGGCCAAAGGCAAGAAACAGGACGATTTTACTATCGTCAAGAATCTCTTTGATTGGTCCGTTCGCAACATTGTTATAACGCCGCACATGCCCGGTCCGACCGGCATGCCAATGGAGCAACTGTCTTGGCAAACGCTTCTGCTCAGTCAGGGCACGGCAATGGATCGGGCCGTCGTCTTTATGGAATTACTGCGTCAGCATCGGCTTGACTCGTTTGTTTTGCGCCAAAACGGTCAGCAGCGCGAGGATTTTCCCCTCGTTGTCGGAGTCAGCCTCAATAATGAAGTTTATCTTTTCCTACCCGGTCTCGGCTTACCGATTCCCGGGCCGGAAGAAAATGCGTTAACTCTTGAAGAGGGCTTGCAATTCAATTCCGTTGCAACGTTGAACCAAGTCGCTTCCGACGACGCTCTTCTTCGTCAGTTCGACTTGAGTGATAAGCCTTTCCCCGCCACTTCCAAAGATTTCGAGTCAATGGTCGCTTACGTTCCGTCGACTCCTTTCACCGTCGCCGCGCGAATGATTCCTATGGAACAAGAGTTTAGCAGCAAGGTAACAACCGCGCTGTCGACAACTTTCGGAACTCAAAAAGAAAGAATTTCCCGACTAGATCGAATCGCGGGCGTTCAACGTCTCTTTGAGGCGACGACGCCGGTTCTGGAACAGGCGCTTTTCCCGTACGAATCGGAAGACCTAACGGCCGTATACATGATTTCTTCCGGTTCTGGCGGAAATCTTGAAGTTACAGACTCCAGCGACTCCTCAGAGGATTCGACGGCTATTGAGGATTACACGAATTCTTCCCCAAACGACAGTCAACAATCAATTGCCAAATCGGCTCCCAAAGCTCAGAAGGCGGCTCTCTGGACTGGAAAGAACCTCTATATCAGAGGGCTTTTCATCGACGACAACGGAGCCAGCCGGCACTTCTTACAGGGACGAATTTCTGAACGCCTCCTTAAACAAGAAGAAGCGTCTATTAACCAGAAAGTAAACGCGTATTTGAGAAATTATGCCGAAGACCGCGCGAGTCGGAATCAAGCTCCGTCGCAAGAAGAGCTTCAAGCGATAGGGCAAGAGTACGCCAGTATGCTGCAAATGGATATTGTCTCAAAACGTTATATAAAGATCATGACGAGCTTTTATCTTGCGCTTCTGAGCGAGGCGGCTGGCAATGATTCTGCAGCGTTAGACCGTCTGAACGACGAAACGCTGCGTCTTCGTCCCCAAACGTCGAATACCAAGGAAACACGTTCCTATGGCGACGATTTCCGCTACGCGGCAAACTATCTTCGCGCGCGAATCCTTGAAAAGCAAGGGAATATTGAGACTGCGATTGACCGACTGAAGGCGGATTCGCAAAACACCGGTAATTTCATACGTGCTATGTGGTTAGCGAAACTAATCGGCAAATCGGCTGACGGTAACCTTTCTCAACAGGATCCCTCTGCTGAATCTGCTGAACCTGAGAAAAACGAACCTTCTACGGACGAAGCGACTTCTTCTACGGAAGAACCGAAAATTGAAGTCTCTTCAGAAGATGCCATCCCAGAAACTCCGACTTCAGAAGCTCAAGAATCTCAGAAGGACTCAGAAGCCGACATTGCTCAGGAAGGTGAAAGCAGGTCGCCGGAACAAGATCAAGAGCCCGTTGCAGCACAGCCGGCAGAATAAAATCCCCTGTTCGTAAAGAAAACGCCCGCCGTCCCAAGGTAACTGGCGTTTCAATATGCAATCAGGAAAATGTGGCTTCCGCCCGTCCTTTTCGCTCTTTCCAAAGAGCGCTAGAATAACGCGAAATCTTGCGAATCTCTCGCCTATAATGCGAGATTCGCGCCAAAACAGTCGTTAAAAACGTCGTTCGCCTGCGCTCTAGCGCTGGCGTTACGTCGAATAGGAGCGTCAAAATGTTACAAACGATCGACGCCTGGGGTTCTGTTCCAGACGGTTGGACTCGTTCTCATCTTTTGGGTATTGAGAATTTGAGTTCCGATGAAATAAACATTCTTCTCAATCTGGCAGATCGCTTTCGAAACGATATTTTAGAATCGCCGTACAATCGCCGAAAAATTCCACTCCTCTCCGGTCGGACAATCGTCAATCTTTTCTTTGAGAATTCAACTCGTACCCGTACGAGTTTCAATCTTGCCGGGCGAAGACTTGGCGCCGACGTTGTCGATTTCTCCGCGTCAACCAGCAGCATGACAAAGGGGGAGACTCTGGTCGATACCGCAAGAAATATAGAAGCGATGGGAATTGACGGGGTTGTAGTTCGCCACGTCTGTCCAGGCGCTCCTGAAATGCTTGCTCAAAATTTGAAGAATTGCGCAGTAGTTAACGCTGGAGACGGGGCTCATGAACATCCGACTCAGGCGCTCCTCGACATGCTGACAATTCGGCGACGCTTCGGTTCGCTCGAAGGACTGAAAGTCGCAATTGTCGGAGATATTTCTCACAGCCGTGTAGCGCGCTCAGACGTATTCGCTCTTAAAAAGCTCGGAGCAATTCCAATCGTCTGCGGCCCTTCCACATTGGTCTCGCCCTACTGGAAAGATCTCGGGGTTGAGTACTGCTATTCGCTCGACGATCTTCTTCCAGAGGTTGACGTTTTTAACTTGTTGCGCGTTCAATTCGAGCGACTTGTCGTAAGTCCGTTTCCGTCGAATAGAGAATATTCTCACCTCTACGCGATGAACGCGGAACGACTCGCACGCTGCAAAAAAGACGTTCTTATTCTGGCTCCCGGTCCCATTAACCGCGGAGTTGAAATTACTCCCGACGTAGCGGACGGTCCTCATTCGGCAATCCTTGATCAAGTAACCAACGGGGTCGCCGTACGCATGGCGGCGCTTTGGGCTACGGTCACCGTCGCGCAGAACAATTCAAACGCGCCTTCCGTCGGCAATTCCTGAAATCGGATCGCATTCATCAAACGATTCAAACGCGTAACGAATAAAAAGATAAATCTATGTCAACACAATCGATTCTTCTCGAACATGGCCGCGTCGTAGATCCTTCGCAGCAAATAGACAAAATCGCCAATCTTCTCCTAGTCGACGGTAAAGTTGCCGGAATCGACGTTTCCGTCGAGCAAATTCCGGAAAACGCGATTAAGGTCGACGCGTCGAACAAAATAGTCGCGCCGGGGTTAGTCGATATGCATGCCCATCTTCGCGAACCGGGCGACGAGGAATCCGAAACGGTCGCTACTGGCGCCCATGCGGCTCTGTGCGGCGGTTTTACTTCAATCGCCTGTCCGCCAAACACGAATCCGCCAATTGACACGCAAGCGCAGGTTGCTCTTATTCGCGAACTTGCCAATTCCGCGCGTCAGTGCAACGTCTTTCCAATGTGCTGCATCACGGTTGGGCGCAAGGGAGAACAGCTTGCTGAACTCGGTTTGCTTTTTGAAAGCGGCGCCGTCGCATGCAGCGACGACGGATGTTCTGTCGAAGACGCTAATTTAATGAGACGCGCCTTGCAATACTGCAAGATGTTTGACAAACCGATTTTGTGCCACGAAGAGTCCGCGCCGCTTGCCAAGGGGGGAGTCATGCATTCGGGCTTCGTTTCGAACGTTCTCGGCCTCAGCGGTATTCCAGCGGCGGCGGAAGACGTCATGGTTGCGCGCGACATTGTCCTTGCGGAAAGCGTCGACGCGCCCGTACATATTATGCACGTTTCCACGGCCAATTCGATCGCCGCAATTCGACGCGCCAAAGAGCGCGGAGTCAAAGTTACCGCCGAAGTAACGCCACACCATATCACATTGACCGACGAAGAGCTCCGCAGTTTTGATCCTAATTTCAAAATGAATCCGCCTCTTCGGAGCCGCAAGCATGTAGAGGCTTGCATTCAGGGGCTTGTCGACGGTTCGATCGACGCGATTGCGACCGATCACGCGCCCCATGCCGCCGAACGAAAGCAACGTGAAATCAACATTGCTCCGTTCGGAATTATAGGTTTAGAAACAGCCCTTCCCCTGGCAATTGAAACACTCGTCAATTCTAAATTGCTGACTTGGTCGCAGCTTATTGAAAAACTCTCTTTCAATCCGGCAACAATCTTGCGCATCCCTAAGGGAACGTTGCGAACGGGCGCAGACGCCGACGTTACCGTAATAGATCCTGATCTCGAGTGGGAATTCACCCTCGACGAGATTCATTCTAAGAGCAAGAATTCTCCTTATATCGGGCGCAAGCTCAAGGGACGCGCTACAATGACGATCGTTTCCGGAGAGATTCGGTACCAATTATAAGCGCGGTCAACGAACTGATTCTTCTCTTTTCGTTTTAACCGTTTTTTATAATTTCCGTCGAGCAGGCGGCAATCGAAAGCTTTAATCCGGGGTCAAGAAAACCAAAAGCCGAATAACGCACAAAGCGTTATTCGGCTTTTTTATATCTCGGTCGGAATATGGAGCTTACTAGAAAGCTCTATATCCCGGCCAATTCTTCAAACTTCATGTTACCACTTGATGCGGAAACCGCCGTTGCCGTAGACGTAAGTCGTGTGGGCGTTCGTTTGAACGTCCGCGCCGCCAAAGAGGTCAAACGAACTGCTCAGGAGCCAATCGCCGCCTAAACCCGCATAGACCCAATCGCGTCCTGCGCCGTTTCCAATAATGTGGAAGTTCTTATTAGGACCGGCCGCCATTCGCAAATCGCCCTCGACGCTTTCATCTAAGAATTCATGCGTCCAGTTCGCGTATGCAGAGAGATCGAAGGAAGTCTGAGGCCCAATAATGGACTTCATCCAGCGAACTCCGAGCACGCCTTGTAAACTGTCGTATTCCGTGTCGGTCGTAATCAAAGCGATCGGGGAATACGAGCCCGTTTCCGTGAACGCGTCCATCTTGATGTGCGTGTACTGCAAACCGCCGTAGGTATGAACCGTCGACATTGGCAAGCAGAAAGTAAATCCACGTTCGAGATACGCGCTTCCTGACCAACCGTCGGTCTCTCCTTCAAACCAGTTAGATCCGACAGAAACGCCGCGGCTCGTGGTGTAATCGGCAACGCCCAACGTTCCAGTGGCAAACGTGTACCCATAGTCGTCGCTAAGTCTGCCGTACAAGCCAAAGATGTTGTCTCCAACTTCTACGTCGCCCATATAGTTGCCGGAATCGACGTCCATATTGCTATACGTGTAGTAGAAACCGAACTGATTCGAAGCAGTTCCGCCTAACTCGACGCCGAACATACCGCCCATCATCGAGTAATCGTATCCGCTGTTACCATGTACGGATTCGGTATTGCCGCCGGCGCCATACATACTAGCCCATCCGGCCAAACCGGCGGGTTCGTTAGCTCCGGCGTAATTCCACGACTGACCGCGAATTGAGGAGTAGCACGAATTGACGCCCCTGCAACCGGCCAGAGTCGGACTCGGCATAACGTTACGCGTTAATGTTTGCCGCATAAGGTTGCGCGACTGGACCTGCGCGTTCATCGCCGAGAACCGAAGTTCGCCGGTCAGCTGATTCAAAACGCCAGGATTAGCTTCAACCGCGTTCTCAAGAGACGTAAAGAATTCTTCGTATTTCGAATCCCAACGAGGACCGTCCTGCCAATTATCGAGGTAACGGGCAACGCTTCTTTCGTTAGGAGTTCTCGCAAACTCAGAGAACGAATTCTTCTTAAGCAACAGGGTGAAGTATCCGTCGGCAATATCGCTTTGATCTACGACGAACCGCATTCCCGCGTAGTCGTCAAAGATCGTAAAGTTGGAAGCGTTTGCGGTTAGATTACCAGGATTGACGTCGACAATTCTAAGTCGATCGCCCAGAGACAAATCAGCGCCGTAAGTATCCGTATCGACGTAGATATTGCCTCCGTCCATCTGAGCCGTAGCCGTCGCGTCTTCCGCCTTGAAGTTAGTGTAATGCGTCTCGTCGATAACGTTGACGTACAGGTTTCCGTCGCTCATGGAGAACACACTTCCAGACCCGGTGAGATTAACGGTCCCGGTATTGCTCAACTTCAGCGCGCCAGACGTCAAGTTAACAGCCCCCAACGAGTCCGTCCAACCAGTAACTGAACCTCCGTTTATCGTAAGATCCGCGTACTTCAGCTGCTCGCCCGGATTGGCAGCGCTAACGCCAAGTTGCAGGACGCCATTCTCAACTATGGCTTCAGCAAAGGCGCCTGTCCCGTTGAGGATCAAGGATCCGTTTCCTACCTTGTCGAGGGTTCCAGAACCTTCGATCGCGCTATCCAATTTGACCGTTCCGCCAACAACGTTAAACGTCAACGTACTCGGTTCCGTACCGATATAGCCAATCGTTTCGTCCATGACGACAGGACCGCTTGTCGCATTGCTGGCGACTGAAATCGTCCCCTCGCCTTCGACGTCAATCTCAGAACCCCAGAAGGAACTCAGAACTTCGCTCGAACCTGCGTTGGTATAGTCCATCGCCAGCACGCCGCCCTCGGTCAAGGTGAGTGCACGGCGAGCGCCAGTTGTTGTATTATCGCCGTTCAGCAGAAGCGTGGAACCGTTCGTTACGGTAGTTTGACCGAGATAATTGGCCGCCGCTTTTTCAGCCAACTTGACGGTCCCGCCTCCGTCAACGGTTAGGACGGAATCGTCCAACCACAACGCACTGCTCGTCAACGAACCAAGCCCTAGCGTTTTTCCAGGCGAAACGACAATGGAAGCGTTATCGTCGAAAACTAAGCTGCCAAGAGCCGTCGATTCAGAAACGTTCAAAGTCCCGTGCGATCCGAAATTAATCGAGGAATTAGCCGATCCTGCGTTGGCGGAAGCCAGCGTAATCTGCGCGTTCGAGTCGTACGCCGCGACGTCGCCCGACCAGTTGGAGTTATTGCCGCTTAAAACCCAAGGTTGAACAGCGCCGCTATCATCCTTCACGTTGTCAAGGAAGAGCCACCCGCCCCCGTTAAGATTCGCGGCAATGGAAGTCGTCGTGTTCTCCCCGGTCAATTCGAGTTCGTCGTTATCGCCGATGACGATCGTTCCGCCTCGAGAAGAGTCAAAATTATTCAGTCTCAGCGTTTCGCCAGACGTAGTAGTATGCGCGAACGTCCCGTTAGGCCCAACGACAATTGCGAAATCATTATCGGCATACATGCCAGATTCGTAATGGTTTTCACCCAACGAAAGAGTTCCCTCGGTAACGTTAACCAAGTTAACTTTCGAATTGTTCGTCAGATTGAGCGTCCAGGCGCCAGAACCGATCTTATAAACATTGGCGCCGTCGCCGTCGCCGACAATCTTACCGGAATAGGTAAGCGCTTTATCGTTGAAATTAACGACAAGATCCTTCGAACCGGCGTCTACCGCGCCGTATCCGGAAGAAGTCAAACCTCCAACGTATGCGGCGGAAGTAGATACGTTCGCCACGTTGAGAGTACCGGAATTAACGTCAGTATAAGCCTGACCGAGCGAACCGAGTACGTTATATGTCGCGTTGGCGCCTACGTCAATTCGCAACCCTCCATTACCGGTCGTTTTTCCTTCGGCGTAGATATTCTTAACCTGATCGCCAGAATCTTTCAACGTAACAGGGTCAATCGTCAAATAACCGGCGTTGGTAACAATGTCGTTCGAGAATCGCAAGCCGGCGTCGACGTCGTCCGTTTTGAGGACAAAACCCAGCGAAGAATTCGAGTTGGAAACAATCGTCGCATCGCCAAGGGAGCTGTGCCAGTAACGTACGCCGTCTTCCTCATAGGAAGTGACGTCGACAAGAGCAGACCCACTGTCAAACGTAACCTGCGAAGCGCTATTGCCGCCGGTATAAACGATTTTCCCTTCTTCGTCGGTCGTTACGCCCGTATTTGTCAAATGAACGCTTTTGCCGTCGTTAAGACGTAAAATAATCTCGCGGTTTGAACCGGGCTTTGCGATAATCTGACCGCTGAGGGTCGCAGAACCGCCAGAAAGAACCAAAGCGTTGGAATTACCGTCGAGCACGAGATCGTTAGCCATCGTGATTCCGTCGGCAAAATCAAGCGCAGAAGTCTGGTCGTCGGCATTTGAGCGTGTATAGTACACCTTTCCGTCGCCGAACGCGCCGTCGTTATAAACGCGAATTGTACCGCCATTGAGAACGGTGTTGAAATCTTCGTCGTCCTCGTCGCGACTGTCGCCGGCAAGCGTAAGAGCGCTGGAGCCATTCTTAACAAGCGTTCCCGCGCCTTTGAAGGTTCCGGCATATAAGCCGTCTTCCCCGTCGCCCGAAACCGTGAGCGTTTGAGAATTCAAATCGACAGAACCTGCTGTGCCGCCATTTAAATTGCGAACGGTCTGATCCGCGTTGAGTTCGACAGAACCTGACTCAACATTCAATCCAGAATACGAACTAAGCGCGCCCGTAGTATTCGCAACAACAGTTCCAGCCTTAACGGTAGTGTCGCCAGTATAGCTCGAATCACCGGCGTTAAGGACAAGCGTTCCCTCGCCCGTCTTAACAATCCCGCTGGTGTTTTCGTAATTGCCGTACTTATCTGCGGAAACTTTCTTTGAACCAGCGAATCCGCCAATACTGTCGGAAATCTCATATGTTCCGCCTTCAGCCACTTGAATCGTCAAATCGTTCAACAGGAAAATTCCCCTGCCGATCGCTTCGCCGTCTTCGGCGGTTCCGCCGCCGCCCGTTCCTGCTGTCAACGCGCCGTCTTTGATCCCTTGATAACTGTCTTTACTGACGGCAATTGTGAGATTAGCGTTATTCCCAACGAAGATGGCGCCGCCAAGCGCAGCTCCGCCGCCGCCCGTTCCGCCGCCTGGCGTACTGGCAAAATTGGAGCTCTTAACTTCGTCGACGTAACCGCCGTCGCCAGCGCCAAAGCCGCCGCCGCCAGCAGTAATCGCGCTGTCGCCGCCACCTCCTCCGCCGCCGAATCCACCGGCGCCGCCATAAGCGGCTCCAGCGCCTCCGCCGCCGCCAAATCCACCGGCGCCGCCGTACGCAGTAGATCCGCCTCCACCCCCTCCAGCGAGCGAATCGCCGCCAACGGGCGTGGTTGTCCCGGGAACGGTATGTGCATACGAGTCAAGATTATCGTCAGAAGTAACCCCACCGTCGCCAGCAAGCGCGTCTGGCGTGGAAGCGGCTCCGTCTGCAAAGATACCGCCGCCGTTAGCGGCTCCCCCCTCCAGAAGCTTTCCAGAACCTCCGTTACCTCCAAGTCCGCCGCCTCCGGCGTAAGAATTGGAACCGTAAAGAACGCTTCCGCCGTTTCCGCCAACGGCAGCGCTTTGAACGGCAGCTACGTCGCTCAACACGACGTTGCCGCTATACGCATAGATAGCCGCGCCGGCGCCCATGCCGCCGCCCGCGCTGCTTGCGCCCTCGCCGCCGTCGCCGCCCTTGGCAAAGCAGTCTGAAAAAGTGAGGTTAGAAACGGCGACCGTAACGTCTGCGTCGGCGCCGTCCACATAGAGACCGCGATACTGATCGGCTCCATTAAGCGTATAACCTGCGCCGTCAATCGTAAGAGATCCGCTCTTGACTCCGACAAGATCGGCGTTTCCTGTGATCGCAGGAAGCTCGCCGGCTAAAGTAATCGATCCCTTGAGAACTATTTTGAAATCAGAACCGGTGTTCTCATTGTAGTCAGAGATCGCCGCTCGCAAGCCGTTATAATCCGAAACGTAACGAGTCTCCGTTTCCGTTCCGAAAGCCATTGGCGCGACTCCGAAAAGAGCCAAATAAATGAGCGCGCCTCTCCATTTTTTCGACTTTTTCGTCAGCTTCTTTGAAAAATGCATGGTTATCCTTCCTTGAAATTTCGCGCCTTGACGTTCGCGTCAATCGTCTAACTGACACACGTTAAAAGGTCACGCCAACTCTTTAAACGACGTCTCCATACGTCGTCCGCCCGGAAAATGCGAACTCAACGTCAATGTCAAGCTCTTTTCGACAAAGCTTCATGCCAATAGACAATCCGCCCGTGACACACTACCGGACGTTGTTAGGTAATATCGACTGCTAGTATTCTATAATTGTTCTTTTTTTTGCTATTTTGTATTTTTTTAATAAAAAACAACTATCCTCGACAATCGTTAAAATTCGCGTTCGACTAGCAAAATAGTATGGACCGCACAAAATGAACACACTTGCACAACTCGGCGTTCTTCGACCGCAAGTGCAAAGACCGCTTAATCAAACGCAATCTTCACAGTTTCCAATTTGAATCGAGCCGCAAGTCAAGCGAGTTCCACCGGAACAAGAAACTCTGCCCGTAAAACCTCGAAAAAATCGTGCGATACCCGAGCGCATAGTAAACAAAAAAGGAAAACGAGTCAAATCGTTTTTTGCAAACTTGTTGACCGCGACCAAACAACCTAATTTAAATATTTTTTTTAATCAACCAAATCGATTCATCACGACTCGCTAAAACTCAAAACTTCGCTAAAAGCAGCAAACTGCGCAAATCTCTCTTGACTGGAAAATGGCTTTTAGATTATCATAGTTGCATGGCTGTCTTGCCAGAGGGAATCTCAAGCTTGTGTCAATCCAGGACAACTTTGCGGATTATATTTATTGCCGATTTAAAAGTTTTGGATATTTGAGATTTTTCCCTTAAAGTACAATGTACTTGTTTATCAAACTATCGTACAATGCTAAGGGCGTTTCGCGCCCGGCGTCGTTTGCGATTTTGAAAAGTTACAAGTCGCAAATAGAGACAGCCTTACTAGCACGCGTCGTGCGAACCCCCTCGCAAAACGTTTTCTTTTGTGAGCGTGCGGCGTGTGGTCATTCCGGTCGTTGGCTTACTTCGCCTTGAAGAATCGATGTCACCCGATTTTTTAAGAGAGCGAGGAGTCTTCGTTCCTAATGCAAGTCGTCAATAATCATTTGTTAACCTAACAGAAATGTCCATTGTAAACACGCAAGAGCCCTTACCGTTTGTCGCGTCGTCCGAAGTTTTTACGAAGACGTACAAGAGTCTTTCCGAACGTTACAGCGCTGAAGATCGTTGTAATTCTTTTCCCCACATTGTGGCGTCTCCGATGCATTACGAATCGGGATACGCATATCCGCTCATTGTCTGGCTACATGACGCCGGTAAATCTGAGCGGGAGATTGTCGAAGTCGCTCCTAAAATTTCTTCTCGGAATTATGTCGCGGTAGCTCCACGAGGACTAAAGAGCTTCCAAAAAAGAATTGTCCGTTCGTTCGTGAACGGGCGTCTTGTCGATAAGAAAAGTTGGGAAGAACCCTGTAACAATTGGACGGAAAACGACGAAGACGTCTCAGAAGCCGAAAATTTGGTTTTTGACGCAATTACGGAAGCTTGCGCCAAGTATAACGTCAATCGACGCCGAATCTTCTTACTCGGACGCGGAACCGGCGGGTCAATGGCGTTGCGCGTGGCAATGCGTAATCCGGACTACTTCGCGGGCGTTGCGTCTATCGACGGAGCTTTACCCAGTCTCAACAAGACTCCATTTCGTAAATGGCGTTTTCTCAGGGATCTCCCGGTTCTTATAACGGTCGGCGACTCTGCGTCGACAACCGTACCGCGGCTTGATATGCAAATGCTCCGTCTTTACCATACGGCGGGGCTCACGGTTCTCGTTCGCCAATATAACGAAGATTCCACGCAGGCGAATGCCGAGCAGACAAGAATGAGCAGTATTCTTGCCGACGTCAACCGTTGGATTATGGAGCGGACGCTTAATCCTCAAACCACCCCGTGTGATATGTTTGTCCAACATGGACAAAAAGAAAACTCCCAAGTAAGACGATAGTTTTAAAAGAATGGGGAGAACGTAATATTCTCCCCATTCGTGTTTATACGCTTTTCTCTTCTTTTTTAAACTCTAACCATGGCTAATATTGCGGAATTCTCTCCCGACGCCCGGTCGCGCTTCGACTATTCGCGAGCAAAGAAAAGACTTGACGACGTCTTTTCACGTGCGGCCGAGCGTTTTTCCGCCTTAGTTGCCGAGGAACGCTTTCATGAATTCGTAGAAGACGCAATTAGCCCTTATCTTAATAGGACTCATATTGGAGCTCCGCGTCAAAATCCAAAGTCCACGTTTCTTTCCACGTCGTCCAGTAGAAAAATTCGCTGTCAACTTCGTTTAGGGACTACTAGGTTAACCTCCAAAGAACTGTCAGAATTAGCGGCTGACAATATTATCCCTCTGGCGGATTCGACAAGAGATCAAATTCAAATCTGGTCCGACGGAGAGCTGATTGGACAGGGAAAACTATTCGTTGCCGATGGTAAATTTGTTGTGCGCGTCGAATCCATCCACTCGAAAAGACAGTAAAAAACTCATAAAAAAACCGCTCGAACAAAATCATTGTCGAGCGGTTAACCCCCAAAGTTAAAGGCGAACTCTTCGTCAGAGGGAACAACCGCAGTCTGCGCCATCGGGGTGAAGCTCAGTAATGTAAATATTTCTGAACCAAACTTGGCAATTATGATCTTGCAATAGCAAACGGCCTAGAGTAGTCGTACCGAATTCTTTGACGTCCTTAAATTTGCTCTTTTCGACACCTTCGTTCCATTCCTTTGAACCGACGTCGACGGACATGACCAATTCGTCGTTCAAATAGTGTTCAATATGATTGCCAAGAACAATAATTTTTCCTTTATTGAACTCGCCCATTTTAATCTTTGGAGCGCCTTCGCGAGGTACGATAACGTCATAAAGAGCCCCTGTCTGATACCGAGGCGGATTCTTCGCGTCGTTAATATCGTCGTATATCTGGTATTCACATCCCATACCCCAACCGTCGGAATTCCAAGATCGATATTTAACGCCGCTGTTTCCCTTCTCGCTCAGTTTGAACTCGAACTCCCAGATAAAGTTTTCAAACTTACCCTCAGCGTAAAGATCGCCTGCGTTCTTTTCACGGAAAATACATCCGTCTTCAACTTTCCAGCCTTCGCCTGGTGCCTCGCCTTTTACGTTAGTCCATCCGGAAAGATCCACGCCGTTAAACATAGCTCGGCGCACCCCGGAATAAGAATCTGAGAAAGCGGCGGACGATTCTACCCGAGGATTTAACCGCGGTAACAACGGCTGACCGTTCCATCTGCGCAATAACTGAGCCTGTGCGGAAGAAGTCGCTAGAAAGCACCCTAAAATACCGCAGACAACAAGCGCTCTCGTCAGAATATTTCTTCTCATAAAAAACATACTCCTGAAATACCCACCATAAAGTTTTTTGCTGAAAATCCAATGCATTTGCTCAATATAGCCAAAGGCTTTCAAGAGCAGCGCCCTCAATTCTAATACAGTTTCATTCTCCAGTCAAATCCTTTTGTATAAACAACCCATTTTATCATTTCTATAATAGAAAAAAACGTAATACTTCTACAGAAACGTCATAGCAACCGTATGAAAAGGATTGATTCTAAATTGGCCTTATATTCCTTTTCACCCAACACTGACGGAATCTGAAGATTCGGCACAAACGGCGAACAGAGGTTTTGATTCGTATTTTCACGTCTTTTAGTTTTTTTCTCCCAAAACGCTATTGCACGGTGCAAATTAAAATTATTACAATTAGACGCTTGTTTTTACGTAGCAAGGAACGTTCCCCTTAAAAACGGCTGTTCGTTTCATTCTGTGTTTGGATACAGAGATGACATATCAATCGACAAACAAAGTGAGTTCCTTTTGGCGCGCGGTTTCACTACAGATTGGTCTGAAAGTAAAACCGACGCTTGGCGTAGCAATGCTTTGCTTGATTGTCATTGCGTCGCAGGCGTTTGACCTCAGAGCGCAAGACTACGACCTTTCGACTTCCGTTCGAGTCGATTCTGCTAATTTATCCTTATCGAAACGCACCTATTACGACGGAGCAGAAACGCTTGGCCGAGTTGGACGCGAAGCTATTTTGCGGCGAGACGTGCTGCACACTATTAAGAAGTATGCGCATATGCAATATCTTGAGGAAATCGAGAAAGTTCCGGAAGAAGAACGCGAGAAAGTTCGTCAAGACTATAAGGAAGGCATTCTGAATCAGTTTTTGGCAAGCGAATCGTTCTTTTCCTCAGTTCTCGACAATCATATACGCAAACTTTTATTTTATAACGATTATGTCGTTAGTTGTTCAAAAGAACAAGTAGAAGAACAAACGAAGCAGCTTGAAAAGGAGTTCGACAAAAAGGTTCTTCCTGAACTTGAAGAAAACTTTCATTGCAAGACGGTAAGAGAATTAGAAAAATATTTCGAAGAAGAAATACAGAGTGATTTTGCTCAGGAAAAGAGAATCTTTTTACAGCAAACGCTAGGCGACCTCTGGCTCAATTACAATCTCGGAGAAGAAGATTTCAGCCCAACGCTTGTCGAGCTCAAACGTTATTATCAAGCGCACCTTGACGACTACCGTGTTACTCCAAAAGTTCGTTGGCAAGGCATGACGGTCTACTTTGGCGGCTCCCGTCCTAAAAACGAGGCGCTAAAAAAAATCGCTCATATGGGAAACGCGGTTCAAAGCGCGGCTCTCAGGGATCAAGAAGCCACATTTGCCGAGGTGTGTAAAGTTGATTCAGAAGATTCTTTTGCCGAAAAAGGCGGATATCGGGACTGGACGCCTAAAGGCGTCCTCGGCTCAAAAGAAATTGAGAACGCTCTTTTCAGCGACACGTTGCCTGTCGGAGCGATGAGTCGAGTTATCGAGGACGATACGTCGCTGACAATAGTACGTATTATAGAACGTCAAAATGAGCGAATCAAAAGTTTTTCCGAAGTTCAGGAAGACGTACGCAAAGCGCTCGTGGAAGAACGGAAAGAAGCAATGAAGCACAAGTATGAAGAACGCTTGGCAGAACGGTTCAAGGTTGAAATATACGCGTTTACGCCCGAAGAACGCGAACGGTACTTCCACGCCAACCAACATGAGGAAACCTCCGCCAGCGGTCGCAAAACCGCTAATTAATCGCAACCTCACATCTTTTTCAAACGCGACGCTATAACGCTATCAGCGTTTATGCGCCGCGTTTTGTTTATATAGAAACGACGAAAAAATGATCTCGACTCTGGAAAAGAAGATTCTTACCGCCTTTCCGCTAGCTCAATGGAATAGACGGAAAGTATGCCTTGCGATTTCAGGAGGAGCGGACAGCGTCGCCCTCCTTTGCGCAACGTCTCATATTGCGGAAGAAGCCGGCTGTCTGGCTAATCTCATGGTTGTCACTGTCGATCATCAATCCCGCGGCCAAGAGTCAGACGGCGACGTCGCTTTTGTACTTGATCTTTCCAAACGTCTCAATATAGAATCGCTCGCATGCCAGATCAATTTAGACGAACTTGAACAGGAGGAAAAACGTCAAGGAAGCTGGGAAAGCGCGGCCCGTACCCTGAGATACAAGCTGTTATTCAAAACGGCAAAAGAGCACGGCGCAAGATTTGTCGCAACGGCACACCATCGTGACGATCAGCTCGAAACGTTGCTATTTCGACTCTTCCGTGGAACTGGATTAGACGGTCTTCGCGGAGTATCTTCGTATCGAACCGTAGACGAATCAACGACCCTCGTAAGACCCCTTCTTCAAGCAAGCAAACAGGAAATTATCGACTACCTAAACGAAATAGGACAATCTTATCGCATAGACTCGTCCAATTCGTCCCCGGAATATGCACGAAATCGTGTTAGGAACGAGCTCGTCCCTGTTTTAGAATCAATCTTTCCAAATCGATGGCAAAACGCCCTGCTCCGCATTTCTCAACAAGCAAATGAGACGGAAGAATATTTCAATGAGGAACTTATCAAACTAGACGCTAGAATCGACAAAACTCAAAAGAGAGAAGAAAAATATCGCAAAGCGTCGTTAGCAGTCCCTGAAAGTTCACTGAACGTCTTAAACGAGGAATATGACGGCGTAGAAATACCGCTGACGCCATTACAAGAGTCGTCCAACGAAATCGTTCGCCGTTATTTCCGGAGACTTTGGAAGAGGATGGGTTGGTCTCTCGGTTCCATGGGCGCAAAGGAGTGGAACCGTCTAGCTCAAGCGGTTCGGGAAAAAGTTGCGGTTAATCAGTTTCCGGACAACATCTTTGTCTTATTCCCCAACGAATCGACCGTGCGGATTGAACGCAAACCGAAATGATTAACCCATGATTTAAAAAAAGAAACCCGCGGTAACGTTCAAGACGCTTCCTGTGGTCATTGCCGACGCGTCTGACATGAAGAAAATTAGCGCTTCGTTATACTCCGTCGGTTCCAGTATGCGCCCCATGGGAGTCAACTTAGCGGCGCGGCGACGGAGCTCTTCTTCTGATTCCCCCATTGAGTTCTTAAGAGACATTTCTCCTTCTGTCGCAGTCCATCC
>CAMNJU010000019.1 GCA_946541595.1 uncultured Planctomycetales bacterium
GTGTCCGCAACGACAAGCTTTGGCTTTTCGATAGCGTCGAGAAGAGCCATATCGGTTAAAGGCGATCCGTTTCCTAAAAAGACGTAAGGGGTGGTCTTATATGATTCAGGAACTATCGGGATATACGTCTCGCTCATCACGTTTCCCTCAAAACAGAGGGTCTCGCGAGCGTTCATGTCGTCAAAATAGCGACCGGACCAGTAAGTCGTCTTAGCCTCGGGACGCGTTTCAAGCCCGTCAAGATCTACGCCGCGCGAACGCAGCAACCCGGAATATTCCGGCTTCCAATCGCCGCCAACAACGCCAATAAGGCGCGATTCTGTAAAGAAACTTGCGGCAAAGGATGCGTAAACGCCGGACCCGCCCAACGATCTGTCGCGAAATCCGTACGGCGTCTCAAGCGTATCGTAGGCGGCGGAACCGATCGTCAACAAAGGCATATTAAAACGCTCCTCAGAAAAACGTCTTGCGAAAGCGTTGGACGAACGCCGTTCGCGTTAGTCGCCCAAACTTTGCCCGCGTCCGTCAAAAAACGGCCGCGGGAGAAACAAGGGGAAACTGTAATAATTATAACGAAATACTGGACGTTAGCAACAAACAAATTTCCCAAATTTACAAAATAACGCGCCACGTTTCCAATCGCGAACAGAGGAACGAAAATGAGGGAATAAACGTTCGTTCCTTTAACTTAGACGTTTACCAACGCGTTTTCGGTTTAAGGATTTGGTCGATCTTTTCAACCAATTCTTTAAGGCCGTCGCCGGTTACCGCAGAGATAAGGAACGCGTCGATATTCAACTCGTCGGCAAAACGTTTGCGCGTCGCTTCGGCTTCGGGCAGATCTTTTTTCGTAACGGCGACGATCTCGACGCGTTTCGCCAACTCCTCGTCGAATTCTTCCAGTTCATGCCGAATGGCCAGATAATTCTGAATCGGATCGGTTCCATCCAACGGCGCGGGCTCGACTAAGTGTAAAAGAGCTCCTGCGCGCTGAATATGACGCAGAAAATCGTGTCCGAGCCCTACCCCCTGACTTGCTCCTTCAATCAAGCCGGGGATATCTGCTATAACGAATCCCCGATTGTGACCGATTTGCGCCAAGCCCAAATGGGGGGTCATCGTCGTAAAAGGATAAGAAGCGATTTTCGGCTTAGCCTTTGTAAGTCGGCTCAATAGCGTGCTCTTACCGGCGTTTGGTTTGCCAACCAGCCCTACGTCGGCAATCATACGCAACTCAAGACGAATCTCGCGTACCTGTCCCTTTTCGCCCGGCGTGGCGGTCGTGGGAGAGCGCAAAATCGCCGACTTAAATCGGACGTTTCCCTTGCCGCCAAATCCGCCGCGCGCGACAATAAACTCTTCGCCGTCTTCTTTAAGATCTTTGAGAAGAAGGTTGTGCTTCTCGTCAAAGACCATCGTGCCGACCGGAGTCTCGATAATTAAATCTTTGCCGCTGCGACCGTGACATTGAGACGAACCGCCCTGTTCGCCGTTCTCCGCCTTCCACGTTCGCTGATTCGCAAGGTGGAGCAGACTCGCGACATTACGGTTAGCGCGAAGAACTACGTCGCCGCCACGACCGCCGTCGCCGCCGTCCGGCCCTCCGCGCGGCACATACTTTTCACGTCGAAAGCTTGCGCATCCGTCGCCGCCCTTGCCGCCGACTACTTCAATTGACGCCTCATCGACAAACATAGTGATTCCTTCTGTACTTTCAAACGTGCGCTTGCGCGCATACGCGTCGTATAAACAGCCGCTTCTGTCTGCGCCGCAAACCGAAGACCTTGACGCACAGTTAAAAAAAGGGGGCGGCAAATTGCCGTCCCCTTTGGAAACCGTCGGACTTTTCGATCAGTCCACGCGTGAAATCACGCGTTAGCCTTTTCGAAAACGTTGACGCGGCGACCTTCCTGATCGAACGTAACAACGCCGTCGATCAACGAATAGATCGTATAGTCGTTTCCAAGACCGACGCCTTTGCCAGGTCGGAAACGAGTTCCGCATTGACGAACAATAATACTACCCGGTTGAACCGTCTGACCGCCATAAACTTTAACGCCGCGGCGTTGTCCGTTCGAGTCGCGACCGTTGCGGCTGGAACCTTGACCTTTCTTGTGAGCCATTGTACTGCCTTCAGTGTTACAAAAAAAACTGCTGTTTCTTATCTCAAAACGGAACCGTCGCGTCGTCTGCTTCGCCGCTTACCAAGGCGTAGCCCTCAGCGCTCGCGACGGTCGACTTTAATCCTTTTGAGGAGCGTCGTCTGCTTCGCTCTACCTGCGAACGAAACCGCCTAAGTCCGACGTTCACACACTCAAACTCACGCTCTTACGCGAGAGACGCGGAAGGTAAACAGAGAGTCGAACGTCTCCGACGCAAAAATGTTTCCGCGTATTTTACAGGTAAACCCACTGATAGTCAAGTTCCCCCGGCAAATTATTGTAAATTTCTTTGCCGCCACGGTGGGTTTCGTCGCCGGGATTAAAGAAGTTGAGCTTAAGAACCTTGCGCATAACGTCGCGCCCCGCGCCAACTTGCGTTTCGTCTTCAGACGATTCGTCTTCGGAAATTTCCCAACGAAGCGCGTTAGTCAGACCGCTGATATAGATGGAAAATTTATCGATACGGGGATCAACGTCGACCCAGGTTGCGACTCCCCAAACGGTCTGACCGGGTTTAATGGAAAGGCCAGCCATACGAACGGAATCGACGAATTCCTGACCTTCCCGAGCTTCTTTCTTAACGATCTGCGTCATGGCAAGAGGCAGGAACTGGTCGTAATATACGCCTTCTTCAGCGCCGCGATTCTGACCGTAGAAGAGACCGTCGGCCTTTCGTTCATAGACGAGACGCTCCTGAATCGAAGAAGAAGCAAAAACAAAACGCGGAACGAACTTAATCGAACCTTCCTCCGGCTTGTCGCCATAATCGCGCGTAACAGGCTTGTACACGCCCTTCAAATTGTTAAACGGAAATTCAAAGACGTCGCCGGCAACTTCCGAACCGGCGGTTGCGGAATCTTCTTTTGGATTCAAAACCTTCTGAGAGACGTCGGCTTTGTGCTCAGCGTCAACTTCAGCCGCAAGGCGAACGCCCGTATTTTTAACGGAATATATCAAGTACCAAACGCGCTTCGTTACCGTTTTGCCGTCTTTCGTCGGAAAATTGACGTCGATCGTGCGAATGTTCTTATAGCTGAACTGAAGCTGCCAGATTTCCTTCTGAAAGAAGAGGTCGCTCGCCCAAGAATACTCCATCGCTTGGTCGGAGTCGGTCCCTTGGGCCAGAATCTCCGGCACGTCGCTCCACTGAAACGTCTCTTCATAACCGATAAACGTGGGAATCGTGCGCATTGTAGCGGCCCCGTTCCCTTGCGCGTAAAGATTCATAGCATTCCCAACGAGAAACATGGAAACGCAAACAACAAGGGTCGACGCCAAAACGCGTCGATCTCGCGCAAGACCTTGCGCAATTCTATTCATAAACTTGATTGTCATTTTTACGCTCAATTCAGTGCCGATTGTATTCGAATAATACGGTCGCAACTTCGCGCGGACGCAGCCTCTAAAAAACGTCGAACGCGCAAAGTCGCTCTTTACCAGTATAATCCGGTCAAGGTATACTCGTCAACTAAATATCGTTCAATCAACCTTCTTTTTTGGGATTTTCACAAAATCAATCGTTAGAAACCAAAAAATCGGAGTTGAAACAATCGAGTCGTTAGGAGTCGGCAGGTTGAATCGCAGTCAAGCCTAACTAAAGGAACAGAACGGTCACGCCCCCGCCGCCGGGCATAAAAACGTCCTCGCCCGCCCAGTACTTCTTAACAAGCGGCGATGAACTGGCCCAATTGCGCACCTGTTCGCGCAAAATTCCTCTTCCTTGACCGTGAACAACTTCCAAAGTCTTCCCGCGGTACTTGCCCGAAGAAACCGTTTGCCGCAACAACTCCATCGCGGCGTCAGGCCGACGGCCGTGCAAGTCGATCGACGCGTCAGGTTCAAATCTATCGCTCATTTCTATCCCGTACCTAACTTCCGATAATAAGCGGCTTTTTAACGACAGAACTCGTACTTTTCGCCCCATACCGGCAAAAGAACGGAGTCGTTTGCGCATTTCTTACAGACGTTAAAGCCATATTCGTAAGACCAACGCCACTTGTCTATCAAATGCCCCAATTCGAGGATATGCGAAAGGAGCGTTACCTTCGGACAAAGCGTCGTGTTCACAGCCTTAGGAACGTCCAATCCGACGGCAAGATGGGGAATAAAAACATCGACGGGCGCCGTCGATTTAATCTGTTCTACGTTGCACGCGTCGCCTACGTGAAAAATGACGCAATTCCCCGATTTCGCACCACAATCAATTTCATAGGTAGCGACAAACTTAATAAGCCTGGCGTTATGATCGACGAGTTGCGTTTTAATTCTACAATCGCCAAATTTGTACTCCCGTCCTTCGACAGGCGTCTTCCATTCGTTGTCAATAAAATTGGAGACCACCGGTTTACCGGCCGCAGCGACTGCGTCGCAAAACTCGTTAGTATAGTGATCGCCATGTTTATGGGTAACAAGCAAAAAGTCGACGAGCGGCGCTAGCTCGGGCGCGCGGCGGTGCTTAATATCAACGGCAAAGGTCTGAGTCGGCGTTTTTACCAAATAGCCCATATTGTAAACTTGCCAAAGCGCGACGCGCCCTTCCGCAACTTTTGTCTCGCGAACCTCTGTCAGAACTTTGTCAAACGAAGCGTTGAGAAACCGTAAAACGCCGCGATCCTCTTCCCATCTCTTTGCGGTCTCGGCGTCCGATTTGAAATATTCGCCGAATTCGCTCGAGCGAAGGCGATCGACCGAGCGCTGCATTGTGGCGAAAGCCGCAAGCCGTTCTGGCGTAACGTTCGACGCGGAAGTCGCGTTCATTGCCTTAATCGCGGCAAGAGTCTCTTCAACGCTCGGTTCGGAAACGCCAGGCTTAATATCTTCGGCAAAGCATAACGAATCCCCCAAAATCGACAGAACGCTCGGCGCAAATAACGCCGTCTGAATAAAGTCACGTCTTGTTTGACGCAAATTGGCCCGCCGTACGCTCATACTTCTACTCCTAGACAGTTTTGCGAGGTAATTATCAAATCCTTAAACCGGGCTCCAAACGGAACGCTTCTTCCTCAGTAATTGGCACCAATGGAATCTTACGAAATTTCGCTCCAACAATTCGAGTATATTTGGCGCGAAGTTCCTCGGCGTTGTACTTCAAAAAATCATACAGTCTCGGATCGGGCTCTGTCGCCAACCACTGTCTGCCCAAGCTTGCCGCCTTGGCTTCATAAGCCTTCATATTCCCATGCTGCCAGTTATGCCCCGGGAAGCGCCGGACGTCACCGTTGAACCGCGGATCAATATGATAGAGCTCATGCATGACGGTATTAATCTTTTCCGTTACCGAAAGATTGAGGAAACGGGGCGCCATCACGTCAAAAATATAAAGGAGCTCGCGGCCGTCGAGGCTGTAAACGATCGGAGTTTTGTAATACATCCGCACTCTGAGTATCGCTGGCTTTCCTGACTGGTCGATCGTTCTGCGAAGGCGTTCCTTAACCGTAACAGAAGAGCCATTCTCAAACCTGAGCGGGGTCACAGACGCCCAACCGCCAACTCGGGTGGCTGTATTTCTCGCAAGGGAAAAAGAATAGCCGATTAGTTCCGTGTCTATATTGCGGAATTCGCTTAATTTACGGCATATGTCGCGACACAGTCTGTGAAGCGCTTCGGTATAATCGAAACGATCGTTTGGCATGAGAGATATTATAGCGAAAAGCAAACAAATTAAAAGAAAGATTAAACGAGATTTTAGAACCGCCCCCCCAAAAAAAACGACGCCTCCAAAAGGCGTCGTTTTTATATCCGTTCTTACCGCGCAGGAAGCGCAATAAGACTGTCTAAACCAACCTCAATCACTCTTCAACGGTCGGAAGAGCCGAAGAGGCTTTGGAATTGCGGTATTCGCTTTCGCCGACGAATTCGATGATCGCGCGTTTACCGGCGTCGCCAAGACGCGGAGTAGCGAGCTTCAGAATCCGGGTATAGCCACCCTGACGGTCGACATAACGGGGAGCAATCTTATCGAAGAGCAATGAAACGCATTCACGCGAACCAAGTTTCGCGTAAACGGCGCGACGCGCAGCAACGGCGGGAGCGCTGGCCTTAACCCAGTTCTTCCATCCTTCGCCGGAACGCCAAGCCTTCCACTCTTCGGTCTTCTTATCGGCGGAACACGCAAGCGCGGCGGCTTCGTCGATCGATTTCTGAGCTCTGACGGCCTTTGTTACGAGCTTTTCGATATAAGGACGAAGCTCCTTCGCCTTCGGAAGCGTCGTAATGATACGACCAGCCTTCTTCGGAGCTTGCTTTTCCGAATCGAAATCTTCGGGTTCGCGTTCGGTCATGATCAGCGCGATCGCAAGGCTTTTCAGAAGCGCGCGTTGGTTTTTCGGGTTACGCCCAAATTTCTTTCCAATTCTTCTATGTCGCATTGTACTATATCTTTATCTTAAAATTTTGTTCGTGTGTCAATATTTCGCATTCTGTCCGTTAGACGGGGACTGAAGCCGCATGCCGAGATGAATCTGGCTGCCGAGTTCTGCCAACTTCTCCTTGACTTCGTTCAACGAAGTCTCGCCAAAATTGCGAAGTTCCAGGAGACTGTCTTCCGTATACTGAACGAGATCCCGAACGGTATGAACGTTCTGGCTGTCCAAGCAATTCCTCGAACGAACGGAAAGTTTCAGATCGTCCAAAGTCTTGTTGAGTTTCTCTTCCAGCAAAGGATCAAGCCCGGACCCGCCGTCTACCTTAGCGCGCGTGAAAACGGAACCTTCGGTTCGATCGTATTGAATGAACGGGTTCAGGTGCTTGCGCAAAATCTTAGAAGCCTCGACGAGAGCCATTTGCGGATCAACCGAACCGTCGGTCCAGATCTGGAGAACCAAACGCTCGTAGTTCGTCCGCTGTCCAACGCGGGTTTCTTCCACGTTGTATTGGACTTTAATGACCGGGCTAAAAGAAGCGTCAAGCGGGATATGCCCAACGTCTTCGTTGCGATCGCGATAGGAAGACTGCTCCGTCGCGGGAACGTAGCCGCGACCGTTTTCAACGACCATTTCAAGGCTGAAAGGCACGGCCTTCGAAAGATTCGCGATGACGTGATCCGGATTGATAACGTCAACCATGGCGTCGGGTTCGACGTCGGAACCTTTAATTTCGCCTTCTTTGTTCGTTTCAATACGAATCACGTGCGGTTTTTCGTCGTGAGAGCGAACGATAAGAGACTTTACGTTCAAGACGATTTCGGTAACGTCTTCCATCACGCCCTCAATGGTCGTGAATTCAAGGTTAACGCCGCGAAGCTTCATCTTCGTAACTGCGCTGCCTTCCAAGCTCGACAAAAGAACCCGTCGAAGACTGTTGCCTACCGTAACGCCAAACCCTCTCTCAAAAGGTTCGACGACGAACTTCCCGTAAGTTTCGTTGCATTCTTCGGTTACAACTTTACTGGGCAGTTCCAATCCTCTCCAATTTATTCTCATGCTACAGTTCGCTCCATGGTAAGTTGGCGTTCTTTAACAAAAACTCGACAAAACGCAACGTGTAAAAAGTCAGACGCTTCCATACGTCGCGCGGCGGCCAAATTCAAACACAGACGGACAAAATACGCCGTCGGTTCACGTATGACCTTACTTCGAGCAAAGTTCGACGATGAGCTGCGGATTGACCGGCAACGAAACGTCGTCGAAGAGCGGATAACGCATAACGACGCCGCTCGGGACTTCGCCAGCATTAAGAGAAAGGTAATCGGGAAGTTCACGGGACTTAGCGGCGTCAAGAGCGACGTCGACGATTTCTCGCGGACCGGGCCGTTTCGCCTTATTGCCTTCGCGCTTGTAGACTTTGAGGGAGACGACGTCGCCCGGACGAACCAGATAGCTGGGAACGTCAAGACGGCGCTGGTTCACGCAGATATGTCCGTGAGCGATAAGCTGACGAGCCTGCGCGCGGGAGACGGCAAATCCCAAACGGTAAACCACATTGTCAAGGCGACGCTCAAGCAACGACATGAGATTCTGTCCGGTGTTGCCCTTAGAACGTTCCGCAGCTTCATAGTACTTACGGAATTGAGCTTCAAGAACGCCGTAATACGTCTTAACCTTCTGCTTTTCACGAAGCTGTTCGCCGTATTCGGTCAACTTGCCGCGTTTAAAACCGTGCATGCCAGGAGGCAACGGTTTTTTGTTCGATCCAACTTTTTCAAAGGGGCAAGCCTTAGAGTCGCAACGGGAGCCCTTCAGAAAGAGCTTCATGCCTTCACGACGGCATCTTTTGCAGACGGGGCCTAAAGTACGAGCCATTTTTTGCTCCAATTATTCTATTTTCGGTATGTTATTCTGACTTATATAGACGCTTATCGGGGAGGTAACGTTTTCCTAAACGCTAAAGACGGCTCTATCCGCCGCCGTACACGCGTCGCTAAAACCAATTTGGCGCGTTCCCCACACACTCGCTGTTTTATGCGTCTTGTTCACGATTCAGACACGGCGACGCTTAGGAGGACGGCATCCGTTGTGCGGCAACGGGGTAACGTCTTCGATCGTCTTGACCGTCAAACCGGCCTGAGCGAGCGCGGTGATCGCCATATCGCGACCGCTGCCCGGCCCCTTGACGCGAACGTCGACTTCTTTCATACCGAACTTCTTCGCTTTATCGGCGGCCTGCTGAGCGGCCATTTGCCCGGCAAACGGCGTGCTCTTACGACTGCCCTTGAACCCGCTAGTGCCGGCGGTAGCCCAGCAAAGCGTGTCGCCTTTCATGTCGGTGATCGTCACATTCGTGTTGTTAAAACTAACCTTGATGTGTGCGACGCCGCTGGCGACGTTTCTCTTGATCTTACGTTTCTTCGAAACCTTAGCCACTTCTAATCTCCAATTTCGTTCGTCTAACGGACTTATTCTATAACGTTAAGACGAAACAAACAAACTTCGAAATAATCCGAAAAAGAACCGATATTTTTTCGCGGACTTCGCCGCGCAAAAGACGATCGTCAACACGCGCTGCAAACGAGCGGCGCGTACGCGGACAAACGTCTATCAACGGTCCTTAACGCCCTTCTTACCGGCGACGGTCTTTTTAACGCCTTTGCGCGTACGAGCGTTGGTTTTCGTACGTTGACCGCGAACGGGGAGACCTTTTCGATGGCGGATTCCGCGATAACAACCAATTTCGCGAAGACGGGCAATATTTTGATTAACTTGGCGGCGAAGCTGCCCTTCGACAACGTAGTCGTTATCGAGCAGAGCGGCAAGACGCGCGATTTCGTCCTCTTTGAGATCCTTCGCACGAACGGTCGGATCAACGCCAGCCTTTCTGCAAAGTTCGCTCGCGATTTGCGTGCCGACGCCGTAAAGGTACGTCAGCGAGATCGCCGTAGGACGATTATTCGGAATGTCAACGCCCAATAAACGAGGCATCTATTTTCTCCTATTAAAACTGTTAAATACGCTAACAGGCGCTTACGCGCCGATAGCTGCTTACACTGACGGGGAGGCGTTTAAAACATTACCCGATTCGTCGTCTTCCGCCTCGAACACGTCAGTCGCGATCATGCTCAGCCTTGACGCTGCTTGTGTCGAGGATTGACGCAAATAACGTAGACCTTGCCCTTACGTTTAACGATTTTGCAGTTCTCGCAAATTCGTTTAACACTAGCTTGAACTTTCATATCAAACCTTCCTTTACACTGAAGCGAAACGCCACAAAACGATGGCGTACCGCTAATAGTCGATTATCGTGGATTATATCCTTCCGGACGTAGGGTACAAGGGGGCGAATAAAAATTTTCTCAAACTTTAACTAAAAAAGTCAAATAACATAAAAATATCACTTATTCGTCTCATACCGCTCGAAAAATTCTTCGACCAATTTCCGCTCGTCTTCTGTTTCCGGAGGGCCGGTCAGAACGAGAGGTCCTGTTTTCAGCATGCCGACCGTATGCTCCTCGTGAGCGCTAAGCGAACCGTCAGCCGTAACTATGGTCCAAAAGTCGTGCAACTGTTTTACGCGTTTGCCTCCTGCGTTGACCATCGGTTCTATCGCAATGACCAAGCCGGGCTTGATTTGAAAATCCTCGCGGCGCACAAATTCTTCGTAAACAAAATTCGGCACCTGCGGCTCTTCGTGCATCGTCCGACCGATGCCGTGTCCCACAAAAGACTCGACCACGGAAAAACCGCGCTCGCGAACGTACTTCTGCATCTCGCGCGCAACGTCGCTCCAATAGCGCGCCGTCTTAAGTTTCTCAATGGCAAGCCAAAGAGTTTCGCGCGTCGTCAGAACGAGCTTTTTCGCCTCGTCTGAAACGTTGCCGACCAAGCTCGAATACGCGGAATCGCCGCACCAACCGTCTATCTTGCAACCGAGATCGACGCTTACAATATCGCCGTCTTGAATAACGCGGTCCCCCGGTATCCCGTGAACGACCTGCTCGTTAATGGAAATGCAGGAAACGTTCGGGAATGGGACGCGTCCGGGCACCCCTTTGAACATGCCTACTGCGTAATTACGCACGAACAGTTTTTCAACTTCCGCGTCGAGTTCGCGCGTCGTCATACCGGCATGAATAATCTTGCGCACAAGTTCGTGGGCGCTCCAGGTGAGCAACCCCGCTTTACGCATTTTCCAAATGTCTTTTTCAGTCTTTAAGGAAAACAATGTCGCATCCTTCCCAAAGAACGGCGCGTTTATTCAACTCGTCCGATCTTACATAGCAAAAACGCTCCGCCTTAACACGATAGCTCAGCTTTAAGTTGAGGAATTCAGAGCGCTTTCTTGACGCTTAAAATGAGAGAAAAGGCAACCGTGCGCTTTACGTTCGAGAAAGACGGCGCAAAAGGCGAGACTTCTCAATTCGTAACGATTGTATCTTCGCCTCCCTGTTTTTAATATCAAAAGCCAGAAACGCCGCGCGCGTCTGAAAAGAAAAACGCGCGCGTCAGGCAAGCTCCCTCGACTGTTTACAAAGAAAGAGGGAGCTTAGTCGTTACGTCAGACTGGCGGCGAAATCATTTGTATTCGTCAAGAACCGCCTTGATTCGCGCGTAAATCTCGTCGATCGTTCCAAGACCGTCGATCTTACGGAGAATACCCGATTTCGTATAGTAACCGACGAGGGGCTCCGTCTGGTTGTGATAGGCGACCAAACGCTGCTTAATGACGTCGGGATTGTCGTCGGCGCGACCGCGGGAGGCAAGTCTCTTAAAAAGCTCTTCGTCAGGAACCGCAAGTTCAAGCACGACGTCTAATGCCGCGTTCTTTTCCGCCAATATCTTATCGAGCGCTTCCGCCTGAGGAATCGTGCGCGGAAAACCGTCAAGCAGACACCCAGCCTTAGCCTGTTCCCCTTCAAGGGCGTCGACAACTACGCCGACCACAACTTCATCCGGTACGAGCGCGCCGCTCTTCATGTATCCGTCCGCCTTGATCCCAATCGGGGTCTGAGCTTTAACAGCAGCGCGAAGAGCGTCGCCCGTGGAAAGATGATAGAGACCATAATCGCGAACGATATTTTCTGCCTGGGTCCCTTTACCGGCTCCCGGAGGTCCAACAAATACTACTCTCATTTTGAATCCTAATATTATCGCCAAGAGGCGAGTACGTTTACTGAAAACAAAGACAAAAGGCGCGCCAACGCGTGTCAAACGCGTTGGAACGCCGACGTTTGCAAGGAAGACGCAACTTCCGTTCAGAGACAGAAGCGTCTTCTGTTCAAACTAGTTTTCAAGCAAGCTCTTGTAATTGCGCATAATGAGGTGCGCGTCGATCTTGTCGACCAAATCAAGAATTACGCTCACGGCAATTAACAAGCTCGTGCCGCCGAAGAAGCTGGCAAGGCTGTAATTCACATTGAGCGAATTCGTAATCAACATCGGAACAATCGCGATAATCGCGAGGAAGGACGCTCCAACGTACGTAATACGGAGCATAACCTTTTCGAGATAATTCGCGGTGCTGCTGCCCGGACGGTATCCTTGAATGAACGTTCCGTGATTCTTCAGGTTCTCCGCCATATCTTTCGGATTGAACGTTACCGCAGTCCAGAAATAGCAGAAGAAGTAGATCAATGCAACGTACATAATAACATACCAGAACGAACGGCTGCCGCCGAAGATCTCGTTCCCGCCGCGAACAAATCCAATCCACCATTGCGGAGCGTCGGAAGCAAGATTACCGGCCAGGTACGCAAAGATGAATTGCGGGAAGAGCAGCAAACTGCTCGCGAAGATGATCGGCATAACGCCCGCCTGATTGACGCGAAGCGGAAGGTACTGACGGTTGCCGCCAAATACCTGACGGCCGCGAACGTGCTTGGCGCTTTGCGTAGGAATACGGCGCTGTCCCTTGGTGACAAAAACGACCGCCAAAACAACGACGAAGAAGAGCAAGCACAGGAAGAGGAGCGTTTCAATACCGAACTGACCGCCCATCTTGAAACCGCCGTCGCTCGTCGCGCTCTTGATGAGCTGCATGACGGCGCCCGGCGCGCGCGCCAGAATACCGGCCATAATCAACAAACTGATACCGTTGCCGATACCGTATTCGTCGATCTGCTCGCCCAACCACATGAGGAACGCGGTTCCGGTCGTCATAATGAGGATCGCCAGCCAGTACCAAGCGAAGGTAAGGTGCCCCTGCTCCGTAACGCACGACGAAAGGAACATCGTTTGATAACCGTTCGAAAGCATTTGACTTTCCGCTTGCGCGTTCAACATGGAAAGATACGCCATCGACTGAATAATACAAATCAGAATCGTAGCGTAACGGGTGTATTCGTTGATCTTCTTACGCCCGGCTTCCCCTTCTTTCTGCAACTTTTCAAGCGGTTCGTAAACGGTCGCCAAAAGCTGGAAGATAATGGACGCCGAGATGTAGGGCATAATACCAAGACCAAAAATTGTCATTTGGTCGAGCTGCGTGCCGGAAAAGACAGCGACCTGATTAAGGAGGTCGCCGAATCCGGCGTTGCTCGTGAGAGCAGTCTGCATACCCTGACTGTCGACCATCGGAAGGAATATGTTCCATCCGAGACGGTATACGGCCAAAAGCCCAATCGTCAGCAATATCTTCTTTCTCAATTCAGTGATTGAGAACATTGTCCTAATTTTTTCAATCATTACGGATCCTCGACTTAATCAACAACTAATCGCTTCACGAAAGCGCTACGCCTCGCCAGCCAAACGAACTCGCGAACGATCGCTGTCCTTTCGATTCACAAAGTCATTGAGACGTCGCCGTCCGCTCAAAACGGACGGGCTAAGTCAGATAAAGTAAATACCTATCGCCGCACACATGCGTCGAGAACGCCACGCGTAACGCGCCGTTTGACGTCGCTCTCGCCGCCGTTACAACCGTCGGCTAAATCGGACGCGCCGTTGACGTCAACAGAGCTCCGATCCGGCCTCTCCCTATGCAAAGCACAGAGAAGGAACAAAACAGACGTATTTTATGAAAAATTTGCTTTTCCGCAAGGCTACCTTTGTTATAACTCGCGTAGATTCGCTAAAAAACAAACTTTTTGCTCGACCGATTTCTACTTCAAACGGACCGGTCGCGTCTGACAAAAAAATCGTTCGGTCGAACGCGTCAAACCGAACGATTTAAATTCAAGATAAAACGACTTCGCCAAGCTACGCGCTATAAGCTTAACTGCCACGCGCTGAACGCACAACGAAACGCTTTAAATCGACGCTCAGACTCACGCGGCCTTCTTCGCCTTCTTCGAGCCCATCTTGTTCTTAACGACCGGCTTTTTACCGGGCAGAATTTCAATGGATCCTCCAGCCTTTTCGACGGCCGCTTTCGCGCCTTCAGAAACGCGGTGAACCTTGAATTTGAACGCGCCGGAGAGTTCTTCGGCGCCGATGAGCTTGACAATCGATTTCGCGCTGGAAATCAGGCCTCTTTCTTCGAGTACTTCTGGCGTGATTTCAACGGACGCGTCGAATTTACGAACAACCGTCTTCAAAGAGACGCTTTCGACTACGTCGGCGAAACGTTTATTATTGAAACCGCGCTTAGGAATGCGGCGAGCGAGCGGCAACTGACCGCCTTCGAACGTCGGAAGCATCGAGAAACCAGCGCGAGACTTTTGACCGTTCATACCTCGACCGGCCGTCTTGCCGTTACCGGAACCAGGACCGCGGCCAACACGATCTTTACGGACGTTTTTGCAAACGCCTTCGTTGACAGTATTGATATTCATTAGAGTTTAACTCCTCGGAGGTTCTCGATTTGGGACTTGGAACGAAGCTGACTCAGCGCGTCGATCGTCGCCTTCACCAAATTCGTGGGATTGGGGCTGCCATAAGACTTCGTAAGAATGTCGGAAATTCCAGCGGCTTCGCAGACGGCGCGAACGGCGGCGCCGGCGATAACGCCGGTACCGGGACCGGCCGGAACGAGCTTCACGCGAGAGGCGCCGAAACGGCCTTCAACGACGTGAGGAATCGTGGAATTGTCAAGACAAACCGAAGCCAACTTGCGCGTTCCGTCTTGGACCGCTTTATTAACGGCCGGCGGGACTTCGTTAGCTTTACCATAACCCCAAGCAACCTTGCCTTTACCGTCGCCAACGACGACCAGAGCAGTGAAACTGAAACGACGTCCGCCCTTGACGACCGCCGCGCATCGACGAATCTTTACGACCTTGTCGGTCAGACCTTCGCCGCTTTCATGATTGTTATCGGACATTTCTTCAATATATTCTTATTTGGGATCTATTCTTGGTTTACGATACGGCGCAATCGCCGTTTCCAGGCAGGCCGAACGTTAAGATTCGGCTCAAACCGTCATTCCGCCTTGGCTCCAATATCCAAACCGGCGTCGCGCGCGGCGTCTGCGAGAGCGGCGACGCGTCCGTGATACTGATAACCCTTACGGTCGAAAGCAACGGAGGTAACTCCAGCGGCCAAAGCGCGCTCTGCAATCTTTTTGCCGACAAGAGCCGCGGCGGCGACGTTTCCGCCGTTCGAATTCGAATCGCGGAAATCTTTTTCATAAGTGCTCGCGCTCGCCAACGTCTTCCCTACGGAATCGTCGACAACTTGGGCGCTGATATGTCGCGAACTGCGGAAAACACAAAGTCGCGGACGAGTGCTGTTTCTTTTAACGGCGTTAGAGACTCGGAGTTTGCGGGTCTTGCGCTGTTTGTTCAGGCGAAGTTGTTTATTCACGTTATTACCCGAAAATATTCTATTTTATGATTTTATGCAATTTGAGCCAAACGGTCGACCGAACTGACGAATGAAACCAATCCGCAAATTAAAAGCCGATCGTACCAAAAGGCTACGTCAAAACGCGCAGGTACTATTTCTTACCGGCGGCCTTGCTTTCCTTGCGACGAATGACTTCGCCTTCGTACTTGATGCCCTTGCCCAAGTAAGGCTCAGCCTTCTTAATCGCGCGGACTTCCGCTGCGAATTCGCCGACAAGCTGCTTGTCGCAACCGCTGATCGAAACGTGTTGCGCGTCGGGACATTTAACGGTGAGACCGGCCGGAATCTTCTTGTGAATTTCGTTCGCGAAACCGACGCGGACCTGAAGAACGTCGCCGGCGAGGGCCGCAAGATAGCCCGTGCCGAAGATCTCTAACTTCTTTTCATACCCTTGGGAAACGCCCGTCACCATGTTCTGGACAAGCGCTCGGGTAAGACCGTGCATAGCGTTAGCAACGCGCGTGTCGTACAACTGCTCGACCTTCAAAGTGTCGCCGTCCTGTTTAATGGCAACTTCAGGACGAAACGACTGCGTCAATTCGCCCTTAGGGCCCTTGACGGTGAGCTCACGGTCGTTTTTGATCTCAACGGTGACTCCGCTCGGGATCGCAACCGGTTTCTTTCCAATTCTGGACATGTTCGTTTAACCTTTGTTTCTGAAATGTGTTAACTTAATTCAGCAATCTTTATTTCAGACGTTTTCACGCCTATTCTCTTCGTAGGCAAGTCATGCCTTACGGCTGACTCGCGCTACTTCCAACAGAGAGAATCGGCGCTTTGACGCGCATACCGCCCCTCGCCCCGCAAAATCAATGCCATCATTGTCGGAAAACAAAATGGGACTAACGTCTTGTTCGGGAACCGGGCGCGCCTTACGAAACGCGCGACGCCTCGCGCGGCGCTCGTGAACGCGAAGACTCTATCGAATCGACGCCTCCGTCGCGACACGCGGATTAAAATTTAGCTTATTTTAAAAACTCGTCAACCGTTGCAAGTTCAGTTTCTTTCAAAAAATCGCTCGCAACGGTTGATTACTATTGGATCGTTATCACCAGATTTCGCAAAGAACTTCGCCGCCAACATTCTGTTCGCGGGCTTCACGATCGCTGACAACGCCCTTGTTCGTGCTCAAAATGCTGATTCCAAGCCCGTTGAGAACCGGTTGCAGATCCTTGGGGCCGCAATAGCAGCGGCGGCCGGGCTTGCTGATTTTGCGAATCGACTGGATTACGCGTTCGCCGCTCGTGCTGTATTTGAGCTGGATACGAATCGTATTGCAAGGCTTGCCTTCAATAACTTCGTAGTTCCAGATATAACCTTCGCGCTTCAGAACGTCGACGACGCCGAGCTTGAGTTTGGAAAAGGGAACGTCCAACGTTTCGTGTTCGACTTTCATAGCGTTGCGGATACGGGTCAACATATCGGCAATGGGATCGGTCATCATGTTTCTGTTCTCCTTTTACTACCAACTCGCTTTTTGAACGCCCGGAATCAGGCCTTGATTCGCCAATTCACGGAAGCAAATACGGCAGAGCCCGAATTTGCGATATACCGCGCGCGGACGACCGCAAATCTTGCAACGATTTTCGCGACGAGTGCTGAACTTCGGCTCCCGATTCGCCTTATTGATTTTTGCTTTACTAGCCATAATTATCGTTTACCTTTTCAGCGATTATCGTTCTTCTTTACCGGTTTTGAAAGGCATGCCAAACGCGCGAAGAAGTTCGCGAGCGTCGTCGTCGCTATCAACGTTAGTGACGAACGTAATGTTCATACCCTGGCTCTTCGTGTATTTGTCCGGATTAAGTTCCGGGAAGACCAACTGTTCGGCAAGTCCGAGGTTGTAATTACCGCGTTTGTCGAAACTGTTGGGATTCAGACCGCGGAAGTCGCGAACACGAGGAAGAACGATCGAGATAAGTCGATCCATGAACTCGTACATGCGCGCGCCGCGAAGCGTGACTTTGCAGCCGATGTTCATGCCTTCACGAAGGCGGAAACCGGCGATAGAACGGCGAGCCGTCGTCACGATCGGTTTTTGACCGGTGATGATCGTCAAAACGTCGAGAGCTTCTTCCAAGTATTTCTTATCTTGGATAGCGCTTCCAACGCCCATATTCACTACGATCTTCTGGAGTTTCGGAACCGAGTGAATATTTTTCTTTCCGAGCTTGGTTTCCAAGTCGGAGATAATTTGCGTGTTGTATTTTTCTAAGAGTCTAGGCGTCATGACTGTCTACCTGCATTAACTTTTCTTGGAATACGGGGTTTCAGCAACAACGGCGTCGCACTTTTTGCAGAAACGAACTTTCTTGCCGTTTTCGTCGAATTTGTATCCGACGCGAGTAGGCTTCTTGCAAGTCGGGCAGACAAACATAACTTTGCCAACCGGAACCGGCATATTCTTGGAAAGACGACCGCCCTGCATATTACGCTGCGAGCGACGGACGTGACGTTTAACTTCGTTGACGCCTTCAACGGTAACTTTGTTGGCTTCAAGGTCGACGGCCATAACTTTGCCTTCTTTACCTCGATCTTTACCAGAAAGGACAACGACGGTGTCGTTCTTTTTGATACGCATCAGACCACCTCGCTCGCAAGACTTACAATTTTCATGAAGCCGAGATCGCGGAGTTCGCGACCAACAGCGCCAAAAATACGCGTTCCGCGCGGGTTTTTGTCATTGTCGACCAAAACGACCGCATTCGTATCGAATTTAATATAACTTCCGTCTTCGCGCCGAGTCGGCTGCTTCGTGCGGACGATTACCGCCTTAACAACCTGACCTTTTTTGATTTGGCTTCCGGGAATAACCGATTTTACGGAACAAACAATAATATCGCCGAGTTTGGCGGTTCTTCGGTGGGTGCCGCCCAACACTTTAATGCACTGCAGTTCTTTAGCGCCGGTGTTGTCCGCGGAGTCCAAACGAGTTTGCATTTGAATCATGGTTCTTACTCGCTTCCACTAAATGGTTACTTCTAATTCTTCCTTTTGGCAAGCGTGAACTCGCCCAAAAGGGACGGCTTGTGATTCTCAAAGAGAGATCAGCCGCCAATCTTCTCCGCTTTTTTAACGATTTTGACAAGCGTCCAACGCTTCAGTTTTGACGTAGGACGGCTTTCTTCGATTTCAACAACGTCGCCAGCAGCAGACTCGTCGTTTTCGTCGTGAACGTAGCAGACCGTACGGGTGTGAACGTACTTGCCGTATTTCGGGTACTTCTTAATACGCGGAATCTCAACACGACGCGTCTTCTTCATTTTGTCGGTCTTGACGACGCCGACCAGGTTCATCTTAGGCATTTAATATCCTCGCTATGAAAGCGTCTCTAAGTCGCAGCAAGCGGACTTCGAACTTTCTTAACCGTTGATTTCTTGTTGAATGGTTTTAATTTGAGCGATAAGTTTCTTCGCTTTACCGACTTCGCTCGGTGAATCCAATCGTTCCATACGAGCTTGAACGCGAAGCTTGAACAATTTGTCGATCG
This sequence comes from uncultured Planctomycetales bacterium, assembly GCA_946541595.1. GTDB lineage: Bacteria > Planctomycetota > Planctomycetia > Pirellulales > Thermoguttaceae > RUG369. Next base: position 18,807 of record CAMNJU010000019.1, read on the forward strand.
TCTCTTTGAGCAGGCTCGCGCGTTGCTCATCGCTCATTTCTCTAATTTCTTTAGCCTTCATTGTATCTCAACTCTTCCTCAAATACGGCGGCTCGCCGATTTGAATTCAAGGGTATGTCCTACTAGGATCGAGTCGCCCGTCGCACACGGGCGACTCTTTCTTTTCCGGCGCTCAGATCGCCTTACGGCGAACAAGGCGGCACTTGACCGGCATCTTGTGAGCCAAACGATTGAAGCAAAGTTTCGCGGTTTCTTCCGGAACGCCGCCTACTTCGTACATAATCGTACCGGGATGAACAACAGCGGCCCAGTATTCAGGCTCGCCCTTACCCTTACCCATACGAGTTTCGAGCGGAATCGACGTAATCGACTTGTGGGGGAAGATGCGAATGTACAACTTACCTTCGGTGCGAAGGTACTGTTGCGCGGCAATACGCCCGGCTTCGATGGTCGCCGCGGGAATCCAGCCGCCTTCAAGAGTTTGAAGACCGTAATCTCCGAAGCTTACCGCCTGACCGCGGGTCGCATTACCTTTTATACGCCCTCTTTGTATTTTTCGGTGCTTGACTCTTTTCGGCATTCTGGCCATTGTTATCGTCCTCGCTATATTCGCCTTGATTAATCCAAACTTGAACTCCAATATGACCTTGCGCGATCTTAGCTTCTTTGAAGCCGTAATCGATCTTGGCGCGCAACGTCGAAAGTGGAATCGATCCCTGAGACTGTTTTTCAGTTCTCGCCATTTCCGCGCCGCCGAGACGTCCGGACAACTGGATCTTGACGCCCTTAGCGCCCTTCTCCATCGCCTTAGCCATCGCGTGTTTCATGACGCGGCGGAAACTCGCGCGTCTAACAAGTTGATCGCTAATGTCTTCAGCAACCAACTGCGCGACAAGTTCAGGATTCTTAACTTCTTCAATTCTAAGATTGATACGACGACCGGTGAGAAGCTGAAGCTCAGCTTGCAGCTCTTCGCGACGACCGCCTTTACGACCAATCATACTGCCGGGATCGGCCGACCAGATGATCACGCGTACTTCATCGCGGGTACGTTCGATCTCGATCTTCGCAACGCCGGGGAAACTCAGCGTGTCTTTGCCGTCCGGACCTTTGTCCGTATGCTTCTTAATGAAATCGCGAATCTTTTTATCTTCGACCAGAAGGACGGAAAACTCCTTTTTGGGAGCATACCAACGGCTCTTCCAACCTTCCATGACGCCGACTCGAAACGCGACGGGATTTACTTTCTGACCCATTCTTAGCGTATTCCTCGTATGTTATGGCGACTTCGTGAAGTCTTGCCTTTTAGTTCGTTATTCTTACCTCAAAACGACGCTGATATGACTCGAGCGAAGTTTAATTACGTACGATACGCCGCGAGAGCCGGCGCGCCAGCGACGCTGCATCGGACCTTCGTCAATCCGAACTTCAGCAACGACAAGCTGATCTACGTTTTGAGCGCGGAGATCTTCGGCGTTATGCATGGCGCTTTTAAGCACCTTTTCAAGCATGCGCGCGCCGCGGTTGGGGTAACATTCGAGAAGCGTCATCGCTTCGTCGGCATATTTGCCGCGAATAAGGTCGGCAAATACGCGAACTTTCTGCGCGCTGATCGAAGCGAACTTGTGAATCGCGCGATATTGAGGAACTTTGTCTTCAGTTTTTTCTTGCATATTAGCGCCTTTTGAATTACTTTGCCTTACCGCCGTGTCCGCGGAAGATACGCGTCAAGGAGAACTCGCCAAGCTTATGACCGACCATTTCTTCGGTGACGAACACCTTCAGGAAAGCCTTGCCATTGTGAACGAGAAACGTATGTCCAACAAACTCAGGAACGATCGTGCAAGCGCGAGCCCAAGTCTTAACAGGCTCTTTTTTGCCTTGTTGATCCAGCTTTTCGATCTTAGCGAAAAGTTTCTCATCAACGAACGGACCTTTTTTGATTGATCTACTCATGTGATATCCGTTGTGTTTTCAGTTTAAAATTGATTTGAAAACCGGGCCGCAAAGTTACGAGGCTGCGCCCGTTAACTTTGCGACGTCAACCGTTTCGCTATATCAGGAAAGCTTCAACAAACCGTAACGACGGCTGCGACGACGACGAATAATCGCCTTGTTCGAAGCCTTCTTGTGCTTACGGGTCGAAGTACCTTTGGTCGGTTTACCCGTCGGGGTGACAGGATGACGACCGCCCTTTGTACGACCTTCGCCACCGCCGTGCGGGTGGTCGATCGGGTTCATCGCGGTACCGCGGACGTACGGGCGACGACCAAGCCAACGAACGCGCCCTGCCTTGCCGAGAACGATGTTCATTTGCTCGCCGTTGCCAACGACGCCGACGACGGCGCGGCAGGAACTCGGAACGCGGCGAATTTCGCCAGAAGGCATATTGAGCTGAGCCCAATCTTCTTCGCGCGCAACCAAGGTCGCTTTCGTTCCGGCGCTGCGGCACATGCAAGCGCCACGTCCGGGACGGAGTTCAATATTGTGAATTTCCGAACCGAGCGGAATCTTGCTCAAAGGCAAGCAGTTTCCAACGCGCGGTTCAGCTTCTGTTCCGGAGACGACCTTCATACCGACGGTCAAGCCTTCCGGCGCAATGATGTAACGCTTTTCGCCATCCTCGTAAACGAGGAGCGCGATGCGCGCAGTACGGTTAGGGTCGTATTGGATCGAGTCGACCGTCGCTACCATACCGTCTTTGTTGCGACGGTAGTCGATAAGGCGAATGTGGCGTTTATGACCGCCGCCTCGGTGACGGACGGTAATGACGCCCTGATTGTTGCGACCGCTGCAACGCTTCTTAGGACGAAGAAGACTCTTTTCCGGCTTCGCGCCCTTCGTCAGCTCGGCAAAATCGCTGACGCTCATATTTCGCCGACCCGCGTTATTCGGTTTATATCGTCGAATTCCCATTTTTTTATCTCGCTTCTAAATTACGTTATTGTTCCGAAATAGGTCGCTATCAGTAGAGATCGAGACGATGCTCGTCGTCGAGCGTAACCATCGCTTTCTTCCAAGATCGCGTACGTCCGACGCCTTTGCGAGTTCGGCGTTTCTTACCTTTACGGTTCTGCGTCGTAACGGCGACGACCTTTACGTCGTAAAGAGCTTCAATCGCTTCTTTAACGTCCGTCTTCGAAGCCAGCTTGTGGACTTCAAACGTATACGTGTTTCTCGCCGTCGAATTATGGAACGCTTTTTCAGTCACGATCGGGCGAATAATAACCTGATACGGCTCGAGAACGAGGTTCGTATCGGTAACGTCTTTGCATGTTGGCATTTTATTATCCTTCTATTCTTCTCTTGCTTATTAACCCGCCTGACGCGACTCACTCGGCGACGCGCGTTTTAATAAACTGGTCCATCGCCGATTTCGTAATCAGGAGATTTTTCGGACGAAGAATTTCATACGCGTTCAGATCGGACACGGGCATGACCCTTGCCTTCTGAATGTTACGAACGCTCATGTAGACGTTCTTATCATATTCGCCAACGACCACGAGGACGGTTCGATCGAACTTCAGGTTCGCGAGAATAGCGGCGGCGTCCTTCGTCTTAGGAGCCGGCATTTCGAACGCGTCGATCATCTTGACGAAATCGCCGCGAACTTTTTCCGCCATCGCCATGCGGGTAGCAGCCTGCAGAGCTTTGCGAGGAAGACGATAAGACCAATCCTTAGGGGTCTTAGCAAAGATATGACCGCCGCCCCGACGGACGCCGCTGCGCTTATGACCGGCGCGCGCGTTGCCCGTACCCTTTTGGCGGTACATCTTTTTTCGGGAACCGGAGACTTCAGAACGAGTCTTCGTTTTAGCGGAACCTTGACGAAGGTTCGTTTGATACATAACGACGGCGTCGTGAAGAAGCTGCTTGCTGACTTTCGGAGCAAGCGCTTCAAGGTCGATTTGGTAATCGTCAACTTTGGCGCCGGTCTTGTCGTAAATCGGTAAATTAGTCATTTTACTATCAATTTATACTAGTTTGATTGTTATCGTAAACGCGACGATACGACCCGACTAAGATCAGGCAAGCCGCCACTTGTTATGTTTCGGAGCCGGCAACTTATTGGTCGGACGAATCGAGACAAACGCGCCGGTCGGACCCGGAACCGCGCCGCGAATAACAAGCAAATTATTTTCTTTATCGACGACGACAACTTTTTGATTGCGAATCGTGCAACGAGCGTTTCCGTAATGCCCCGCCATTCTCTTACCTTTGAGCGTTCTGCTCGGATAAGAGCTGCAGCCCGTGCCGCCGAGGTGACGATGACATTTCTTAACGCCGTGAGTCGCGCGCTGACCAGCAAAGTTGTGACGCTTCATAACGCCGGCGGTGCCGCGGCCCTTACTGTTCGCAGTAACGTCGACTGCGAAGACGTCGTTGAAGACTTCGACGTCAAATTTTTGACCGACTTCAACGCCTTCAACCGAACCGCGGAATTCGCGGATGAAACGTTGCGGTTCGCATTCAGCCTTCTTCGAAAGCTTAACGCCGGCAGCCGCACGAGAGGCGGAACGCTTGCTTTCGATGCTGGCGATGTGACCGCGTTCACTGCGGCTCGCGAGACGACGCGGCTTATCTTTGAAACCAAGCTGCACCGCTTCGTATCCGTCGCGCTCAAGCGTCTTCACCTGAAGAACGCTGCACGGTCCGGCTTGAATTACGGTAACAGGGATCACTTCTCCCTGTTCGGTGTATAACTGGCTCATACCGAGTTTTTGTCCAAGTAAACCGATACCCATATCTTTATTATCCTTCGTTTGTCTTATTCAGACAGATTCCTAAATCGCATTGCGGTCCGTTGTTAAGGGTGAAGACCGATACGATGACTATATTCGCAGATCAACGAGCGCCTGTTGCTTTGATTTTGACGTCAACGCCAGCGGGAAGACTAAGCTTATTGAGCGCTTCGATCGTCTTGGCGGTCGCCTGAACGATGTCGATAACGCGCTTGTGCGTGCGAATTTCGAATTGCTGACGGGCTTTCTTGTCAACGTGAGGGCTGGAAAGCACGGTGTACTGCTCAATGCGCGTGGGGAGAGGAATCGGACCTCGCACAATCGAGCCGGTACGTTTCGCGGCGTCTACAATTTCCAACGCGCTCTGATCAAGAGCGGCGTGATCGTAAGCTTCCATTCTGATTCTGATAACGTTATTGCCGGAAGTCGACACTTTTTTTCTCCGTACTTTCGTAACCTAATTGACAAATATCTCCGTCGTGTAACAGCTATTCTCGAAACACTCGCTCAAGACGCGTTAACTGACGCTTATGTAACTTCGCTTCTCGCGAGAACGGCACGCAAAAAGCGCGTCGATGACTCGTTTGAATTTATTTCCGAATACGTAAACCTTACAGTCGCCGACTAAACAAGACCTTGCTTATGACCAAGACTTCATTTACGAAGAACGCTGACTCGAAGCCATACCGAGAAAGTCTTCCGACCGTCTCCGGGGCTCTTTACGAGCGGCTTTGCTGCGCTTTGGAATTAAAGAATCCAAGCGGCGCGTATCGACGTTCTTCGCCGTCGGTAATTTGTAATGTGCGAAAGATTTTAGCAGAAGAATGCTTTTCGACAAGAGGTTTTTTTAAAATAGGTAAAAAAAAGACGATTTTCTCCAAAAAATTTTCAACTTGCCAAGAGAAACGTTCGAAAACGCCCCGGGCGCGCACACTTCAGAGCTATAGACGCCGGCCAAAACGATCGTCTCAACAATGTCGAGACTACTTTTTCAGCATGTATCAACGAAATTTTGCGATTGTCTCGGCTATAGTCTCAGGAGAAACCATGCGTCCCAAACCGGATTCCCCACAACTCAATCGCCCGTCGTCGGGTCCGATCATGACGACGCCGTCTTCAACGAGACGTTGAATATTTCTCTGTGTCGCTGGTTTCTCCCACATAACGGTATTCATCGCCGGAGCCATGAATATCTGCTTGTCAAAAGCCAGAACCGTCGAGCTCATGAGATCGTCGGCTATTCCGCACGCCGCTTTCGCAATAACATTGGCAGTAGCGGGCGCAATACAGAACAAATCGGCTCTCCGGGCCAAATCAATGTGGGGATGCGCAGAGTCCGACTTCCAGAGCGAAGTCGCAACAGGACGGCCCGAAAGAGCCTCAAACGTCTTAGGCGCGACAAGCTCGGTAGCGGCCTCAGTCATGAGAACGGTAACGCCTGATCCTGACTTTGTCAAAAGACTTGTAAGAGCCGCAGCCTTATAAGCGGCGATTCCACCGCATACCCCCAGTAGGATTTCTACGCCTGTAAGATCTTTCATACCGGCTCTCCCTATCTCAAAGATTCTGCCAAAGGATATGTCGTACAAGCCCGTGCAATTCACGTCAAAAGCCTATGACGCGAACGCAACATGAAAAACGCCCTACCGGTTGGAAGAGCGTTCGTACGCCAATTTGCCGCCGCGCGCCGTTCTGAAGACGGTATTCAAAGCAAGGCGAGCGAACGGGCAAACGTCATTCGGCGACGTCTAGCGTCTCGTCTTGCGGAAGTCCGGAAGGATTATCAACCAGTTCGTCGTCCATGTTCAGAAAGATTTTATCTTCCATAATCTCCTGAATGACAATCTCCAACTTGTTCTTGTTCTTAGGAGCGTCGACAAAGGAAGTTCCGCCGCGATTGAGCGCGACAAGGCGCTTCTGGATCAGCGAGGAAAGCCGGAAACGTCCGCCAACCTTTTTAATCAATTCCTCTTCTTTGAGTTCTTCAATCATCTTTCTCTCCAAATTCTGAAAGCGCCCCAATAAGCGCTTTTATGTCCCCTATGTCCGAAGGAAATCGCAACGGCGTCTCGCTCAGTTTGTCCGCGATCCCTTCTTCAATACGTCAATCAATTCGTTTAACGCTCCGTCGAGTTCGTCGTTAACGACGCGATACTGATAAAAATCGCTGGAATCGATCTCAGCCTGAGCTTGTGCCATACGTTTATCGATCTCTTCTCGCGATTCCGAACCGCGTCCTTCTAAACGCCTGCGCAACTCCTCAATAGAAGGAGGCGCAATAAAAACGGTCGTCGCTTCGGGAATCTTCTCCACAACGCTCTTCGCGCCCTTAACGTCGATCTCTAAAACAACCCACCGACCTGCGTTAACTGCGTCTTCGACCGTCTTATGCAGCGTGCCGTACAGATTGCCGCCCGCATAGACCTCGAACGATTCGAGGAACTCGCCGCGCTCGCGCCGAGCTAAAAAATCCTCGCGCGTCAAAAACCAGTAATCGACGCCATTCTTTTCGCCAGGACGCGGCCCGCGCGTCGTTGCAGAAACACTTAACGACAGAGGAAAATCCGTTTCTGCGAAAAGTCTTCTGAGCAACGTTCCTTTACCGACGCCGGAAGGTCCGGAAACGACGATAACCCGCCCCTTTTTAATATTTTTCTCTTCGCTCTTTGTCGTCATGGCAATCTCTGCAGCTCACACGTTTACAAAAGGTAAACGCGATCACTCTACGTTTTGAACCATTTCACGAACGCGCTCGATTGTCGATTTCATTTCAACGACATGACGCAATACGTCGGGGGAATTCGCCTTTGAACCGATCGTGTTCGTCTCTCGAAACATTTCTTGTGTAACAAAATCCAATTTTTTACCGCAAGCAGTCTCGTTGTTCATCGCCGTCGAGAACTGATCCAAGTGAGAATAAAAACGCGAAATCTCCTCGGAAATATCTACCTTATCGGTATATATGGCAACTTCGCGAATTAGGTCGACTGGATCAAGCGTCGCTCCTTTTTCCTCCAGAGCTTTCCCAACCCTTTCGGCTAAGCGTTCTCGATAATTGGCGACGACGGTCGGAGCCAGTTCTTTAATCTCGCCTATGGAGGCGCGCAACTGCTCAATATTGCCGGCAAGATAAGTTGCCGTGGCCGCTCCTTCCGTTTTACGCATCTCTTGAAGCCGTTCCAAAGCCGCGTTTATATTACGCGCAATCGCGTCCCACAAAAGCGTCGGCAGATTTTCGCGTTCCGACGCCGATTTATCGCGGATAACGCCGGGAAGTCGAAGGAATTCGACAAAGGAACCAAGACCGTTGAACGCAGGCGCCTCCGGATACTTTTGAGCAAAATTAGCCGCCTCGTCAAGGTAGCGTTTCAAAGCCTGACTATTAACTTCGAGGTCGTTTTCTGTAGCTTCACGGTCGAGTTTAAGAGAAAAATTAACGGTTCCGCGAACGATTTGGGCATGCAAGAGCTCGTCGATTTTCGTTTCAAGAGACGCAAAACCGTCGGGCAATTTAATCGTCGTTTTTAAGAACCGATTATTAACAGCCCTAATTTCAGATGAAATTAAGAATCCGTTTTCGCGCGTCGTCGCCGATCCGAACCCCGTCATACTGACAAGCATGTGCTATCCTCTTTATCAAGCTCGAAGGACGTCGTATGCCGTCCGCTGCGCATCTATGGGGAAGAGTCGCCGTCGCAAAAAAGGGACAATGCGCTAAAACGCCTTACTGAAGCCGAGAAACTTAATTACAGAGACGCCGCGTTCAGACGCGACGTCTGTCACAGACGCTCGACGTTTTACGACCGTTCGGCAAGCGAGGCGCAAAAGAGGCGCCGAGGAACCCCCCGAAACAACCGCGAACCCTACGCGCCGGCGTCCAGTTCAATTACTTCATTCTGTCGGCGAAGGCGAACGTGGAGCGACAGGCTCCGCAGGAACCTCGTTCGTCACAGGCGCCACAGGCGCCGCGGGAGCAGCTTCTGCTTCTACGGTAGGCGCGTCTGACGCAACCGGAGCGGCGTCCGTCGCCGGAGTCGCGTCGGCCGGGGGATTCGCAGGCGCCGTTACCGCGCCGCCGGAAGCCTGATCCAGCAGCGAATTGTGCGAATTCATGTCGATGACATAACGACCGCCAATACAGGTGACGAACCAAATAATCGCCGTCCAGACTGTAATCTTAACGAAAACGTCGCTAGTTTTACCGCCGAACGCGCTGCTGCCGCCCATTCCGCCAAAAGCACCGACCAGACCACCGCCCTTGCCGCGCTGAATCAGGACAATGAGAATGAGGAACAGGCACAGCAAGACCATGAACAGAAACAGAAGGGCTTTTAAACTAGCGA
>CAMNJU010000020.1 GCA_946541595.1 uncultured Planctomycetales bacterium
TTATCGACAAGTACTGCATTAAGTGCCACGGCGATCCGGAAAACAAGGCGTATCAGACGATTAACATGACCTACCGTCCGTCCACCAAAGGATGGTGGGGCTGGGTTCATCACCGTCCGGACGACGTCAGCCCGTTCACCGAACCGTACATGACGTTCGTTAACGGCGACACCCCGTGGGGCGGCGCAAAAGCGCGCGACGAACGCAACGTGCCGGAGAACATCGCCGGTCTGTTCATCGTCGAGGCGTACGGCGCCAACGACCCGGAGAATCTCAAGACGCTCCCGCCCTACTCCGCGTACTCGCCGGTCAGCCGGCTCGTTCACAACGCGTGCAGCGGCGAGCATCACGGCGTTAAGATTGCGCCGGAAGACGCCGAACGACTCATGGCGTGGGTCGACTGCAACGGCCCGTACCTCGGCGACGAAGAGATTCGCGCCATGTACGACCCCGACTCCGTCGCGATTAACTCCGCGCCGAAGATTCGCCCGCGCATCGCGACCGCGCCGGTCATCAACCGGTTCAATATCCGTCAGGACGGCGACACGAGCGCGTTCCTGCCCGATCTGAAACTCCTTCCGAACGCCGATCCGAATTTCGATCCGAATAAGCGCGTCGCGGAAGAGCAGCTCAAAGAGGCGCTCGAAGAAGTCAAAAAAGACAATATCAAAGTCGAAATTCTCGCCGCCAACTACGGTATTCAGGTGGAAGAGAAGCGCGTCGACGTGCTCGATAAGGTCAAAGAGCATTTCAACGGCTCGCGCCTGCTCACGATCACCGGATCCTACAACGATCTTTTCGGCGATCCGACGCCCAATCAGGTCAAGACGCTCCGCATCGCGTACCGTATTAACGGCGGCGACGTTCGGCATGTCTCCTTCGACGAAAACGTGACCGTTCTGCTTCCGAAATAAGCGCGAACGGAACCTTAAACGTCTGAAGAAATAAAAGAATCCCCGGCGTTCTCTCTGCGGAACGCCGGGGATTCTTATTATGCGGCGGTTCGTGTCGACTTACGCGCTTCGACCGCGCGGAACGTAAAAAACGGCTCGCGTCACCTGGAGCGCGAGCCGTTTTCTACTGCGTATAATCGGAGCCTGTTAGTATCACGGAATCGCGGCTGCGAGACCTACGACGGCGCCAGCCTCCAAAAGTCCGCCGCGGAGAGAAATCGGAATCGGTTCAATCATGCTCGGAGCGCAGTTGCCCGGTCGGTAGTAGCCCAAGTCGTAGATGCATTCGTTAGGCGGATTCACGCCCATGAGGTACGGCAGGCACGGAATCGTGAGCCAGAACCGAACGCGGGAGCAGAACGGCTGCAGGAACGGATGGCAGTAGTGGCCGTAGCGTTCCAGCTGGACGTCTTCGAAGTACAGCGGCTTATAGCACAGGGACGAGGCTTTCCACGTAAAGGTAATCGGAGTCGGGGCCTTGCGGCGGTATTCCTCGTCGGGCAAAGAGCAGCTTTGCGGCATAGGACCGGGCGTGAGCGTGATCTTGTACGGCATGTCCAGAATGGAGGGCATCTTCGTGAGATCGGGGCACTCGTCCTCGTAAGGCTCGTCGAGACTGCTGTGATCGAAGACCTGCGCGTAGGGCGCGGTCGCGCGCGCGTCGGCGTACTGCGTCTGACGGATCGGACGCGGTTTCTCGACCGGGACCGCCGCGCCTACCTGACGGATTTTAGAATCGTTCGTCGCGGGTTCCGCCGCGCTGATCTGAGAAGCGCGCGGAGCGCTCCAGTTCGACTGGAACGGCATGGCGACGTCGGCGTTCGAAGCGGTTCGTTCGCCGCCCGACACGACCGTCATGTGCCGCGCGTCGCGGAAATTCGCCGCAGGCGCGCCCGACTGACCAAACGCCGCGCCGCCCGCAAACGCCAGAGCGCAGCACGACAAAACTAATGTGCGCGTCAGTCGCAACGCGCCGTTGCAAGATCGATTAAAAGCCATAAGGAACACGCCTCCTGCTTACGCGGATAAGGTCTTCTCGTCCTGAGAAGACGTACGAAAAGCTTAAAATATTTGTTCGATTACCGACAAGCGTCTACGTCTACGCCGAATTACGGCGTCTGCGGCAAGAAACCGCCTCGACCGAACACTCGGTCTAATGTCATTATCGACCCGGGCGCCGGCGACTTTAGTAAAATATCCAACTTTACCGTTATATTTTTCCTAACCGGCATAAAAAAACGCCCGGGCGGTTCTCGCTCGGGCGCGGTCGACAAAACTCGGAGGATTTCAGGCGTCAGAATTCGTCCTGTCCGCTCGGAGAATAGTTCGGGGCCTCTTTGGTAATCGAGATGTCGTGCGGGTGATTTTCCCGAACGGTCGCCGACGAAATGCGAATGAACTTCGCCTTTTCGCGGAGCTCTTCAATCGTTCTGGCGCCGCAATAGCCCATGCCGGCGCGAACGCCGCCCGCGAGCTGATAGACAAACGCGCTGAGAGGACCTTTGTACGGAACGCGCCCTTCGACGCCTTCCGGGACGAGCTTGCCCTTCTCTTTGCCCTTTTGGAAATAGCGGTCGCTCGACCCGCGTACCATCGCGCCGAGCGAACCCATGCCGCGATACGCCTTGAAGGAGCGGCCTTGATAGAGAACCATCTCTCCGGGCGCCTCGTCGAGGCCCGCGAAAAGACTTCCGAGCATAACGACGCGCGCGCCGGCGGCGAGCGCCTTAACGACGTCGCCGGAATAGCGAATGCCGCCGTCGGCAATGACGGTTACGCCCGCGTCGTTGGCGACGCGCGCGGCGCGGCTCACCGCGGTAATTTGAGGCACGCCGACGCCGGACACAACGCGCGTCGTGCAGATCGAGCCGGGCCCGATGCCCACTTTAACGGCGTCCGCGCCCGCGTCGATGAGCGCTTTGCACCCTTCGGCGGTCGCCACGTTGCCCGCAATGACGTCGACGTCGTAATTCTTCTTGATCTCGCGGAGCGTCTCGATGACGTTCTTGGAATGGCCGTGCGCGCTGTCGACGACGAGGAAGTCGACGCCGACGGAAACGAGCCGATCGACGCGCTCAAAGTCGTTTACGCCGACCGACGCGCCGACGCGCAGCCGTCCTTCGGCGTCTTTGCACGCCATCGGATAGCGGCGCATCATATCGACGTCGCGAATCGTAATGAGGCCCGTCAGTTTGTCGGAAGCGTCGACAAGGAGCAGCTTCTCGACCTTGTTTTCCATGAGAATCTTTTCCGCCTGAGCGAGCGAAACGACGCCTTGCGCCTTAACAAGCTTCTCTTTCGTCATCACTTCAGCGACGGGCAGCTCGTTATTTTCAATAAAGCGCAAGTCGCGCTTGGTAACGACGCCGACGAGAACGTTGTCTTCGAGATTCGTTACGACGGGAACGCCGCTCACGTTATGGGATTCCATAATGTCGCGTACGTCCTGAACCGTCTGGTTCGGCGTAACTTTCTCCGGATTGCGGATAATGCCGTTGGCCGAACGCTTAACCTGCGCTACTTCCTCTTCCTGTTTTTCAACGGTCAGATTCTTATGAATAACGCCGACGCCGCCTTCCTGCGCGAGCGCGATCGCCATCTGGCTCTCGGTGACCGTGTCCATGGGCGCGCTCATAAAGGGAACGTTGAGCGTTATTCGATCGGTAAGTTTCGTTTTAAGATCAACTTCCGACGGAACCGTTTCACTGTATTGGGGTTCCAATAAAACGTCGTCAAAAGTTACGCCTATTTCTCTTAAATCGTCGTCGTTAAGCATGACGCCCCCCTCGCTCTTTCGTCTCTAGCGGCGCTGAGAGTCGGAAAACGTGAAAAGCACGCCGTCCGGCCGCATTCGCGCCGCGTCTCACGGTTTCATCTTGAAACCGATAATATAAGATATTTTTGGGCGTCTGACAAGGAGTCGGCAAGAAAAAAGGAGAGAATTGCGCGCCTGAAACGAATTCGTTTAGAAACGCCGGCGGGGGGACAGAGTTACTCTTCGGAGAGGAACGCGACGGCGAGCCGACGCGTTACGACCGTTAAATAGGTCGACACGGCGCTGTGAAACGCGAACTCGCGCAGCAGCTGGTAGTCGTTATAGCGGAACGAGCGGAAGATCGCTTCGCACAGCTCGGCGCGTTCGTCGTCGGAGAGGGTCCGCCGGAGTCTTTCGGCGGTATAGTCGATCACGTGCAGTACGAGATCCATAAACCGATCGACGAATTCTTCCCACGCGAACTTCTTACGGTTCAGGCAGTCGCGAACGATCTGATAATCCGCTTCTAAATATGAAGGCATAGCAGTCGCAAACCCGTTTAATTCAAGCCGTTCCCGGCGCCGCGCGGCGCCGGAAAGCGCTTATCCTGTTACCAACGATACTTGAGCCCTGCGGTCGCCCACGGGTCGGAAATATACTTGTTGACGAGGTAGTCGCCCTTGACGAACAGTACGAGCGCGGGCACGGGCGTCCAGTCGAGGCCGATTCCCAACAGAGCCCAGTCGCGTCCGAGCGAGTTGCCGTGCACGTCGAAGCTTCCGGGCGCGTTTGTCATGTCGGCAAAGTTGAGTACGGTTTTGCCGTACATTGCGTCGAAAAATTCATGAATGTACGCCGCGCGGCCAACGACTCGAATCTGCTGATCGCCGGGGTACATATCGAGCGCGACGCGGCCGCCGATTTGTCCGCGAAGGCTGTGATAGTTCGACTTCTTGCCGTGAAGAGCGAATCCGCTGTCTTTCGTCGACGTTTCGGTGAATTTATTTCTGAACAGGAAGTTATAGTCTAACGACGCGTAGGGCGAGAAGACGAACGGCTTCGCGGCAAAATTCGCGCCGCGTTCAAAGGAGGCGCCGAGGTTCCAGCCGTGATATTTCGCCGACAGCCGGTCGTGGTAGTCGAGCACGTTGATTTCACGAATCGTCTTATAGCGGTCGAATCCGCCGCGAATGTTCGCGATATTGTAAATCGTTTCGTCGCCGAACTGATGGTACAGCCCGAGCATGTGGTTGTTCGTCTTGAGCTTGCCGAGCTCGTCGATATTGCGAAGCTCGTTATGCTGGAATCCGTAGTAGGCGCCGAAACGGCAGTCGCAGGAGCAGAACAGGTCCAGCCCGGCGAGGAAGCCAAGATATTTTCCGTTATAGGAGAGCGCCTCTTTGTGCGCTTTCGCGTCCGGACTGCCGCCGAGCGCGGCGAACCACGCGGAGTAGATCAGGGTGCCCGGATCGCCGTACTGCGCCTGAGCGCGCATTGTGCGGAGCGTCGATTTCTCGCGCGGGCCGAGCCAGCTGAAATTGTAATTCCCGCCTTCGTAAGGCGTTCCTTCGGGCGGATAGTACGAGCCGCCGCTCATGCCGCCGACGCCGGAACCGTACGTTTCGCCGTTGTAGACGCCGCCCTGATACATGGGGTACGATTCGGACGCGCCGGTCGTTTCGATCGGAACGACGCCGGGACCGTAGGAATTCGTGTCGGTATTGTAGTAAAGCTGGCCGTTGTCGAACGCGCCGCCCGCGGCGCCGCCGTAACTGCCGTAATTATTCGGGTAGTTGGAATTGCCGTAATCCATAGGCGCGACCGAAGATTCTCCGGAATACGCCACGAGCGCGTTATTGCGCAGGATATCGAAGAGGGACTGCGTCGTCTTTAGACTGTTGAGGTACATAAATCCGACGGTCGACGCGTGCAGTTCGCCGGTCGTTCGTTGGAGATCGAGGAGATCCAGATTGTCTTCCAGAATGTCGAGGAAGACGTATTCCGCCAGATTGTAATTGTCCGATTCGACAAAGCGGTCGAGGTAAGCGCCGACGGCCCTTTCGTTCGGCGTCGTGCCGGCCGAAACGAATCCGTCGTTCTTTTCCAGCGTGAGAACGAGCTTTTCTGCGGTGGACGCCAAGGGATCGACGACATAATCTTTTCCGAGGATATTGTCGGTAACCGTAATATCGGCGACGTCGTAGATCGTCTGTCCGACGCCTTCCGTCGAAAAGGCGGTCATTGACGTCGGAAGATCCTTTCTGCGCACGTTCGCGGTTATGTCGAGCGTCGTCTCGCCGAGTTCCATGTACGTGTTGTACGTCGTCGCGACGTACGCCGTCGCTTTATCGACCCCGTCAATGTAAAAATCGATCGTCGAACCGTCGTCGGCGGTGAAGACGACGTCGCCGGGATCGCCCGCGATTTCAATAACGCCGCCGCGCTCTATGTCGAGCTCCGCGCCGTCGCCAACGTAAATGGACGACGCCTCAATAACGGCGTCGTCGACGTCCATGGCGCCGTCGGCAATATTTACGGTTCCGTCGAGAATCGACAACTTGCCTAAATTAAACGAGGATACGATCGGGCCCACTTCCACAAGGGTACTCGAATCGACCTGCGCGACCATTTTGGATTTCGTGCCGTTGGCGAGCAGTTCGAGAGTTCCGCTGCCCGTCTTAACGAGGCCGACGTTCGGATCGACGTCGAGCCCGTCCTCGACGACAAGCGTCTGGTTCTCGCCGATAAAGAGTTTCGCGGGATCCTGATTCGCCACGTCGTTAAGCGAGTCGGTAATAAGTTCGCCAATCTTGATTTCGCCCGGCGCGGGAACGCCTAACAGACCGACTTCTTTTGCGGGTATCGTCAGTGTGGCGCCGTCAAAGAGGGCCGTCGTCGCATAGTTTGTGAGCGCCGTTTCCGAATACGCGCCGAGAGGATTGGCCGTCCAGCTCGATACGGTAAGGGAGTTGCCCGAAAGGACGTTAATCGTTCCCGACCACGAAGGATTGTTCGTTACGATCGACCAGCCCTGCCCTTGGATCTCCTGATTGCCCAGGTTCAGCACGGCGCCCGTCTCTTTGGAAACAAGGACGGTCCAGAGCGTCTGACCGTCGCGGAGCGTAAGCGCGTACGGCCCCGTGAAGAGTATGGAAGAGTAGTCGTCAGAAATAGAATCGAGATTTGTCGTCTTACCGATCGTCAACTGCTCGTGTTTCGTCTGAGCGGCGGACGTTCCGCACGCGCACAGCGCGCACAGGAGCGTAAGCGCGCCTATCCAGCGCTTGCCGCCAAGCAGTTTTCCCGAACGCCCGACCGCGCGGCGACTCGCCGTATTAAAGCGATTGACAATCCCTTGCGTAGTCTTCGTAATAAGCATGACGCCAAATCCTTTATATAACGCGCGCAACGCGCATTGCGTCTGGTTTTCGGCTCCGACCTCCCGTCGTCGCCCTGCGATTCGGGCGCGGCCTTTCTCCCTGCGCGTCTTGCGCGGACCGCCCGTTTACGCCGTATCAATAGGCGCGTTATTATTCTAAAAAACGGCAACCCGGTAAAGGGCGTTTTGAACGGTTCGGGAAAATTTTTCGGCTTTTTTTGAAATTTTTTTCATTTTTTCCTCAAGTCTGACGGTCAAACCCCAAACCAAACTCATCCGGCGTCGGATTCCGCGGCGCCAAACGCGTGAAAAAATATCCTCTTTCCCCTTGTATTTCAGTATAAAAATGATAGTATAAAGACGCCTTATTTTTCTATGTCGGCGCCGCGGTAATTTTACCGTCGGCGCCGCGATCAGCCGCCGCGGAGTCTGCGCGCAGTTTTCGCGGCGGAGCGTAACGAGTACGGTAAACGGCGTCTAAATCGGCGCGGGAGATTTTTCACTATGAACTTGAAGGATAAGAAATTCGCAAAGTTCGCGTTGGTCAAGGAAATGCTCGAGACCTCCGAAGTTGTTAGAAATTTTGACCTGAACCAGCGCGGCGTTCAAAACGTCGCCAGCCTGATTCGTAAAAGCGGCCGCGTCTTCCTCACGGGCGAAGGTTCCAGCCGTATCTTCCCGGCAAAGAACTTCATCGCGAACGTTCAGGGTCGCGGTCTTGCCATCGCGACGGGCACTCAGGGCAGCTTTCAGGCGCTCGAATGCGATCTCTCCAACTGGGTCGTCTGCGGCGCGTCCAACAGCGGCGAAACGAAAGAGATTATCAACCTTCTCGTCAAACTCCGCGACGCCGGCAAAAAGGATCTCGTCGCCGTTACCGCGACGAAAGGCTCCACGCTGACCAAAATCGCGAACGAATCGATTATCCTCTCGTGCGGACGTGAAAAAGCGGTCGCCGCGACTAAGAGCGTCGTCGAACAGGGGCTCGTCTACAGCGCCGTTCTGGCTCAACTCAACGGCTGCTCCTGCCTGGCCGACAATCAGGCCAAGGCGGCCGACGCCCTGACCGCCGCCATGGAAACCGAAATCGATCCTAAGATCGTCGCCATGCTGCAAAAGGCGCCCATGATCTACTTCGCCGGCCGCAACAACGGCGTCGCCGAAGAACTCACCCTCAAGACGAACGAAATCGTCCGTAATAAGAGCGACTACCTCGAAGGCACCTATCTGCTCCACGGCGTCGAAGAAGTCATGCGCGAAGGCGAAGTCTGCGTGCTCATCGAACCGTTCCGGTCCGAATGCGCCAAAATTAAAGAACTCATTAAGGGCCGCGCCAAAGTCAACGTTATCGCGATCTCTACGAAAAACACGCCCTTCCCGACGATTAAAATTCCGCAAGTCGACGCCTACGACACGTTCATTCAGCTCGTCGCCGGATGGAATCTGCTCGTCAACGCCGGCGTCGCGCTCGATATCGATCTCGATCACCCGACCCGCGCGCGGAAAGTCGGAAACGAGTACGAAGGAAAAATCTGACACGCGAGTCGAACGCGCCCGATGAAAAATAAGGTTTACGTCCCTTTCTTGTAAACGCTATGGGAAAGGGACGCCTCTTTGTACAGACGAATTAGAAGAGCCTAACACTTTGTTAGTTTTATCTAACTCTTCTGCTCCATCAGGCGCCGTGTTTCCTTCCCGCCGCGGCCGACCGCCGCGCTTATCTGTTCCGTCCTTTCGGAACGCGCGTCCCGAAATTCTTTCGTGCGCCTCCGCGTTCCCGCTTTATTTGCCGTAAGGCTCAATATTTCATTCCACCACAGCGAGGGCGCGCCCGTCAATCGAGTCGGCCCGGAAAAAAACGAGATTAGAATATGAACTCCACCGTACTTTTTACCCGTCGCAACGAAAACGGCCTCATTTCGTCTGACAATCCGGGCGATATTTTCCCGAACTGGAAGGGCGCCGACGAACGCTGGCTCTTCCTTTCTCCCCACGACGACGACATTATCTGCGGCTGCGGTCTGACGTTTATCTCGGCGCTCCATTGCGGAATTACGACGTTCGCTGGAGTCGTTACGAACGGCAAAATGGGTTACTGCACGCCCGAAGAGCGCGAAACGATCGCCGACGTCCGCCGCGTCGAATGCACGAACTCCTTCGGCGAACTCGGCTTGCCGAAAGAAAACCTCTTCTTCCTCGGACACGACGACGGCTCTCTTAACGTTCAGGCAGGCCGGCGTTTTGCGACCGGCGCGCCCAACGAAGGACCCGCGATCGAAGGCGCGTGCGGCGTTCAGAATTCGCTCGTCTGGCTCCTCCGTCAGACCCGTCCGAACCGTCTGTTCGTCCCATCGATTACCGACCTGCATCCGGACCACAAGTTTACCAACAGCGAAGCGATGATCAGCATCTTCCACGCGCAGGGAACGATCTGGCCCGAACTCGGCGAACCGATTCCGGAAATTCCCGCCATCTATGAATTTGCTACGTACAGCAACTTCATTACGCCCCCAACGCTCCGCGTCCGCGTCTCCGAAGACCTCTTTGAACGTAAGATCAACGGTATTCTGCAGTATAAGAGCCAGAAGCAAATCGACCTCACGATTAAAATTCAGCGCGAAAACGGCGTGGAAGAATTCATTCGGGAAGCGGAGTTCGACGTCTTCGATCCTCAGCGCTGCAAGAAACTCTTCGCCGACGCGGAGAAATGACGCGCGGCGCGCGCTCCTCCTTTAGCCGGCAAAACGCGCGTATCTTACTGCGCGCGTTCCGTTTAACTACCGCAGATGGGGATTTGCTATGGAACTCGAAAAGAAAGTATGCTATCTGGGAGACGACGACCCGACGCGCGCCGCCGCCTATCTTTGCGGCGTCATGACGCATTACGGAATCGACTTCGACCGCGTCGACAGCGGAACGAAGCCGCGCGCCGATTTCCAAAACCGCGCCTACGCGCTTTACGTCCTGAGCGACTACGCCGTTTCGAGCTTTAACGCCGGCGATCTCGAACACATAGCCGCGTCCGTTAAAGAAAACGGGTCCGGGCTCCTCATGCTCGGGGGCTGGGAGAGCTACTACGGTCGTCTCGGCGAATATCACAATACGCCGATTAAAGACGTCCTGCCGGTCAAAATGAGCGATTCGGACGACCGCCGGAACTATTCCTCGCCCGTTTTGCTTCGCCCAACGACGCTCGACCATCCGATCGTCGCCGGCCTGCCGTGGGAAACCGCGCCCGGCGTCGGAGGATACAACCGGTTCGACGCGAAAGAAGGCGCGACCGTCCTCCTCAAAGGATACCGCACGAAAACGGCGTGGCGAACGCCCGTCGCCGAGCCGAATAAACCGCTCGATCAGGCGGACGTCTCGATCGAGCTTCTCGAAGAGTTCCCCTTCCTGGTCGTCGACGAGGTCGGAAAAGGGCGCGTCGCCGCGTTCGCGTCCGACGTCGCGCCGCACTGGATCGGCGGCATGGTCGACTGGGGAACCCCGCGCGTCTTTCAGGAATTGCCCGAACGGCTCGGCGACGGGCTTTTCGTCGAGATCGGCTGCGACTACGCGAAATTCTTCGCGCAGCTCGTGCGCTGGACCGGCGCGCTCTAATCGCCGTCCAACGCGTCGGCCGAGCATTTTTTAGTTGCCGGCGTCGGCGAAACGTTTATAATAGAAGGGACTCGGCGCGTCGGACGGGTTGACGCCGTCCGCGCGCGGTCCAATGTATTTTTTGATTTACCGTTAGAAATCAGGAGACTCACCATGTTCCAAGGCAATGCGATTGTCGGCCAAAGCGGCGGTCCTACCTGCGTCATCAACTCCAGTCTTTGCGGCGTCGTCCAGGGCTGCTTCGAACTCGGTCAAAAGAACGCCGATTCCAAAATCGACAAAGTACTCGGCATGAAGTATGGCGTCGAAGGGCTTATGAAAGGCGAGCTCCTCGATTTCGGCCAAATCGACTCCGCTAAGATCGAAGCGCTCAAGTCGACGCCCGGAAGCGCGCTCGGAAGCTGCCGTCATAAGCTCAGCGACGCCGATCTGCCGATCATTCTCGAACAGCTCAAAAAGTACAATATCCGCTACTACTTCCTCGCCGGCGGAAACGACACCATGGATACGATCTGCCGGATCGAAAAGTATTGCAAAGAACAGGGATACGATCTCCGCGGAATCGGCGTTCCCAAGACGGTCGACAACGACCTGTTCGCGACCGACCATACGCCCGGCTTCGGTTCCGCCGCGCGTTACATGGCGCTTTCGGTCAAGCAGGCGGGCGTCTTGGCGCGCGATATGAAGCGCGTCGACCAGTTCGTCGTCTTTCAGACGATCGGCCGCGACGCCGGCTGGCTCGCCGCCGCGACCGCGTGCGGTAAAGTCGACGAAGAAGACGCGCCGCACATCATTCTCGTTCCGGAAATCCCGTTCGAGTTCGAGAAGTTCATTAAAAAGGCTCAGGAAGCGTACGACAAGTACGGGTACGTCAGCGTCGTCTGCGGCGAAGGCATTCGCTGCGCGCCTAAGGCCGACGGAACGAAGGGCTCCGTCGTCAGCTCGCTCGACGCCGACGGAAACGACGTCCAGACGAGCCAGACGGTCGATAAATTCGGCAATCAGGAACTCGGCGCCATGGGCGGCGCGAGCGTCGCGTTTGCTCTGCACCGCATGCTGAGCAAACATCTTAAGCGCGCCGACGGTCAGCCGTGCCGCGGCGAATTCCAAATTACCGAATCGCTCCCGATGAGCTGCGCCGACCGCGCCACCGCGCTCGATATCGAAGAAGCGTGGAACTGCGGACGCCGCGCCGTAGAGCTCGCCGTCGGAGGAACGAGCGGCGTTATGGTTACCATGAACCGCGTCTCCACCAAGCCCTATAAGATCGAATACGGAACCGCGCCCCTCAACGACGTCGCCGTGAGAGACCGCGAGATGCCGTTGGAATACGTCGACGCCGAGAATCTCTTCGTGACGAAGGAATGCGTCGAGTATCTGCGCCCGCTCGTCGGCGAGATGCCCGAATACGTTAAGCTCTTCTGAGATCGCTCAGAGCGCTAAAACGATTAGATTAGAGCGGCGGCCGTTCGTTACGAATTGCCGCCGCCTTTTCTTTTCGCGCCGCCGTGCAGACGGCGCCGACGCGCGCGCCCCTTGCCAGATTTCAGGCAAAGGGTATACTAACCGGCGGCTTTTGAACTGGCAAGCTTTAGGCGGAGAAGGTTCAGCGGGCGAACCTCGAAGTTCAGTTTGGCGTCGTATTTCCGCTCGCGTGTGGGTACGTAATGTCAGTCGGTTTCCAATCTGAGGGCTCTTCGGCAAAGAATCCTGATTTCATGGAATCGCGCTCGATTCCCTGGCTTTTGCTCCAGTTCTCGCTTCCCGCCATTATCGCGTCGCTCGTCTCCGTTACCTATAATCTTGTGGCGCGTATTTTCGTCGCTCAGCGGTTCGGCATGGACGGCGTGGCCGCAGTCACGGTCGCCTTTCCGGTCATCGTGCTCTTTCTCGCCGTCGCCATGACGATCGGCACGGGCGCGACGATTCTCATTTCCATCCGTCTCGGCGAAAAGAACAACGACAAAGCTGAGGAAGCGCTCGGTCAGGCGCTCTTTCTGTCCGTGCTCACGGCGGCGGTCTTTATCTTTTTCGGGCAGATTTTCCTCGACCCGATTCTGCGTCTGGTCGGCGCGACGGGCGACGCGGCGGACCCCAACTCGGTCTTCAGCCTCGCGAAATCTTATCTCTCAGTCGTTATATGGGGCGTACTCACGCAGCATATCGCGTTTGGCGTCAACAACTTCATACGCGCGGAGGGCAAGCCGTTCATCGCTATGGTCTCCATGCTCATTTCCGCGATTCTCAACGGCGTACTCGACTACGTCTTTCTCTTCGTCTTTCGGACGGGAATCTGGGGCGCGGGCTTAGCGAACGTCCTCGCGTGCGCGGTCGCCGCCGGCTGGATCATGTACCTCTACTTCTCCGGCAAGACAATTTTGCGCTGGCGCCTTAAATATTTCCGAATCAACTGGCCGCTGGCAAAAGATATCGCCATATGCGGCGCCGTTCCGTTCGCGACTCAGGCATGCTCGGCCATTATGCAGACGACGCAGAACAATCTCCTCGTCCATTATGGAAACCTCTACGGTCAAGCGCACGGCTACGCCTTCAACGGGGGCGATCTTGCCGTCGGAATTATGGGCACGGTCGTTGCGATCTCGTCGACGCTCATTATGCCCTTTTTAGGTCTTGGCCAGGGCATGCAGCCGATTATCGGGTACAACTCCGGCGCGAACCGGCTTGACCGCGTGCTCGATACCGTTAAGCTGACGATCAAGGTCGCGGTTATCGGGAGCCTCTTCCTGTGGTTCTTCCTGGAATGGCGCGCCGACTGGGCCGTCAAATGGTTCCTGAGAGTCGGAGAGGAAGGATACGACGAAAAATTGAGGCTCGGCATACTCGCGATTCGCGCGCTCTGCCTGTGCGTTCCGTTCATCGCGGTAAACGTTCTGGCGAGCGGCTATTTCCAAGCGCAAGGGCGGCCGATTCTCGCGCTCATGATGACTCTTGCGCGGCAGCTGCTCGTTCTGCTCCCGTGCCTCGTCCTTTCGACCTATCTTTTCGAACGGTTTTGGGGATTCGGAAAGGGGCTCAACGGATGCTGGTTCTCGTTCCCTGCGGCCGACCTGTGCGGATTTCTCATCGCGCTCGTCTTTTTGCGTATCGACTTTAAGGCGAAACATAAACTGCTCCGCGAACGGCAAGAGCAAGCGCTTCGCGGCGCCGCGAACGAAAAGGAGACCGTGTGAACTATGAACGCTAAGCCGCGCACTAAATCGACAGACATGCCCGCGGTCGCGATTGTCGGCGCGTCCGGAGGCGTCGGACGCGCGCTCGTCAAATCCTATCGCGGCGAACGCGCGGCGCTCTATCTTTCCGCCAATCGCGGCTGGGACGCGCTGCAAACGGAACTCGGCGCCCAAGCGCACGGATTCCGCGCCGATCTGGCGAAACCGTCGGGCGCCGAAACGCTCGCGCGCGAACTCCTCGACGCGCTCAAAGCGGACCAGGAAACCGAAACGCCGCGTCTCGACGCGCTCGCCGTCGCGGCCGGCGTCGATCTCATGACGCCCGAAAGCAAAGCGCTTGCCTTCGACGCCCGGCTCGAACTCGCGTGGCGCGTCGACGTCGCCGCTACGGTTACGCTCGCGCGAACGCTCGGCGAGGCTATGGCGGCGCGCAAACGCGCGGCGCTCGACGCGGAGTACGCGCCCGCGATCGTTCTCTTCGGCTGGGACGGCGTCGCGCGCGGCCAAGAGGGCGACACGGCGCAAATCTATTCCGCATGCAAAGGCGCGGTTGTGGCGTTCGCGAAATCGCTCGCGCAAGAGCTCGCGCCGGACGTTCGCGTCAACACCGTTTCGCCCGGCTGGATACGCACGGCGTGGGGCGCGCGCGCGTCAGAACGCGCGTCGAAGCGCGTCGCCGACGAATCGCTCGCTCGGCGCTGGGGAACCCCGGAAGAAGTCGCGCGCGTCGCGCGGTTTCTTCTCTCCGACGCCGCCTCATATCTCAACGGTCAAGACGTTCCCGTCAACGGAGGGTTCTCATACCTCCGCCGCTAACCGATTTAGCCCCCGCTTGACGCGCCGCGCCTTTCGGATACAATGCGTTTAATTTAAACACAGGCGCCGAACGACTCGAGCCGGCTCTCGCGTGAAAAGCGGTCTTTTCAAACCTTAAACCTTCGGCTCGACGGGGATTAGTTCGCGTTATAACCTTTGCGAAAGGCGCCTTTTTCGGGGAGTCCAAGAGATGAAAATCGCGCTCGGTTGCGATCACCGCGGTGGAAAAGTTGCGTATCGGCTCACAAAAGACGTGTTCCTCCGCAACCACTACGCTACTCAAGCTCTGTACGCCAAAGACGACGCCGACGAGCTCGTCGGGGCCTTTTTGATCGACGGAGCCTCATGTTCCGACGATTTCGACGGCGCCGAAGAAAACGATTCGAACCCGGTCAGTATTTACGAGCTTAAATACGGCCCGGACGAGGTCCAGATACTTCCGATCGATAAATTCCCCCTCTTCAAATCGGACGAAGATCCCGTTTGCGTCGACTATCCCGACGTGGGCGCCGCCGTCGCTCAGGCGGTCGCGCAGGGGCGCGCCGACATGGGCGTTCTTATCTGCGGAACCGGCGTCGGCATGTGCATAACGGCCAATAAATTCAAGGGCGTGCGCGCAGCCGTCTGCTTTAACGAAGTCGCCGCAGAGCTCAGCCGCCGCCACAACGACGCGAACGTACTGTGCGTCTCCGGAGAATTCCTGAGCATACCCGCGCTCGAATCGCTCGTGCGACGCTGGTTGACTACGCCGTTCGACGGCGGACGGCACGAACCGCGCGTTCAGAAAATCTCCGATATCGAGCGCCAGACCGGGCTCTGATTCTTCCGCGTCCTTTTCCCGGCGCGTCAAACGGCGCCGGGGAAAACTCTATAAGCGGCCGCTTCGGTCCGCGTTCGCGCAAAAAGCCGGGAAAAATTTCGGCAAAAAATCGCGAACGGGCCAACAAAAACGACACAACGCGCGTCTTTTTGCATACAATGTCTAAAGTAGGCGGTTCCGTCTTTCTGAAAAGCGGCCCCCAACGCTAGTTAAAGAACCCGTCACGGTCAACCCTGAAAGGGAATCGGTATGGAATTCAACAAATTGCAGTCGTATCAAATCGAATCAAGCGCGTCCTCGCGGACTCGGTTAATCACGAAAGTCTACGCGAATCTCACGGGCGCGGTCGTCGCCTTCGCGGCGCTCGAAGCGCTCGTCTTCGCGACGTTCGGAATCGAGTCAATTTTGAGATTCGTTTCGGAAAACATAAAGCTCGTCTCTTGGGGATTATTGGCGCTCTGCCTGCTCGGGCCCATGCTCGGGAGATTGGTCGTCGGCTCGAATCCGTCGCGTTTTCGCCAGTACGTCTACCTCGGTTTCTACGTAGTCCTCTACACGGCGCTTTTCGTTCCGCTGCTGGCGTTTGCCGCCGTCAAGACGGGGAATATGTCGCTCATTTGGCAGGCGTGCGGACTTACCGTCTCGCTCTTCGCGGCGCTGTCGGCGGCCGTATTCTTTACGCGCGTCGACTTCTCCTTTTTGCGGTCGGCGCTCGTTTTCCTCACGATTGCCGCGTTTGTGATCGTCGGGGGCGCGCTCCTCTTCGGGTTCTCGCTCGGAACGTGGTTCATCGTCGGCATGATCCTCCTCGCCTGCGGATACGTCCTTTACGACACGTCGAATATCATGCTGCATTATCCGGAAGAGGCCGACGTCCTTGCGACCGTTGAGCTCTTCGCGTCGCTCATGACCCTCTTCTACTACATTCTGTCGCTCCTCTCCTCGCGCGACAACTAACCGCGCGGCAGGCAAACGCAGACGCGCCCGGCGCCAACACGCCGAGCGCGCAATGCGACCGCGTAAAAAACGAACTGAAACTCTGTTTTCCCCGCTCTCCATTTCCGTTATATTTAAAACGTCTAGAAGAATTGACGGGGGTATTTTAAATTTTTCTAAATTTGGTAGAATTAGGATTGCATTTTTGTCGGCGTGCGTTACGGAGACGGCGGCTTGCTCCGGCGTCCGGCGGCGGCACGGCGTATTTTTCCCTTGCCGACCCGATAAAATAAGCGCAAAAGTTACCGACAGCATCCTGTCGTTCACCCTCCCCGGGTATTCCCCGCGGAAGGAACGCAGCCAACCTTTGGTGGAGATAATATCGTTATGGCGACCGGCGCTCAAGAAATTAACGTCAAGCAACTTGTTCTCTACAGCGGATCGTTTGGTCCCCGCGAGATCGACGAATTGCGCGAAGAAATCAGTCGCGATCCCAAAAAATTCGACGAACTCAAAGAAGCGGTCAACGAACTCAAAACGAAGGACGAAGACGAGCTCAGTCCCGCCGTTCGCGTTAAACTCGGCGTTTGCCAGTTCCTCATCGGCAAATACGACGACTCGTTCGCGTCCCTGAAGAAAGGGGACGGAGGCGCGCTCGTGCATTTCTATTTCGCGAAGCTGCACGCCGTCAAGCAGGAATACGACGAGGCGATCGCCGCGTACAATACGGCGCAGTCGGCCGGATATAACGTCGATATCTGCGCGCTCGGACGCGCCGAAGTCTATCGCGACATGGGCAAGCTGACGCAAAGTCTGCAAGAGCTCGACTACCTCTCCGGCGCGGTCGAACAGACGGCCGAATACCTCTATCAGCGCGCGGCGACCGTCAACGCGATCGGCGGCAATCCTCAAGAGGCGGTCGCGCTTTACGAACGCGCCGTCGCGGCCGACCCGAACCATCCGGGCGCGCTCTACGGTCTCGCGCTCGAAAACGAACGCCGCGGAAACGACGACGTCGCGCTCGAGCTCTATCAGCGCGCGGCGGCTCACTTCCCGACGAACGTCGGCACGCTCATGAACCTCGGCATTCTCTGCGAGGACATGGAGCTCTACGAGCAGGCGCAAAGCTGCTTCCAGCGCGTGCTCGACGCGTATCCCATGAATAAACGCGCGGCGCTCTACCTCAAAGACGTCAAGGCGTCCCTCAACATGAAGAGCGACTCCTCCAACGACGACGAAAACAACATGCGCGCGCGTCTGCTCGCTCAGCCGATTACGAACTTCGAGCTCTCGCAGCGGTCCCGCAACTGTCTGGCGGCGATGCAAGTCGAAACGCTCGGCGACCTGTGCAAGCACACCGAGCAAGAGCTCCTCGCCATGCAGAATTTCGGCGAAACGAGCCTCAACGAGATCAAAAATCTCCTTCAGAACAAGGGTCTCGAACTTGGCGCGAACACGGGCGGAAAAGGAGCGGCCGGCGTTCCGGAACCCGTCGATCTCACTCCGGAAGAACTCGAAAAGCACGAGCGGCCCGTCGCCGACCTCGATCTCTCCGTTCGCGCGCGTAAGTGCATGAACCGATTGGGTATTCGTACGATCGGCGAACTTGTCCGCAAGTCGGCGGAAGATCTCCTCGCGTGCAAAAACTTCGGCGTTACCAGCCTCAGAGAGATTAACGAGAAGCTTGCGAAGTACAATCTGAAGCTGCGCGGCGAATGACGCGCGGTTAAGCCGGTCGGCGCGCTCTCATGAACGCGCCGGAAGATATGCAGACACGTCCGCGTACGGTTCGCGCGCGGACGTGTTTTTTATGACGACCCAAAGGATCCGCGCGTCATAATCCGCCGCGGCTCCTTCTGAGCGTTCGACTTTTCCAGAACGGAATTAGACAAGAGATGGCCCTTTTTGAATACCGACTTGCGCACAAGGACGCTAACTGCCGCGCGCGGCGGGGATCCTTTGAAACGACGCGCGGCGTCGTAGAGCTCCCAACTTTTATGCCGGTCGGAACGCGCGGTTCGGTCAAGGGCGTTGAAATCGGGCTGCTCGAAGAGACGGGCTCGCAGATCGTACTCGGCAATACGTATCATCTCATGCTCCGTCCGGGCGAAGATATTGTTCGCGAACTCGGCGGCCTTCATCGGTTCTGCGGCTGGAAGAAGCCGATGCTCACAGACAGCGGCGGTTTCCAACTCTTCTCGCTCGCGAAACTTACAAAGATTTCTGAAGAAGGCGCCGTCTTTCGTTCCCACATCGACGGCCGCAAAATCAACCTGACGCCGGAACGTTCGGTCGAAATTCAGGAGGCGCTCGGATCCGATATCGCCATGGCGTTCGACCACGTTATCGCGCTCCCGAACGCGCGCGGCGCCATTAAAGACGCGATGGAGCGCACGGTTCGCTGGGCGACGCGCTGCAAAAAGGCGCACGTTCGCGAAGACCAGGCGCAGTTCGCGATCGTTCAGGGCGGCTTGGAATACGACCTGCGCGCTCAATGCGCAAAAGAACTCGCCGATATGGATTTTCCCGGCTACGCGATCGGCGGCCTGAGCGTCGGCGAAACGCCGGCAGAAATGTACGCCTGCATCGAGGCGACCGTCGAGCATATGCCGGAATCGAAGCCGCGCTATCTTATGGGGGTCGGACGCCCCGAAGATCTCCTTGAGGGGATTTTACGCGGCGTCGATATGTTCGACTGCGTTATGCCCTCCCGCAACGGCCGCAACGCTATGGCGTTTACAAGTTACGGCCCAATGCGGCTGCGCAACGCGCGCTACGAACGCGACCCGCGGCCACTCGAAGAGGACTGCCCATGTCCCGCCTGCCGAAGGAGCCGCGCCTATATCCGGCATCTCTTTATCGCCGAAGAAATGCTAGGTCCCATTCTCCTGACGATACACAACATAACGTACTATCAGCGCCTCATGGCCGGAGCGCGACGCGCGATTGAAGAAGACCGATACGTTGAATTCTATCGCGACTGCTTCGCCAAGTGGGCGATGGGAACGCCAGACTGACGCGTTGGAAAGCGAGCGACGACATGAAAGCGCCCGACCTCAAAGCCAAGCCGTTAAAGTTCAATATTACGCCGCTTATCGACGTAACATTCCTCCTCATCGTATTCTTCGTTATGTCGAACCGCTTGATTCAGGACGAAGTCGCGATGGAGATGACGCTCCCGCGGGAAGCGTCCGGCGAAACCGTCGTCGAAGACGATTCCGACAAAATTGTGCTCAACGTTGAAAACGCCGATTCCGTCTATTTCGGCGCCAAAAAAGTCAGTTACGACGAACTGCGCGAGCGGCTCCGGCGCGAGAAAAGCCGCGCGACGCGCGACGTCTCCGTCCGCATTCGCGCCAATCGCGACGTTCCCTATTCCGCCATAGAGCCGATCCTCGTAATCTGCGCGCAGACGGGCTTCTCCAACGTCTCGTTCGCCGTCGTCGAAAAGTAGCGGCGCGGCGGTCTTTTTTGTAAAGATACGCAAAATACAAAATCTATTTGTCTTTTTAGTAAAAACGCATTTCTATGTTTTTTCACCAATAATTCAATCGAACGCTCTAACCGATTTTTTCCCAAGAGCGCCGCGGCGCCGTTCCGATTTCTACAAAACGCCGTTTGCCAGTCACGGAAGGACGACTGACGGCGTGCGTTCCCGAGGCGTCATGCGTTCTCTTTTTGCAGATTTTGCGCGCAAAGACGCCGCTTGGAAACGTATAGAGGTCAAGCGAACCGAACGTCGCGTTCGGGAGCTCTCACCGCGTTTGCCGCTAAGGCTCAATAAAGTCGACCGCCCTGAAAAGGGGCGCGCGTTACGGA
This sequence comes from uncultured Planctomycetales bacterium, assembly GCA_946541595.1. Lineage (GTDB taxonomy): Bacteria > Planctomycetota > Planctomycetia > Pirellulales > Thermoguttaceae > RUG369. The sequence goes on from CAMNJU010000020.1 coordinate 20,273, forward strand.
AAGGCTGCGTTATGTTCGACGATCACGACGATTTTGGCGCCGAAACTCAAACCGCTACGAACGCCGAGGGCAAAAAGAGCGCGTACTGCTCTTTCTGCCGCAAAAGCCATAGAGAAGTCGGGCCGCTCGTCGAAGGACCGGGCGACGTCTATATCTGCGGCGAATGCGTCGATCTGTGCAAAACGATCTTGGAACAGGAACGTCAGCGTCGGCGCGGAACGGAAAAAGCGCCCAATAAGATTCCTTCTCCCCGCGAACTGCTCGCCAAGCTCGACGAATACGTCGTCGGGCAGGACTACGCGAAAAAGACGCTCGCCGTCGCGGTTCACAATCACTATAAGCGGATAACCTCCCGAACCGCAACCGACGACGTCGAACTCGGAAAATCGAACGTTCTTCTCCTTGGCCCGACGGGCTGCGGCAAGACCCTCCTTGCGCAAACGCTCGCCAAAACGCTCGACGTTCCGTTCGCTATCGGAGACGCGACGACGCTCACCGAGGCGGGCTACGTCGGCGAAGACGTGGAAAACCTTATTTTAAAGCTTCTCCGCGCCGCCGATTTCGACGTCGAACGCGCGCAGCGCGGAATTATCTATATTGACGAAATAGACAAAATCGGCAAATCGAGTCAGAACGTCTCGGTAACCCGCGACGTCTCCGGCGAAGGGGTCCAGCAGGCGCTCCTCAAAATGCTCGAAGGAACCGTCGCTAACGTCCCGCCGCAAGGGGGCCGCAAGCATCCGGAACAGCAGTATATTCAAGTCGATACGTCGAATATCCTCTTTATCTGCGGCGGCGCGTTCGTCGGGCTCGACAAGATCGTCGAGGGGCGGCTGGGCAAACGCCTGATCGGATTCAGCGCGCCGGAAACGGAAAAGAAAGAGCGGAGCGGAAGCGCGCGGTTGCGAAGTTTCTCTGAAAACGACAACAAGCAGTCCGTTCTCGAATACGTATCCGCCGAAGACCTGTGCGAATTCGGCATGATACCCGAACTCATCGGCCGGCTCCCAGTCGTCGCGTCCCTCGATCCGCTCTCAGAAGACACGCTCTGCCGCGTCCTGCGCGAGCCGAAAAACTCGCTCGTCAAGCAGTATCAGAAGCTCTTCCAGATGGAGAACGCCGAACTCGAATTCTCCGAAGAAGCGCTTCACGCCATCGCTGCCGTCTCCCTCGAACGGAAGACGGGCGCGCGCGGTCTGCGCTCCGTTATGGAGGCGCTCATGCTCGAACCGATGTTCGCGCTCCCCGACAGACCGTCCGGGGAACGCTATTACATTACCCGGGATATGGTCGAGGGCAAGGCGGCCGTCGCGCCGGAACCGTCCTGCGAATCGCTTAAAAGCGCGTAGCGTCCGTTTCCAGAACAGAACGCACAAGAGCCGCCGAAAACAGAACGTCTTCGGCGGCTCTTGTTATTCCGGACCGCGGCGCGCGGGAACGCCCGAACTCAGCCTTTAATCTTCGCGACCTTCTTCGCCGCTTCTTCCAGGAAGGACTTGAGATCTTCAAGGCCGTCTCCAAGATTCGTCGAAAGGAACGTGTCGACCGCTTCGCAGGCCATCCAGTCGCCCCAGATCATCGCGCCCATGCAGAGCACGTTCGAATCGTTAATCGAGCGGCACATTTTCGCCGCGAAAACCGATTCGACGACTGCGGCGCGCACGCCTTCAAAGCGGTTCGCGATCTGGTTCATGCCCATGCCGGTGCCGCAGAGGAGAACGCCGCGTTCGGCCTCGCCGCGCTGCAGAGCTTCGCACGCCTTAACGCAGCTTTCGAAATAGGGGATTTCCGGGTTTTCTTCCGACGCGCCGTAATCGACGACTTCATGTCCGGCTTTCTCAAGATGTTCGATCAGCGCTTTCCGGAGACTCAGCGCGAACGGGTCGGCGGCAAATACGATCTTCATTGTAAACTCCTTGCAACTAAGGTCAAAAGGCAGATCAGAAAACGACTTTTCGCGAAATAACCGCTGCGTCGCGACGTTCGCTAAAATCTTTTGCTCTATTCTAACGAAAAAAATTTCATTTGCAAGGAAAAAGAAAAAGGCTCTTTTTTTCCTTGAATCCAGAAGCGGCCCAGCGCCAAATTACATACATATATTTGAAATCAGTCAATATTGACAAAAACCGCCCGTTTTTCATCAAAAAAACGACCGAAAAAGTCGATATACATAAGGGCGTGCGAGACGCGCGCGGACGGCGGTCAACGGATCGGCTTTTCCCGTCCAAAAGGAAAGATTGGCGCCCTTGAAGCGGAACGGCGGTCAAGACCGCCGGAGAAAGAGAACGGCGCGGCATACGACTCCCAACGGATTGAAGTGAGTTTTATGTTAAGAAAGTTACTGTTTTATTGCCTGAGCGTCGCTATTCTGGCGACGTTTGCGTGCCTGGCGAGGCAAGGCGAGTTAAAAATGCCCAGCGACGCGCTCCGCGCCGACGTTGCGGCGGAGCCGGACGCAGCCTCTGAAAGCGTGGCGTTTCTTACCGACTACGAAGAAGCGGCAAAGAAAGCCGCTCGCGATAATAAACCGATTCTCCTCTTCTTCATGACGAAAAACTGTAAATTCAGCGCCGCTATGCTCCGCAACGCCTTTGCCGACGTGCAGGTCGAAAAGCTCGCAAAGGAATTCGTCTGCGTTCAGATCGATATGAACGAAGAAAAAAACGGCGCAATCTGCGACGCGTATAACGTCGTCGTTTCGCCTACCGTTCAGTTCGTAACCGCTCAAGGCGCGCCCCTTCAAAGACTGGCCAGCGTGCAGTCCGGGGAACGGCTCGCGGCTCAAATGCAGATCGCGTTAACTTCAGTCGCGTGGCGCGACGCGCGCGGAGAAGAAGAAAAAGCGCTCCTGCGCTGAACTCGGAGCGGTCGGCCCAAAACAGAAAAAGCTCGACAGGCGCCGGTATCTTCCGGCTCTTGCCGAGCTTTTTTAACGCGTGCGAAACTTCGGCGCTTAACGCCGCTCACCTTCTAAAAGCCTCTCTAATTCGGCGCTGCGATCCAGCGCGGCGGCGCCCTTCTTCGATTTGGAATCCGCTTCGTCTTTTTCCGTCTTCATTGCAGCAAGAGAAGCGGCGAGGCGCATGCGGATCGCCTGATATTCCTCGCGCGTAATTTCGCCGGTTCGGTACAGTTCCCCAAACCGCGTAAGCATCTCGCTCGGCGACGTCTCCTCCTGTTTTTCGCCCTCGCGAATCTTCGACAGAATATAACACGCAATCGCGACGAAAATTCCCAGACCGACAAGCCCCAGAATCAGACTGGGCAACCGCTCCCAATTCATGTGCGGCGCCTGTCTGGCGGCGAAGAAAAACGCAGTTGGGACGTATGAAAGATAGAGCATGTTCGAACTGAACCAGGATTCGTTCCCGACGCTTCGCCAAGCGCCGCCTTTTTACAAAAATTCCCTATTTTATCTAACACACACAACCGCAACTCACGCGAAAAACCTGTAGCGAGCCGTTACAATCAGACGATTCGTTACAAAAGGGATTAGTCGCGCTGAAGCGCCGTCCCAGTTTCACGGCGCGGCAAGGACGCGGCGCCAACCGTTTGCACACTGCTTCATGGAGACGCAATATGTTCGCACGTTCATTCGGTCGCAACGCGGCGCGTAAGGCGCTCGTTCGCGCGTCGGCGATAGGGCTCGCCGTTTTGGGGACGTATTGCCCAATTGACCTTGCGGGCTCGCCCCCAAGCGCGTCGCTGTACGCTCAGTCTATTATAAACCAATCGAGAGGCTCAAGCAACAGTTTCCAAGGTTTTTCCAACCGACGCGTTGAAAAAATGGCGGCGCTCCCGTCGACTCCGGCCCCGTTGGCAAGCCGGGAGCAAGTCGGCTTTGCGGCGCCCGCGGCGAGCGCGAGCGCAATCGACGGCGCGACTCTCCGGGTCCCGTTCACAATCCCGGAACGCTCGAAGACGATCGGCGTCAAGGCCGTCAAGCTCTATTATTCCGCAGATCGGGGCGCGACGTGGCGCCAATACGATTCGGTCGGTCCGACGGACAGGCGAACGGAATTCTTCTTTGAAGCGCCCAAGCCGGGCGAATATTGGCTGGCGCTGCAAACGAGTCTCAATAACGGCGCGGTAACGGCCAGTTCGACGCGCGCGTTTCGGTTCTCGCAAGGCAAGGAGCCGGAAGACGACGTTCTCCTTCCGCTCTCGGCGGACGGCGGCGAACCGACGCTCGGCCTCGACGATTCGGACGCGCCGAGCCTGCTTCCTCTTTCGGACGGCTCCGAAGAAACGCTCTATATGAACGAAACGGCTGCTGAAGAGGCGAACAGCGTTTCTAAGGGCGCGGGCGCAAACGGAAGTCCCAATAATTTCTCGCTCAACGACGATTCCGACGAACAGGAACCGCCCGCGCCGCCGGCCGCGGCCGAACACGTCGAAGGCGAAATTGTTCCAAGGCCCGGAAGATTTAAGACGCTCTCGTTCGGAAAAGAGGCGGAGACCGACAAACTCATGGTCTTTGTCCGCTGGTTCCGACCGGACGATCTCGACGAGCAGTACCGCGGCAAAAAGGCGACGATCTCGCTCGACTACGGACCGACCCCGGAAGGCCCGTGGACCGCCGTCGCAAAGGATCTCTCGCTCGACGAAAGCGGATACGGCTGGATCGCGACCGCCGACAATATGAAGCCGTTCTACGTGCGCGCGACCGTTACCGACGAAAGCGGCGAATCGTGGACCGACGTTACGTCCGATCCGCTCGACGTCTCGACGCCCGGCGTTAAAGAAGCGCTCGGAGTCGTTAATACGCCCGCGCCCTTCACGACCAAAAAGCTCCAGAAGACGGCGAGCAAAGAATCGGTCGTCGAAAAGCGCGCCAAGCCGGCGTTAGACGGCGGGAACGAAGACGGCGTCGAGCTCGTGCGAACGACCGCCTCGGAGGGAGAAACAAAAGCGACGCCCGCGGCCAAGAGCGAATCGGAAGCCGACTCCATCGACAAAGCGCGCGAAGCGGGCAAATCGCCCGAAAAAGAAAAAGCGGCCAAGACGCGCCAGCCGTACAGGGAACGCCCCGTCGTGCCCGCGCCGACCAATCCGAACCAACTTGAAGTCAATCCGCTCTTTACGCGAGGCGTCAGCGTGCTCTATCGCTCCGCGCAGACGCGTTACGAGCCCGACAACGGGGGGAAACGGTCCATCTTTACGCCGCCGAGTCAAGCGCGCCGCGCCGCGTCGGTTCCGCCCGCCCAGCGATATCGGTCGCCGGCCCAGATCGCCGCCGCGCGCCAGAGAGAAGCGCTCGAAAAGATGGAGAAAGACGCCAAGTACGCGCGCGAGCATGAAATGGAAATGCTCGAGCAGAAGCCGGAGCTCATGCAGGGCCGCGTCTTCTATATGGACGCAAACGGCAATATGACGACGACGCCCCCGCCCGAGTTCCTCCAGGCGTCGAACGAATGGCAGATTTCAAGCGTCGGCGACCCCGTCCCGGTCGGAACCGACGGCGCCGTGCCGAACGTGTCCGCGAACGGAGGCGCGATCGTATCCGGCGCGGAACCGCCGATCTATATGCCCCAAAATACCGACGATTACGACGCGAGCGCGCGGTCAGGCGCCGCGATCATGAACCCCTACGTCAATCAGGGAGAAGCGTCGGGCTCCTCGCCCCTTAACGATCGTTACGGAACGGGCGCGGGTCAGCCGGCCGGAACGGCGCCCCAGCAGGTTCCCAATACGAACGGCATGGGCATGTCCTACCAGGCGATCCCGCAAACGGCGTACACGCAAAACTATCCGACGGTCCTGCCGTACGGATACTCCGCGCCGGCGCCGAACTACGTTCCGCAGACGGGCGGCGCGCCAAGTTCGTTCCCGCCCCGTCCGAGCGTCTCGAGATAATCAAAAACGAATCGTCTCAAACCCAAAAAGCGGCGTAAAACCACAAGCGTTTTGCGCCGCTTTTTTTATTCTTGACGTTTGCGCGTTAACTCTTTCGTCAGACGCGGTTTCGGCGCCGCCGCGCCGCTATTGTCTTCCCTTCCCGGCCGCTTCGGCGACAGATAATTTCAAAACGTGAACCGAGTCGACCGCGGAGTCGATATATTTCAATCCCTTCTCCTCAAAGGCGGGAGAGTATTTCTTCGCCAGCAGTTTTAAGCCAAACTTCTTCCGCTCGACCCCTTCGACAATCTCGACCTTTCCGAAAAGGACAACCGACCGATACCTCGTAGAAAACTTTTCAGGAAGCGTCTCCACGTCCGTAACGACCGTAAAACAGGCGTTTGGATTCGCGAGAATATTGTCGATCTTTTGCCCGCCTTCCGCCGTGCAGTGCATATAGACCGCGTTTGTCTCTTCGTCGTAGGCGTAAGAAATCGGAACCCCGTACGGCGCGCCGTCCGGAGTCACGGTCGAGAGCGTTCCGTAGTCCCCCCTCGTCAGTATTTCCCTGACGTCGGCCGGTTCTAACTTCCTGTCCTGTCGTCTCATCGCGCGCATTTGAACAGCCTGTCCTTTCTCCTATTGCGAAATATTAAAAGAGAGCCGCAAAATAAAGATTTTATTCAAAAAGAACGGCGCAGGAACCGGACGCCCCGATTTTAGTTCCGCCGTTGGGTATTATATGCGGAGGTCGCGTCTATTGTTCACGGCGTTTTTTATAGGCTTATTTAACTGCGCCGTTCCCGGCGTAGAACAGATTCTTCAAAAATTTTCAAAAAAATTTTTGAAAAACTTGACGCCGCTAAAATCCGCAGATATACTCCCGTTTGCTTGGCGGATTGGCTCTTGCGCACGCTAAGTTTAGTAATACTGGGTCCGTTGGGGCTTTTTTTTCTTAACTTTTAAACGGTCGGCGCTTAGACGCTGGCAAAAGGGTTGGTTATGGGGTTCCCGCTGAGTTTTTCCAAAGCGCGCCGCGCAAAGAAGCCCAGTGAGGTTCGTCTGTCTCGGTTTGAAGCTCTTGAGGAACGCTCCCTTTTGTCGGCGGTCGGAGTCGCGGCGCTGGATTCTCAGGCGTTTGAAGGTTCCGGGGCCGAGACGGGCGTCTGGCGCGTGGAGCGAACCGGCTCGACCGAACTGCCCGCCGCCGTTCCGTTTAAACTTACCGGGTCCGCCGTCTGGGGCGCCGATTATCAACTCTACGATCTCTCTTCCTCTTCTTATCTCACGCTGACGCAGACGTATAACGCCGGTCTCGGCGAATATGAATACTGGGGATCCGCGTCGTTTCCGGCCGGAACAGGCGCGCTCGACTTGGAAGTCCGCGCGACCGCCGATCAACTTCAGGAGCCGACGGAAACCGCCGTTCTAACGCTGGTTCCGCCCGCCGAACTCGAGCTTATCGGAACCGGTTCCTCGTCTATTAACATAATCGACGCCAACTCATGGCTCGTCCAAATAGCGGCGACCGATTCCTCGGCGTCCGAATCGCCGTCGTCCGCGCCCGACAGCGCGTCGTTTACCGTAACGCGCGCGGGAACGCTCGCGGCTTCGTCCCCGCTCACGGTCAAATTCGAACTTTCGGGCTCTGCGGATCCCAGTTCCGACTATACGCTCGTCGACGCGAATAATCTCACCGTCGCGCTCAGCCGCGCGGACGCCGATTCGCCATGGTTCGGCTATCTCTCGATTCCTGCCGGTCAGA
>CAMNJU010000021.1 GCA_946541595.1 uncultured Planctomycetales bacterium
CCCGTTCTGACGGCAGGCGACGTCTTAGATCTACAAAAGGTCGTCGATGAAATCTACGTCGATCCAAGCGTAAGCGATTACATTCTTAAACTGGTTCGCGCAACGCGCCGACCGGAAGATTTCGGTATTAGAAATATGTCGCGTTTAATCGAATTCGGCGCGTCGCCACGCGCGTCGCTGTGCATCGGCAAAGGCGCCAAAGCGTTGGCGCTCCTTGCCGGACGCGGATACGTTACGCCACAGGACGTTAAAGATATTGCCGCCGACGCTATGCGGCACCGCATTGTCTTAACGTACGAAGCGGAAGCCGACGAAACGACAACCGACGACGTTATTGAGCGTATTCTGGAAATCATTCCCGTTCCGTAATTGCTATTTCCGGATTCCTTCGTCTTTCCGCCGTCACATAAAAAACGCTTTTTAGCAATGAAGCCCTTTTTCCCTTTTTCGTTATTTCGCTCCAAGCAGGAACGCGATCCTTTGAAAACGCCGCAAGCCGAGTCCGACGTTGAATCGTTGCTGCGTAAAGTCAAACGTATCGAGATAGTTTCAAATCGGATTGCGAACGACTCGTTCAGCGGCCAATATAGAAGCGCGTTTCGAGGACAGGGAATCGAATTCGACGAGGTGCGCGAGTACACTGAGGGCGACGACGTGCGGACGATCGACTGGAACGTAACTGCCCGTTCCGGAAAACCGTATGTAAAGAGGTTTTCAGAAGAGCGCGAACGGTCGCTCCTCTTCATGCTCGACGTCTCCGCGTCAAATCTCTTCGGGTCGAAAACGTCGCGTTTGGAAACGGCGACTGAAATTGTCGCGTCGCTCATGTTTTCAGCGCTGAAAAATAACGACAAAATCGGCCTTTTGACCTTTGCGAACGGGGTTAAATCGTACTTTCCCCCTAAAAAGGGAAAGAACTACGTTTTGCGATTGGCGCGCGAGATGCTGAGCGTAAGACCAACCCTCGAACCGACAGACTTAAACGCCGCGCTGGAGTTCGTCGATAAGACGCTCAAACGCCGTGCCGTCGTCTTTATTTTGAGCGACTTTTACGTTCCGCAATTAGAGCTTCCGCTTTTTTACTGCAGGCGCCGTCACGATTTAGTCGCGGTTTCCATTTCTGAACCGTTTGAAGAATCGTTTCCGAACGCCGGCTTTATAAGGCTCCGAGATCCGGAAACGAATCAAATAATAGAGCTCGACGCCGGTTCTAAACGCGTTCGACAGGCTGTTTCTGAACGTCTCGCCGCCAAACGCAACTCATTAGCCGCGAAACTCAAAGAAGCGCGCGTCGAACCGCTTTTTATCGAAAACGGAAGCGACTACGTCCACGCCTTCCGCGATTTTTTCAACGCTCGCAATAAGCGTTGAGCTATTCCATCGCGTTTTGCGAAAATAATCGTTTTCAATTCAGTCGCCATCATACGCGACGCGCAAGTATTACTCATAAGCGATATGACTGAATTTATCCCGTTAAATACAATCGCTCTTTTCAGAGAGTTCACACGTCGTGTCGCGTTCGTTTTGACGGCGTTGGCGGCGCTCGTGTTATACAACTGCGCCGACGCCGACGGTTCTGAACCCGCTCAAACCTCAACAGCAAGTCCGCAGACTCAAACGGTTGACTCGCCGAACGGTCCAATCGTCTTCAAAACTTTCGTAAACCGTGAGGAGAAGATTCCCTTCCAGCCTTTCACGCTGACGTTAGAATTCGAAACGCCAAAGGATTATTCAGTCGAGAGTGACGAGATATCAGGGCGATACGGAGGTTTTAGCGTAGAACCTATTAAAGAAATCGTTGAAGAATTGGATCAGGGACGCTGTACGCATACTTTTCAATGGCAATTATCTCCTCTTGCCGTAGGACGCGCCCTTCTCCCGCCAATTACTTTTCAAGTTTCAGCCGAGAATCCGGAAGATTTCAACAAAGATTTTCAAACGGAGCCGCTGGATTTAGACGTCGTTCCGTTTGACTCCGCTCCGTCGGTCGACTCAATTAAACCGGACTATTCCCGCGTTTTCGTTTTTCCCGTCATGGCGCTCGCCTTAACATTAGCGGCTCTGGCGATACTGCTCGTCGCGATTCGCTGCGTTAAGCGCGCTAAAATCGCCCCCAGCGTCGACGTCGCCTTCCCGCAGGAGGATCCGTATAAGAAAGTCATGCGCCGACTCGCCGAGTTAAAGAATTCGACGGCGTATTTGGAAAACCGACCAGAGTTCTATTCGGAACTCGATTTAATTGTGCGGCAGTATCTTTCGGAACGGTTCGAATTGAACGCCGGCGAGCGCACTTCTCAGGAAATACTTGCGACGATCGATTCGTTCGTCCCTCAAGAAGATGAAAAAATAAGGGGCGAGCTTTTGGCTTGGCGTCAAGAGCAAACAGCGAAAATTACTCCTGAAGCGCTTGAACCGTCGCCAACGGAGCGGCGCGCAATTGCGTTTCAAGTCCTTAAAACAAACGATATCAGAACGAAAATTGAATCGACGTTCAACGTTCTTGATCTTGTAAAATTCGCGCGTCGCCAACCCCTTTTCGAGGAAACAAGCCGTCTTTTCAGCGAGACGCAAGACGTCGTTAAACGCGCTGAAGCCAACTTCAACACGCGCATGGAAGAGCGCAGGCAGGAATTAAAAGCCGTGGCACAAAACCATGCCAACATTTAAACTTGGAACACGTAAACTTAAACTGGCCGTCATAGAAAAATGAATTTGTTCAGGTTTGTATCTCCAATCTGGCTTACGCTGCTGGCGCCGCTGTTTATATGCGGAATCGCCAACTTTTTTCTGCGGCGGCGCATGAGAAATTCGGTACTGTTCTCGACAGTTTCAGATCTCGATCAAATTCCGCCCAGCGCCGCAGTTTACGTCAAAAAGATCTTGCCCGCGTTCTTTTATTTAGGCGCGGCCGCGCTTATTGTCGCCTTGGCAAGACCTCAACTCGGCGTACAGGAATCGCGCATACTCGGAAACGGAATCTCTATCGCCATGTGCGTCGACAGAAGCGGCTCTATGGCTGCCGAAGATTTTTATATCGATCACGTTCCCGTCAACCGTTTGCAAGCCGTAAAAAAGGTTTTTAAAGAATTTGTCATGGGGAACGACGAGCTTAAAGGCCGCCCCGACGATCTAATCGCTCTTATTACTTTTGGCGGATATGTCGACTCGTGCTGTCCGTTAACGTTGGATCATGAATCGCTTGTCGATCTTCTGGATAAAATCGAACTGCCCGTGCCACTTTTCGACCGCAACGGAAATCCTATACGGACGGCCGTTCTCGACGAAGAGTCGGGAACGGCAATTGGCGACGCGCTTGCCACGGCCGTGAACACACTCAAAGATTCGACCAATAAAACCAAGATCGTCGTTCTCCTTTCGGACGGGATGCAAACTGCCGGCGTACTCTCGCCGGAAGAGAGTATAAGAATTGCAAAAACGTACGGCGTAAAGGTGTATACGATCGGAGTTGGCTCCGACGGTCTCGTCCCCTTCCCCCACTACGGACCTGGCGGACGCGTTTCCCAAACGCTTCAAGAATTAAATTTCGATCCTGAAACGCTCCAGACAATTGCGCAAGCGACAGGCGGACGGTACTTTTACGCCGACGATATCGACGAATTAACCAAGGTATACGAGGAAATCGACCGCTTGGAACGAACTAAGTTCGACGCGGGCGTATACGCTCAATACAAAGACGCGTATTTAGGATTCGTGATTTTCGGAATTTTAACGCTGGCGTTCTACGCCATTCTGACCTCGACGCGATTCCGTTCGTTTCCGTAACAGACGAAAACTCGTTTCGCCGTCGACTGACTTGATATTCAACCCGTAAGTAAATAGAAAACGTCGGAACGTCAATTCAGGTTCCGAACTAAGCTGGTCAGCATAAAATGATTTGGAGTTGCCCATTTGCCTTTATCGGTCTTGCGTTAGCGCCTGTCGCGTTCTATTTTATTGCGCGCAAATCCCGACGCCAGTACGAGCTAGTCGAAAATTCTTTTTCCAAGGACATGCTCTCCAGACTAACTCGCCCCCGTTCGAAGAAGCTCGTCGCGTTTAAAACTGCTTGTCTGTTTTTATCGCTGATCGCATTTGTGTTCGTCCTTGCGGGGCCCAAATCAAACGAACTCGAAACGGCCGAATTTGACACGCTCGGTCGCGACGTCTTTGTTCTTTTCGACGTCTCCGATTCCATGATGGCGGAAGACGTCGCGCCTAACCGGCTTTCAGTCGCTAAACTTGACGTCGAAGACTTGCTCGACGCCGCGCTTGGCGACCGCGTAGGCCTCATTGCGTTTGCCGGCTCGGCGCAAGTTGAAATACCGCTCACAACCGATTACGTCTTCTTCCGCGACCTTCTCCGGCGAATCGACACAACGACCGTCCGCATGGCGGGCACTGCGATAGGCGACGCCGTTCGACTTGCGCTCAAACGTTTTGGCGCCGATCCCAATCGCTCGCGTGCAATTGTTCTTATTACCGACGGCGAAGATCACGAATCGTTGCCATTAGAAGCGGCAAGAAACGCCAAGGACGCGAACGTCCCGATTTTTGTCGTCGCGATCGGGGACCTCAAAGGCGCGAAGATTCCGGAGTACGACGCCAGCGGAAATCGGATTTATAAGACGTACGACGGCGAACCGATCGTCAGCAAGCCGGACGTTGCGACCCTCAAAGAAATTGCGAAACTCTCCGGCGGTCGGTATTACTACGCCGACGCGTCCCTTGACTTAGCAAACGTCTATAAGACGGGAATCGACCAACTCGCGCGCAGTGAAATCACACAGGAAACGCACAGGCGCTACAAGGACTTATATCAGCCGTTTTTGGCGACGGGGCTCTTCTTTTTCACTCTTTATTATTTCATGCCGACGCGGAACAACGAGCGCGGAAAAAAACAAAATTCGTTCTTTACCGCGTCCCTTCTCCTCGCGCTTGGAACGGCTTTCAGCCCTCAAAGCGCCATGTCGGAACAAACGGTCTACGCCAACGAACAGGCGGCCGCTGATACAAAGTCGGGGGGACAGACGCCGAGTAAAGAAGAAAACTCTGCCGCGGCGATCCCCCAAACGCCTTCTTCTATGTCAAAACGGGAAGAAGCGCGCCAATACAATCAGGCTATGAAACTCTTCTCCGAAGGTTCGCAAGAGCCAGCGGTAGAAATACTTGAATCGCTCGCCCAAGCACGCAGCAAGGAAGTAGCGGGTCGATCAAATTATAACCTGGGCGCGGCTTCTCTCACAAAGGCGCTGGAGCAGTCAAAAGAACTGGCGGCCGCCCCTGCTGCCGGAGCCAATACAGGAAACGGTCAGCAAGAAGCGCAAAAAGCCGAAAATACGCCCCCCACTCCTGAAGAGTTACTGGAAAAATACAACGGCGAACGTAAAGAACGCGACGCAAAACGGCGTGAACTCGAACGTACGGCAGATGAAGCGGCCGAGCGTTTCTTTAAAAGCGCGCAAAGCCAAAAGAACGCTCGCGACGCCAATCGAAACGCGAACGCAGTCGTCAAATGGTTAGAGGAAAAACAGAAAGAAGAATCGGCCCGTGAATTAGAATTACGCGCCGAGGCGCTCCCGTCTCCCGAACTGCGTTTAAGCTGGCTGCAGGGCGAACTGCAGGAACGAATCGAACGTCTTCAAAAACCAGTAAAAAAGAATTCCGACTATTATCAGTCTCTCTTTGAAGAACGGCGCGGATTAGCCGAATTGCCTAATGACGCGCAAACTGTCGCCAAAGGTTACGAAGAACGTTTAACAGATCCTTCGACCAGTATTAACGCTGGCAACGGAGCTATTCCGCAGAACGTCTCAAAAGCGTCCGAACCCCTTAAAATTGACTCAGAAGGTCTTGAAAAAATCGAACGCGCACAAGCTAAATTTGCGGAAATGCAACGGAATGCTGATTCAGAACTAACTCGCTATGACGCGAAATCAAGTCGACAATCGCTCCAGAACGCGCGCGCGCAGTTGGACGTTATGCGCGACGTCGCCGATACGTACGACGGTCTTGTCTTGCGAATAGCCGAAAGTGAAAAAAAGGCGCTCGACAACCTCGATAGTCTTAAGTTATCAGACGGCGCCGTTATTGAGAATTATTATTGGGAACGTGAAAGATTGCGCAATTCCGTGGATGAAGTGATGAGGAAAGCGGAAGACGTTGTCAAGAATCCGCCGCCGCAACCCCAGAACGATCCGGAAGAAGTCGATTTATCAGACGTCTTTGACGAACCGGCTTCCAATTCAGACGTAAAAACAGAGAAAGAAGAAGCTTCGGAGACGACGGAACCCGATCCCGCCGAAGCAAAATCTCGCGAGCAAAGAATTGCCGAATCGGCTAATATCGCGCTAAGCAAAAGGGACGAACTCGCCGAACTGTTTGAAAAGGCCAAAAAAGCTCTCGAAAAAGACTCGGCCCCCATTCAGAAAGTCGACGGTTCCCAAACCGAAATAATTGCCGACGTCCAGCGTAAAATTGAAGCGATTCTGGAGGAGATTGCGCGTCCGCTTCAAGACGAACAACAGCAAAACCAACAGAATCAGCAACAAAACCAGAATCAGCAAAACGACGGTCAAAAAGACCGGGAACAGCAGGACAAACAGCAGGATTCTCAAAATCAAGACAAGAAAAACAACCAAGACAAACAATCGAACGATCCGAAGCAGGATCAGGAAGATAAAATACCCAACGAATTAGACGAACCTCCGAAAGACGATTCCAAGGAAGAGTCCGAAGAACAGCCGAAAGAACAGGAAAAGAAACCGGCAAGCGAAAAACGCGAAGCGGATAAAGCTCAAACCTCGGCTCAGCAAAAAGAGAAGAAGGAACTGACGCCAGAGGAAAAAGAAGCGGAGGCTCTCATGCGCCAGGTAGAACGCCGCCAGAAAGACGCGGCGGAAATGCGCGCTTTTATTCGCAACGCGTTAAAGAAACGCGAAAAATCCGGAAAAGACTGGTAATCGCGCCCGTAACGAGCGCCAAGTCCCTTCGTCCCAAACACACCAACGCGTTCGCAAGAGCGCGCCAATCAAATAATACAGAACGTTATGCGACATTTATTACCACTAGCGACGTTATCGCGTATAAGTCCCCGCCAAGAATTAGAACCGCGCAACCGGAGCGCGCTCCGGCGGTTCCTATTAACGTCTCTTTACACGATATCAGTATGCGTCTTTTTGGCGTTTTCGTCCGCATTGGCGTCGGCAGCGGAGCCTTCGGAACCCCAACTGTCGCTCGCGCTCGACTCCGAAATGATCTACGAAGGCGAATCGACGGTCTTAATCGTGTCGGTTATAAACGCCCAGCCGGACGAAGATCCCAACGTTTCAGCTTTAGAGCAGGATTTTACCGTCGAACCCCTCGGCGCAAGTACGCGTTCGAGCATTAATGTTTCCTACGAGAATTCGCGTCAGAATCGCGTCGAAATAAGAGCTATTGATTATCGCTACCGCATTACGCCTAAAAAAACGGGCAATCTAACCGTCCCGTGCCCTCAAGTTAAAGTCGACGGTTCGACGCTTGCGGCAAATTCGCTCTCGCTGTCGGTTAAAGAACAGACGAAAACCGACGTCGTTCTCCTCGAATCCTCCATAACGCCGGAAGCCGACGTCTATCCTCTTGTTCCTTTTGAAGTTTCAATTGACGTTCTCATTAAGGAACCGAAGGAAAAGCTCAGCGCGGCGGACCTTCTCAATTTCATGTCTCGAGAGACGGGCGCCCCGCAACTCACGATTCCTTGGCTGCAGTCGCGCGCCGTCGCGGCAAACACAATTGCCGACGTCGAAACGGAACAGTGGCTCAATAGTCTTAACTCGCGGTTCGGTTTTGCGATTAACAACTACAAAACTTCTCCGTTTGACGATTTCGGATTTTCGTCTTTTTTCGAACGCCGTTCCGCGCTGTTTCTTCCGGAACCCGTCGCAGTTGAACGAACCGACGCAAACGGTCAAAAAACGCGGTATGCCAAATATTCGTTTAAACGCGTTATGCGCGCTCCCAATCCCACGACGCTTACGCTGGGACCGTGCTCGTTAAAGGGAGTCTTTATCGACGCTTCCGATATAGACAATCCCAAAACCGTACCCGTCTTCTTGTCCACCAAAACCGTAACGGTAAACGTAAAATCAATTCCGGAAGATCAGGCGCCCGAAAATTATATCGGAGTCTATGGAAAAGTAACTCAAAAGGTCTCGATTTCTTCCGACGACGTCGCCGTGGGAGACGGTCTCACCTTAACGGTCGCCTTTCAAGGGTATGGTTCGTTTGAAAATGCGCAAGCGCCCGATTTGAACAAACTGTTCGACGGTAAAGGGTGTTTTAAAGTATACCCCGCGACGGAGCGTTCGCTCGAAGACGGAGTCGCGTTCGACTATAAACTGCGGCCCACACAGTCCGGCGCGCAAGAGATTCCCGCAATCCAAACTTCTTATTTCAATGTTGAAAAGGGGCAATTTGAGCAGAACGAATCCGAGCCCGTCGAATTAACGGTGAGAGAAAGTCTGCTTCCGAACGTCGACGACGATTCTAACCTTGCCGATCAGACTGATTCAAACGCGTCAGCAGACGGGGAAAGCGACCGTCGAGCAAATGATAAGCTGACGGCGCAATCTGCGCTTGTCAAAAAAATCGGCTTGGCGCTCGGCCTGCTCGCGCTCGTCGTTTTGGCGGTATTCTCAATACGAAAATTCCTTCAATTCTACGCCGCGCAAGTCGCCCTCAGCAATAAACGCATTGTCGAGGCCGCTCAACGGCGCTTAGACGGCGCGCTCGACAAAATGAAGACGTCCCCGTCCGAAGGAATTCAGCAGCTGCGGCTTGCGTTTATTCTGCTGATTCGCAAACGGTTCCGTCAGTCCCCAGATGCGCTTACCGACGCGGAAGTCGTAGAATTCTTCCAAAACGAACTCAGCGAAACGGGCGGAAACCGCGCTTTCAAACTCTTCAAAGAGGACCCGCAAAAATACGCGGAAAACAGGGACGTTCTTCGGAGAACGCTGGAATTCTTTCAGAAAGCCGAGGAAATTCGGTTCGGCGGCGCGTCCGTCGTCGACGTCAATTTCACAAGCGACGTCCGAGACCTTTTCGGCAAGTGGATTCGTTTCCTAAAAGAACAAACCAAAAAACTGACGTCTCTCTCCGGTCCTGCAGAAAAGCTGTAACGGCACGATAAGGAAGGCTCAAACGCGAAACGTCCCTTTTGCGCTTGAGCCTCTTTTATAAACTTGACGCTGCTGACGTCTGTAAAAGTCTCTATTTCCATCTGTTCTCAGTTAATATTCATTTGAAAATTAAGCGTTTAATCTCCAAGGCTGAGAAAACAATCTAAATTGCTACAATAACTTTAAAATGGAAATGTCGGCAAACGCCGGCCTTTTCAACACATTGGAAACGGTTATAATTCAGAAAATATTGACGCCGGGATCGCTTTTGAGCTTGACCGGCGCGAGGCGTCCTTGGAGTCTCACGGCGGCTTAGCGCCTCGCAACAATCAGGATTTCGAAAGGGGCTCGGCCAACTTTTCCGTATTTTCCTGAATAAAGTTAAACTGAGCGCGAAAGATTATAGCGCGCCCGATTTCCAATAAAAGGAACGTATCAAAATGATCGCTAAGGACATGAAACGCGGCGACGTCCTCGTTTATAACGGCTCTCCGATTATCGTTGAAAATTTGCAGGTTCAAACGCCGTCGGCCCGTGGCGCCGCGACCTTGTACAAGTTTCGCTGCCGTAATCTTATTACCAAAGACAAGATCGATCTGAAACTCAAAGGCAGCGACGCCCTCGACGAAGCGGATTTCCGCCGTCGCGAAGTTACGTACAGCTACGCCGACGCCGATACCGTGTACTTCCTTGACAAGGAAAATTACGAAACTTACGACATTGCGAAGGAAGATATCTCGGAAGAGATGAACTACCTCAAAGAGGGGCTCGAAGGTATTTTCGCGCTGATCTACGAAGAACGCTGCGTCGCGATTTCACTTCCCGTCACCGTGGAAATGCTCGTTACTCAGTGCGATCCGGCAGCGCGCGGAAACTCGGCGACTTCCCGTGAAAAACCCGCGGTTATCGAAACCGGTCTGACCGTTATGGTGCCCGAATATCTCGAACAGGGCGAAATCATTAAAGTCGACACACGGACCGGCGAATTCCTCGGTCGCGCCAATAAGTAAGCCTGCTTCAAATCTTTCCCGTCCCCGTTAGGTTAGAGTTCGGGAAGCGCTAGAGGTTAGGGTTAATGCAATTAAACACACGCCGTCTTAGTTACGCCGTGTGTTTATTTGTACCGCTCAAAGGCCGTAAAGGGCGCCGTCGCGCCCGTCGCGGCGACTGATTCGAATCGTTATTGATTTCCATCTGCCTTGAGGAAACAACTATGGGAACGACGACGGCGCTGGAGTTTTTACAGAAGTCCAAGGATATTGACGTCCCTCCGTTCTGCGTCGTATACGGCGACGAAGCGTTCCTGAAATCAGAGTCGCTGCGCCGTCTGCGTGAACTTGTCCTTTCCGACGACGACGGCGAATTCTCATTTACAAGATTCGACGGAGCCGTCGTATCCTTCATTGACGTTCTCCGAGAAACGTCGACCGCCCCCATGTTCGGATCAGGCAAACGCCTGGTACTCGTCGATCCTGCCGACGCATTTCTCACACAAAACAGAGATCAACTTGAAAAATATCTTGACGAGCCGTGCAAATCAGGCATTCTTGTTCTGCAGCTCGCTTCGTTTCCAAGTAATCTTCGTCTTTATAAAAAGGCGGCTGCGCAAGGTCTTGTAATCGATTGCCGCGCCCTGTCGTCCAAAGGAGCCGCAGCTTGGTTGGAAAAACGAGCCAACAAGGCTTGCAAAATAAAGATAACATACGACGCTGCGGAAGAACTCGTCGATCTTATTGGGGCAGATCTCGGCGCTCTAGATCAGGAACTGCGTAAACTTGCGCTACTTGTTTCTCCTTCGCAAACCGTCGACGTCGGTTTCATACAGGAACATGTCGGCTCGTGGCGCCAAAAAAAGGTATGGGATTTGGTGGACGCGGCCCTCGACGGAAATACGGCCGAAGCGCTGCGGCAGCTCGATAAACTTGTAACAGCCGGCGAAGCGCCGGTCGCTATTTTGGCGCAAATCGCCTCTTCACTGCGCAAAATGTCGGCGGTAACACAGCTTTTTTCAGAAGCAGACCCCCAAAGCCCGCCGCTCAGTATCAGCTCTGCGCTCGACGCGGTCGGAGTCAAGCCGTTCCTCAAGGCAAAAATGACCGAACAGCTCAAACGTCTGGGTTCGCGAAGGGGGCGTCGGCTGTCGGAGATGATTTTGCGCGCCGACTTCGATTTGAAGGGAGGAAGTAAAAGCGATCCACGACAGATTCTCGAACGGTTTATCGTACAGATTTCGAGTCCGGAACTGCGTAACTTCGAACGTCTACGGTAGAGTTTCTGTTGTTCCGGCGCGAATGACGCGTTGAAGCAAAATAGAAAACAATTCGAAATGAGAACAAGTCGCAATAAGGAGCCGTCTCGTCTCTTCTAAGCTCAGTCCCGTCGTCGGAACGGTAAGCTCAGGCGCGATTTCGCACGCGGGGTCAAGCACAAATCTTCGCCAATACAGTCTTGGGTGCGGCAGCGTTAGCTCTTCTGTAAACGTCAAAACGTCGCCATACAAAATCAAATCAAGATCGACCGTTCTCGGCCCCCATACGACATTTCGCACGCGGCCCAACTTATTTTCAATGATGTGCAGTTCGTCTAAAAGTTCGTAAGGACCGGCTGTCGTTTCGATTAAAACGGCCCCGTTGAAATAACAGGGCTGACCGACGGGGCCACCTACCGGCTCCGTCTTTATGAGCGAACTCGTTTTGAGAATCCAAATTCCCTGCGTCTCCGCTAAAAGTTGGAGAGCCGCATGAATATTCCCTTCCGCGTCTCCCAAATTCGCGCCCAAAGCAACGAGCGCTACCGTTCGCCTCTGGGGCGCTTCTTTTCCCATATTCCCGCCGTTGCCCGTCAAAACGCGCGCTCCTGATTCCGACGTCGTTGATTATAAAAAAACAGGCGCGTTTGCAGCGCCTGTTTCAATATCTGAATTATTGCGCCTGCGAAAATGTCAGTGAACTGCGCTCAACGCTTCGCGAACAGTCCGACGGACAAAAGACGCCGAAATTTTGTGTCCCGTAAAGAGTTTGAACTGTAAGCACGCCTGACCGACAAACATCTCGACGCCCGAAACGACCTTGCATCCTTTCTCCCGTGCCATACGAAGAAGGTATGTCGTCTCCGGATTATAGACGCAGTCGAATACAAGCATCCCTCCGCGAAGATAGGGCAAGTCCATCGGGGACTCGTCGACGTTCGGGAACATACCGACCGAAGTGCAGTTGCACAAAATCTGAACGACGTAGCCCGTACGTTCTTCCCAGGAGCAGAAATCGCAACCTACCCATTTCGCGACTTTCTCCGCTTCCGCAACGTTGCGCGCCGCTATCGTAACGCGCGCGCCGCGTTCGTGAAGACCGTAAGCTAATGCCTTGCCTGCTCCCCCAGCCCCTAAAACGAGAGCGCTCGCACCTTCCAAAGGACTACCTTCGCCTCGTCGAGGCGAACGGCCGGTGAGCGCGGTTTCAATACTGAGAACGGCGGCGAGATAATCGGTGTTGTAGCCGAAAAGACTCGTGCCGTCGAATACGACCGTATTACACGCGCCGATAGTTTCCACTGCAGGGTCGAGTTGCGTAAGCTTGCTAATGATATCGACTTTATGGGGTATCGTAACGCTCAGGCCTTTAATGTTAAGATTAAACTCCGCAAGTCCGATAAAGCGAGAAAGCTCTTCTTTTGGCACACGAAACGGCAGATAAACGCTGTTCATATTCTCTTCGGCAAAGGCGAGATTATGAATCTTCGGACTGAGGCTGTGCTGAATCGGATCGGCAACGACGCCGTAGACTTCTGTATCGCGATTGATCGAGTCGTAGCGGTATTCGTCGCGCATAACCTTGTAATACGGGAGACCGGGCGCCAGAATACGCGACTTTGAAAAGCCCGCATACGTGTAAGGCGCGCCCCATTTCTTACCCAAAACGCGGGTAAAGAAGCCAAGTTCCGTCATAGAAATCGCGAGAGTACGCGCTTTACCTCGTTCCGAATTGGCGCGTTTCATAAAGTCGACGAGACGAAAAACGTCGTCAATCGATTTTGGAGTAACGGCGATCTTGACGACGTCGGGATCGCAAGTTTCAAGAATATTATTACGAATCGCGTCGAGATCTTCGGGAGTTTCTTCAAGATTGTGGTAACTGACAATACGTTTCGTCTTACCGAAACGTTTGATATTCGGAGCGACGTCGGATTCAAGATCGACGTACTCGACGCCCTCGGCAATAAGAGAACGCAGAAGCTTAATGCGTTCTTCTTCTGTTCCGCGCCACATTCCGCCGTCGGATTTACGGCGGACGGTCGCCAAAACTGCGGTCGGGCGATTGGGCAAAAGGCGGTAAAGTTGAGGATCCTTACGTAAATAATCCAAACGCAACTCGACAAACTTCACATTATCTTCGGCCAGCTTCTGCCATTCTTCGATCATTCGCTTATGACTTCCGCATCCGATAATAACGCAGATCATTTTCAACCGCTCCCAAAAGAACCGCTCAAACTAAAACCGGCGCCGTTGAAAACAACGTCGCCCAACAGTGACGCGGGCGTCGGCAATGTCTCTCGCTCTGAACCGTCCCGCGATATATATACACGCTCCCAATTATAACGTGAAAGCGACTATTTTCTTACTGTGAAGGCAAAATTTCTTTCAAAAAGTACAAACAGGCCTCTAACGTCCATAACTTTCGCACCTAATAGATATAACCGTTAAAACACAAATATTTTTTTTATTATTTTATACAAGAACATGTAAAATTATCGATATTTTTCCTATATTCTATACTCTTCCCTTCTTGATTGCCCCGCTCATTTAGGTTAGACTTGGGCGTCAACGCCTTGAAGCAACTCAAAAAGACGATATAATCGCTCCTTTGAGGTTGCTGTTGTTTTGGCGCTGGCAAGCGTTGGTTCGCAGTTGCCGTCTTGTCGGTTCAGTAACAACTCCGACAGTGCGTTTTGCGGCGTGTGATGACGCCTTCGATATCCGCCGAGCGAGCCTAATCGGGACGGCGAGGGAAAAAAGTCCGGTTTTTCCGATGAAAATTGGATTTTTGCCCGCGCTTTGCCGACAAAACCGAAGGCCATGTGTTCGGCCTTGAAGGATAGGTCCCAATGTATTTTTCCCTTATTGACAAAATTGACGAATTAATCCCGGGCGAATCGATCGTCGCCACGAAATCGCTCGCAATGTCGGAAGAGTACCTTCGGGATCATTTTCCCAAGTTCCCAGTCATGCCCGGCGTGCTGACACTTGAGGCAATGACCCAGGCTTCTGCATGGCTGATCCGGGTTACGGAAAAGTTTGCACACAGCATCGTCGTACTCAAAGAGACAAAAAATGTAAAATTTGGGAAGTTTCTTCGGCCGGGCCAGACGCTCGTGGTAACGTGCAAGATCGTGTCCGATTCCGAAAACGAAACGGTCCTAAAGGCGACCGGCGCGATTGAAAACGAAGTCCATATTCGCGCCCAGCTCACATTGGCGAAATACAATTTGACAAGCGTCTCAGAGAATCAGGGACGTTTTGATCCTAAATTGATCAAAAAACTTAAAAGTGAATTAGCTCTTCTTTGGAGCAATATGCCAGAGGAGTTTATTGACTGCTAACCGTCGTTAATAGTTCTCTTGAAAACATATTGGAAAATCGTTTTTTTCAATAGTTTCAGAGAGTTCTAAATTGAAGGTACAAACAAGGCCCGTTCAGACGAGCGGCGCGACCAACGCAAAGCAGGCTTGTCAGAAACGCAGGACTTGAATTCAGGACGCTGCGCGTCCACACAACTACTAAAACCCGTTAAGGAGTATCATAAATGGCTACGAAAGAGGAAATTTTTGCCACTGTCGCTGAAGTCTTGGTTGACTCGTTGGCCGTCGACGAAGAAGAAGTTACCCGAGAAGCGACCTTGGTCGACGACCTCGGAGCCGAATCGATTGACCTTCTCGAAATCGTTTTCAACCTTGAAAAGAAGTTTGACGTTAAAATCGACCGCAGCGAACTTATTCCCGAAGACCTCTTCACAAATCCCGAATACGTCGTTGATGGCAAACTGACTCCCGCAGGCCTCGCCGTTCTCGAAGAACGTCTTCCGAACGCGAATCTGGACGCCTTCAAAGCCAATCCTCTCGTCCAGAATATTTCCAAAATTTTGACAGTTGAAGACCTCTGCAACGTAGTCGAACAGAAATTAGCGTGAGTTTCTCGATAAGACGCCGTGTCTGACCCATCCGGCGGTGGTTTGCGCGCCGCGCAACGCGCGTTTGCATCGCGTTTGCATATTGCGGCGCGCGGCGTCTGTTTTTAGCTCCCTGTTTTCCTTGGGGGCCTCCTATGGAGAGGCGTCTAGCACGCCTGAACGTCTGTCAGACGCAATGAAGGATATCTTTGCTGCGCTCTGCGCGGCGTCGAACGTGGGAACGGTATGAACTGGTACTGGATCGATCGATTTACCGTATTTGAGAGTGGTAAAAGAGCGAAGGCCGTCAAAGCGATTACTCGCGCCGAGGGGCATTTGCGCGCTCATTTTCCCTATCATGCGTTGGCTCCGGCGTCTCTCATCATTGAGGGGCTTGCCCAAACGGCCGGTTTGACAATAAATGAAGCGACGCGATTCCAGAAGAAGGTCGTCCTAGGGAAGATTCCTTCTTTGAAGTTCTATCAAACGGAAATTGTTCCCGGCGACGTTCTTACTTACGAAGCGGTCTTGGAGTACATTAATCCAGAAGGTTCCTCGGCCCTCGTTTCAGTTCATCGCGGCGACGAATTGATCGCCGAAGGTAAGTTGTTTTTCGCTCATTTGGGCGCCGATTTCGCTCAGCAAGAGCAATTTGCCGAGGGCGATCTTGAAGATTTAGTGCGCGCCTACGGCATGTACGAAGTCGGAGTCGATGCGGAAGGTAATCCGCTCGTTGATCCTGCGACGAAAAGAGCCTGACTTTCCGCGAAATAGAGACAGGAATAACAACGATTTCCTTTGCCTCTTGAAAATTAGAAACGCGTGGGAACGCCGTCGGTTAATTTTTGATATGGAGGTTTACCGTGAGCCGTAAAGTTGTTGTTACGGGTATTGGGTTGGTTACGCCCCTTGGTCACGACGTTGAAACGATCTGGCGCCGTATGCTGAACGGCGAATCCGGAGTCGGACGTATTACGATTTTCGACGCGTCGAACTATGCGACCCAAATTGCGGCTGAAGTCAAAGACTGGGACGTCGACGACATTGGGGAAAATCCTGCCGATTGGAAGAATCAGGATCGACACACAAAATTCGCCGTCGGCGCCGGATACAAAGCGATGAAAGATTCCGGTCTGCTCGACGAAGGCGCGCAGTCGCTTGATCCCGAACGCTTTGGCGTTTATACCGGCGCGGGCGAAGGCGAACAGAGCTTTAGTGATTTTGCCGAGATGATGGTCGCCGCTCTGGACGAAAACGGCAATCTTGACGAAGGTAAATTCATTCAGAAGGGCATGGAGATTCTCAATCCCGTTCGCGAACTCGAGCAGGAACCGAATATGCCCGCGGCCCATTTAGCGGCTATGTTCAACGCTAAAGGGCCGAACGTCAACTGTTTGACCGCGTGTGCGGCCAGCGCTCAAGCGATCGGCGAAGCCGCTGAAATCATTAAGCGGAACGAGGCCGACGTCATGATTGCGGGAGGCGCGCACTCGATGATTCATCCGTTTGGCGTCACCGGATTCAACCTGCTCACCGCGTTGAGCGTTTCGAACGACGAACCGGAAAAAGCGTCCAAGCCGTTCGATAAGAACCGGGACGGGTTCATTATTGGAGAAGGAGCCGGCATGCTCATTCTCGAAGAACTCGAACACGCAAAAGCCCGCGGCGCGAAGATCTACGGCGAAATTGCCGGATACGGCGCGACTTCCGACGCTTACCGTATTACCGACACGCATCCGGAAGGACGCGGAGCCATTAGCTGCATGAAGCTCGCTCTCGAAGACGCGAACGTCAAGCCGGAAGATGTCGACTACATTAACGCCCACGGAACAAGCACCGGCGTCAACGACCGCGTCGAATCCCTTTCGATTCGCGAAGTCTTTGGCAAATATGCATATCAGATTCCCGTCTCCAGCACCAAGAGTATGACGGGGCACCTTATCGCGGCTGCCGGCGCGACCGAATGCATCTACTGTCTGCTCGCCATTCGCGACAACATTGTTCCTCCGACCATTAACTTCGAAACGCGCGATCCCGACTGCGACTTGGACTACGTCCCGAACGTCGCGCGCAAAGTTAAGGTCGACGTCGCCCTGAGCAACAGTTTTGGATTCGGCGGACAGGACGTCTCGTTAGTCGTTCGTCGATTCGTCGCCTGATCCGAAGCTGCGCAAAACGCGCGCTCCGCGTTTAAAATCCTATCCCGGAAGACGCTTGTTTTCCGGGATTTTTTTTATAGAATTCCAACAGGCGTTCCGAGACGTCTCGGGCTTTTTTCAGAAAAGAAACGAATAGGAATAAAATATGAAATTCTTTATCGCGGGGATTATGCAGGGGTCTAAAACCGACGTTTCTCTGCATGGGCAGAATTATCGCGACGCGCTTAAAGAGTCCCTTCAAAAGGCGTTTCCCGACTCTGTCGTTTACGATCCTTTCGAACGGAATAAGGATTCCCTCTATTACGCTCCTGAGACGGGGCGTCGAGTCTTCCTTACGCACAATCAAATGTGCGGTTCCGAAATAGACGTTCTAGTCGCCTTTGTCCCCGAAGCGTCGATGGGAACGGCCATTGAGATTTGGGAAGCTTGGAAAAACGGTGCGCTTGTGCTTACGATCAGCCCTATGGCGACAAACTGGGCTGTTAAATTTCTGAGCGACGCCGTCTACCCCGACCTTGATTCTTTTCAGGCGGCTCTCGACTCCGGCGAAATTGCCCGCTTCATTGCTGAAGCGAACCCCCGTTCCGTCAAGCGATCGCTGGATCATTTCGACAAACTCATTAACGTAAAATAATTGCCAAGACAATCGCTCGAGTATTTATTCCCATGGGGAAAGGCTCCGCAAAATGCAAAGGAACAAGTTGGTTATCTTTTGGATCGTCCTTCTCTTTGCGGCGCTTGTCGCGAGGATAGCGGTCGCGCTCTACTGGGATAATAAAGTTCGTTCAGAAACCGATTCCGCCGCAGTTATGACTGACGGTTCGGAAGCAAACTCGGACCGCGCCGCGTTCTTTTTCGGAGATTCCGACTCCTACTGGAATTTGGGCCGCGCGCTTGCGTTTCACAGACCCTACGAATTTGATCCGGAGCGACATTGGCAGGTTTTTCGAACGCCCGGCTATCCGGCGGTTCTCGCGCCGCTCTTTTGGATTTTCGGAGAGAATCCCCCTACCTTGGCGGCGCGAATTCAAGGCGCGCTCTTTGGTACCCTCAACGTCGCCCTTGTTGGGCTTCTCGCGGCGTCTTTTTTCGCTTTCCCGAACACAAAAGGTCGATGGAGCTGGATTCCTCCCCTTTCCGGGGTCTTCGTCGCGTTCGATCCGACCCTCGTCTTTCAGAGCGTACTTATTCTCTCTGAAGAGTCCTTTCTGACGTTTTCCTTATTGCAGAATCTATGCGCAATCAATCTCGCAAAAAAACTGGGGATTCTCCCCTACCCCGTAAGAGACATGCGCGTTTTCGCAAAGAAACCGCCAATCTTGGAATGGACGCAGCCTATCCCTACCGCATGGCTCGACCTCTTCCTCCCGGCGATAGCGCTCGGAGTTACGACGGCGGCGACGGTTTATCTCCGCCCAAGCTGGTACTATTTCCTCCCGTTTGCAGCCGTTATCGCGGCGGCCTTTCGCATTTGGACCGGAAACGCGCACGAACTTGAAGATTTTTACTACACGCGAAAAGCAATCTTCTTCTCTTGGAGAAAACTTGCCGTAGCCGCCGTCGTAACGCTTTCAGTCGCCCTGTTCGCGCTGAATCCGTGGATTGAGAGAAATAAACGCCTTACGGATCAATTCATCCCCACGTCTCTTCAGATGGGCGCAAGCCTATACGACGGCCTAAATCCAAACGCAACTGGCGCAAGCGACATGCGTTTTGTCGACGAATTCCGCCAAGCGGAACTCAATTCCCCGTCCGGTCCGACAAACGTTCATTTTGAAGTCAGACTTGACCGCCGCATGAGGAACGCCGCTCTCGATTGGGTCAAATCCAATCCCGGAAAGGCGATAAAATTAGCGTTCGTCAAAGTCTACCGACTGTGGGCGCCCCTGCCGCGAGAGCGCGCGTTTTCTAAACCTGTGTTGCAGACGGCCTTAGCAGCCTCGTTTATACCTGTTTTCCTTCTCGGCATAGCGGGCGGCGTTCGCTCTTTCCGCCGGCGCGGCGCGGCGTGGACGCTCCTCGTTCCCGCGCTTTACATAACCTGCTTGCATTCAATTTTCGTCTCTTCTATTCGATATAGAACGCCCGTTTGGTACGGTTTTTCCATTCTCGCGGCATATTGGATACTCTCAACCGTCGATCAATGGCGAGAAAAAAGAATAAACTAAAAAAGCCCAATTATGCCGATTATATGAGCGTTTGCAGCAAAAGACGGGGAAAAAATCTCGAAAAATCGAATCAGTTTGAAGTTGGCGCTAGAAAATACGCTCTCTTTAAATTATAATGAAGCAAGGTCGGTTATTGGGCTTGAGAAAGGCTCTATGCCGGACTGCTTTGTTAGGGACGCCCGACTTATCCGGGGTTCCCGTATAAGACGGGGCCGTTTGAGCGGTCTTCGGTTAAGTTGTACGATTGAGTATTCTGTCGTTCGGAGAATAAAAATGCCGCGTTTTTCGTCGCTTCGTTCCCTTTGGACGGTCGCGCGTTCGGGAATTCTACTTTCCATTTTCGTTTGCGTTGTGAGTTCAAACGGCGCCGCGTTTGCCCAGATGGACTCCGATAAGACGGCCACCATGGAGCTCGGCGACCCTGTCGACCCGATGTACTCGGGTTCTCCCGGCGCGCAGCAGCAAACGGCGACAATTACCAACGTCGGGAGCGGTCTGAAGCGATCGGAGAATTCTCTCGCAAAGATTCAGGCGTTGCTTTATAGCGATACGACGTACGCCATTCGAATCGACCTTAACAAAATTGACTACGAGAGTGTCGCGGCGTTTGTCGACGAGGTCGTCGATAAGGCCGGCGGAACCGTCCAATCGAACGACGAATACTTGGTTTCGCTTCGCGAATCGCAAAAGGCAAACGCAAAATCGTCTTTCAAAACGCTCCTGTCCACTCTTCAGAACATCTTTGTTCAAAAAGCGTTCAACAATAAATTCGACGAAATCTACTTGATCGCGTATCAGAACGATTCCGGCGACAGTTGCCAAATTCTCGCTACGCCTGTCGACGGTTTATCTGCGGATGACCAGAACGCCGCCATAGACGCGATTGAGAGCATTTGGTCGCCAATCACGATCTTTAAGCGTTACGGATTCATCGTCGCAACGCTCAGCCACGATAAGGCTGTGCTGCCCGACATTGACGAAATCACCAGACGCTACGAAGCTAAAGCTCTCGAAGAGCAGAAGACCCCGGCGTATGGCTCCTATTCCGCGTCCGGTTCTAATAACAATTCCTACGGCAGTTATGGAGATCGCGGCGGTTCCATGTCCTCCAGCCCCATGATGGGCGGAGCGCAAAGCGCCTCGAATATGTCCTCCCTCTTGGCAAACTATCAAGCCGACGTTGAAAAGGCGGTCAAAAACGCGAGATCCGACTCTCGCAAGGCAGTCCTTCCGTTTATTCGCAAACGGTTTGAGAAGCCCGCTTCTGCGGAAGACGGCAAGACTCTTTTCGATTGTTTGCGTCAAGGCGACGGCGCGGCGATTACCGTCGCTATGACCAACCTTGAAGCGCTTGCCAAGCTCGCAAATTCTGGGTTGGATTCAGACGATGACGACGACGTCGCGAGCCCCTTTGCCGGTCTTGGCGCCGACGACGAAGACGGAGAAGAAGATCCGAACATCGCTTCCATTACCGAAGAAGCGAAGAAGAATATGGACGCCGTAAACTTGGCGAAAGCGTATACGCTTTCCCTTTCGCTCGTCGGTTCTCCCAGGCTTGTGATCGTTGGAAGCTTCAATAGCGGCGACGACGCAAAGAAACTTGGAGACGCTCTCCAAGCTTCATACATCATCATTAAGCCGCTCGCTAAAAAATTCTTAGACGAACAGCTTGCGGAAGCGGAAGTTCCGGAAGACCAACTCGTCGATTTCACGCCGTTGCTTGACGATCTGTTCAATGGCGCGAAGCCTCAGGTCAGCGGTTCGAAAGTCGGTATTGTCGTCGATCTCGACGCCATTAAAAAGAACGCGTCTCTCTTCCTGCCACTCTTAGGCGGCAAAGAAGCGAAATCGGCGCAAGAGCTCGAATCCGAGTCGATTGATTGGGGAGCAGCTGACGACGATAGCGAAGACGCCGATTCCGCAGACGCCGCAGATGACGACGATCCCTTCAACGACGGAGCCAACGACGAAGATGAAGACGCCGCGCCTGTAAAAGAAGACGAAGGGTCTGACGACGATCCCTTCGGAAGCGACGAAGACGATCCGTTTGCGTAATCGCTTCGGATTCCGTTAAACGTTTGTGGCCCGAGACCGTTCGTCGGTCCCGGGCTTTTTTTATCCTATCCGCACGGTAAAGAAAATGGTTGTGTTCTTCTGCTTTTCCCCAGTATAACCTGCAGGACGCTGCGTACGGGCGTCCGTTGAAAAGGCGCGCTACATTAGTCCAACCGTTCCGCCGCGTCTGCGGCTCGTTCCCTCCTGCGTCTGAAACCGACGCCGAATCTGTTGTCATGTAACGCGAATTGTTCCCCCTCTGCCGCGTGTATCTAACGATCGGGCCTTGACGCTGAGTATGCCGGTTTTCGGCGTTCTGCTCTTCTACAGTAACGGCGCCAGAGTCCCCGTCCGAGAATCGGTCGGCTTTGATAACGGCCAAGCTTCAACCGCAACAGCTTATAAAACGCCAAGCGTCCGCAGAAGAAAGCCCTGCGCATCAGTTGAGTACAGAAACGGCGGGAGCGCGTTCGACAAATAAAAAACCCCTCGGAGACTAGACTCCAAGGGGCTTGTTCATAGAGTGTCAAAGACGGGTAAGCTTACGCCAAGTCTCTGTCCTCAAACAGCGTTAAGGACAGGAGCATCGCGACGCACGCGAAAAGAACCGAATAGAGGCCGGACAACGCCACATAGTCCCAACCGACAGACCTGTTCATTGCAATTGCAGTCTCCATATTGAAGTGATCCAAAATTGGCAGGAATGCGCAGACCAAATTGGCAAAGAACCCAATAATCGGCATATTCGCAACGGCGTCGGACGCGACGATCATCGGAACGACGTGCCCAAGAACGTAGATCGTCAGACAGACGGTCAAGTTCGGGAGCAAAGGCAGACGGGTCGAAATCGCGATCGCGATCGCCGTCAGAACGATCGTCTCAAAATACGCGAGTAAAAGACCGGGCACAACGCCGCGAACATATTCCCAACACTCGATCGCGGTCGGCAAATCCTTAGCAGACTCGCGCGCGTCGTAAACGAGCTTGTAAGAAACGGTATTCAAAAAGAATATCCCAAGGATCAGGAACAGCGCGGTAACGGCTACCATAACGCCCAAGTACTTACCAAAAACGAACTTCTGACGTCCGACCGGCTTCGCGAGAATCATCAACGCCGTTTTACCTTCAATTTCGTCGGCAATCGACGTTGAAGCCGTCCAAATCGCCAAGAAAACGCAGGTCAGTTTGACGAGCGTCAAACCTTGCGAAACGACGATTTTAATATCTTCGCCAAGGGTATGGTACGGAAGGAATGGAAAGATAAAGAGCCCGAAAAGCCCGACAAGGGTTAAGATAAGGAACAGAGGCTGCAGCAGCGTCTCTTTCGCTGTAACCCACGCAATCGAACCGCTTCTCGGAAGAAGCAAGCGCATAATCATCGCTAAAATGATGAAAAGAACGACGACGCCAAGGGAGTAGACGTCGACCTTGGACGCCGCGCTAAGCCAGGCGGGCAATCCGAATACAGGCGCGTCGACAAGCGTCGTTACATTCGAAAACAACAGTGACTCCATTATCCAAAAACTCCACGCGAGCGAAAAAAGGTATAAGTTCGTTTCAAGGAAATAGCGCCCAGATTTGTCTGCGACAAAACAAACGGCAACTACTCTTTTCCTATTTTACTCCAAAATCCTATTTTTGACAAGAACCGATTTAAATTGCTCCTTGTAAATAGGCTAAAAACTTTTATACTTACAATCAAAATCAAGACGCGGCGTTAACTTCGCACAAGCGTTTTTCTTGATTTATTTTCTCTATTTTAGTTTATACCCGTCCGAAAGGAAAGAATGTCGCGTTGAAGTTCGGTTCGGTTTGACGACGCTCGAAATTTACCGACACGTACAAAATGAATCGCCGTTTAGCAACGTCCCTTCGAGGATTCGTCGACTGCACCGACGCAAGCGCGCCCGCGAAACTCTTTCGCGCCCTCGCGCTGCCGGCGTCCTTCCTCTACTCGCTCGTAATTCGCGCGCGCAACCTCCTCTACGATCTGGACGTTTGCGCTCAGACGCACGTTGGCCGCGTCACGTTCGCCGTCGGTAATGTGACTCTTGGCGGCGTGGGTAAAACGCCTTTTGTCGGATGGCTTACGCGAAAATGTCTTGATCTGGGCGTAACGCCCGGCCTGATTAGTCGAGGATACAAGGCAAAGGAACAGTCGTCCCTGTACGACGCGCATTCCACAAGCCCTCAGGCAAACGGAGCTCTCAACGACGAAGCGCGTGAACAGGCGCTGCGTTTTCCCACAACGCCGCACTTTCTCGGTTCAAATCGCGTTGAGGTCGCGAAGGCGCTTCTAGCCGCCCGGCCAGACGTCGACGCGATCATTCTTGACGACGCGTTCCAACACCGCCGAATCGCTCGCGACTTAAATATCCTTCTCCTTGACGCGCTCAATCCGTTCGGCGGAGGACGCGTCGTTCCCGCCGGTTTTCTGCGCGAACCGCTCTCGGGAATAAAGCGCGCGGACGCCGTTATTTTGAGCCGCGCCGACCTTGTCCCCGCCCCCGAACGCGAAATGATTCGGAAAAAGGTCGCTAAGATCGCGCCCAAAGCCGTTTGGGCGGAAACAGCGCAACGTCCCGTCGACGTCTTTGAGTATGAACGTCCCGGCGAAAAAGACTCCTCGCCCAAACGAACCGACTACCTTTCGTGGCGCAATGCCTTCGCGACTCGGCGTTTCGTCGCGTTCTGCGGTCTCGGCGCTCCGGCCGGCTTTCGCCAAACCTTAGCGCGGGAAAATCTCGACGTACGGTCGTTCCTTCCCTTCCCCGACCATTGTGCGTATTCAGAGGACGACTATCGGCGTATTCTCGACGAAGCGGCAAAAGTCAACGCCGACGCCTTCGTCGTTACCCTCAAAGATTTTGTAAAACTTCGAGAATTTATCTCTCAATCGCCGTCGCCGGTTTTTGCGCTCGGCGTCGGAATCGAATTTCTTAATGGTCAGGAACAGTTTGAAGTCCTGATTAATGCGGCGATAAAAGCGCGTTCCTTTAATTAGAATCAATTCATTGAAAAAAATTTCAGCCGAAATAAAATTCTATTTGTTGTTTTGTTTTCTAATGAACATTTCAATAGTGGATTCGCCAGCATGAAATATTTAACTTTTTTTCTGACAGCGGCGCTTTTGTCGTTTGCCGTTTCAAGCGCCGTCTATGCCCTTTCTCCCAAAACAAACCCGGATTGTTGGGGCCGGTGCGCTCCGACGCCTGCCGTCGTCAATCCGGCAGTTTTGTCGCCTTCTCAAAAAGTCGTCTCTCTAAGAGGCGCCTGGGATTTCAAAACAGATCCCGGGTTCGGCTCGCTCCTGCAATTTGGATTCGGCAATCTTAACGAAGATTTTTGGAGCGATAAATTATCGATTAACGTCCCGGGATGCTGGGAAGCGCAGGGGGTGGGAGAACCCGGTCTCAGCCAAACTTGGGATTGCAAATGGGATTGTAATCCCCGGCCGTTAAATCACGTGTATACCGGCGGCGCCATTTACCGCAAGCTCGTCAGAATTCCGGAGAATTGGCAAGGTTCCCGTATATGGCTTAAGGTTGGCGGAGTAAGATCGGAAGCAAGATTCTGGATCGACGGCGTTCCAATCGGAATTATAAATAACTATTGCGGTTCTTATAAATACGACGTCACTCCGTTCGCCAAGCCCGGAAAAACCGTCGAACTTATCGGCTACGTGAGAAACGACGTACCAAGCCGCAAAGGCCAAATGTGTGATTTCCATAAATTTGGCGGGCTTTACCGTGACGTCGAATTCGAGGCGACCCCACAAACTTGGCTGGACGACGTATGGGTGCAAGGGCAGCTCTCTAAAACGGCAAGCGAGCGGCAAAACGCGCGCGTTCACCTGACCGTCAAAACTGTTCGCGAGCGAGAAGACGTCGATCTGTACGTCGCTATCAAAACCCTCGACGGAAATATTGTCGCGGAAAATCGCCGAACGCTTTCGGTCGCAAAAAATATCGACGACGATCACGCGGCGGAAACAGTCGTCGATATTCCCGTCGACGGCGTCAAGCTCTGGTCTCCGGAATCGCCGATTCTCTATCTTGCTGACGTCAAAATAGTTAATAGAGCCGACAAAACGGAACACGGTTGGGTCGAACGGTTTGGGTTTCGCAAATTTGAGGTTATTGGGAATCGTTTCTATTTCAACAATCTTCCCTTCTTC
The DNA here is from genome assembly GCA_946541595.1 of uncultured Planctomycetales bacterium. Classification (GTDB taxonomy): domain Bacteria; phylum Planctomycetota; class Planctomycetia; order Pirellulales; family Thermoguttaceae; genus RUG369. The sequence continues at coordinate 25,879 of CAMNJU010000021.1, forward strand.
ATTCGGGGATACGGCGAAACGTTCATCTATCCTGAAACGCTTGTTTCGCCGGCCGACCGTAAATTCCATCTGAAAAACTTCGAGGTCATTAAAGAGGCTGGATTTAACGAAACGCGCATGCATACGCATTGCGAGCTCCCAGAATATTTTGAGGCGGCGGACGAAGCTGGCGTTCTGATTCAGCCGGAACTCCCTTATTACAGTTCCGTTCCAACCGAGGGATTCGAACCCGATCCTATGCGCGATCTTCAAGAGCTTTACAGACACTATCGCCGGTATACGTCCTTTGCCATTTACTGCATGGGCAACGAAGGAGAATTCGATCCAGCGACAAACGCCGCCCTGTTCCGTTGGGTCAAAGAAAACGACCCTGATCGCGTGTATCAGCTTCAGGACGGAGGCAGAAACACCCCGGAAGTCTCCGATTTCTGTACGCAGCCGTATAACGTTTGGCCGCGCGGAACGTACGACGAGTTGCCCTATCCCTTTGTCGCTCACGAGTATCTGAACCTGACCGTTAAATTGGATCCGCGGCTCGAACCGCTTTTCACGGGCGCGATTCCTTCGCCCGTCTCAATGGAAGAGTATGAAGCGCGGCTCAAAAAGTTTGGGTTGACTCGCGAATGGGGCGACGCGTGCATCCACGCCGCTGGCGCGCTGCAAGCGTTCTGGCAAAAAGAGGGGATTGAATCAGCAAGGCGCGATCCGGCCTGCGACGGATACTGCTTCTGGAATTTTATCGATCAAATGGTAGTTCAGGGCCCGGCGTATACGTCGCAGGGCTATATGAACGCGTTCTATCAGGTTAAAGACGGCGGAATAACGCCGAAAGAATTTGCGCGCTTTAATTCGCCTGTCGCCCTTCTGCCTGAATTCAATTCAACAGCCGATATCTATACTGCCGGCGACGTCGTTCCACTGTCGTTCTGGATTGCGAATTACGGAGACCGACCTTTAAAACAGGGAAAGATCGAATGGCGACTGGAAGACGTGACAAACGCTAACGAAACCGTCGCCGAGGGCGCAATTCCCTTTGAAGAGTACGCTGTAGGCGAAACACGCATCGCGGCGATCGTAGGAGTATCTATTCCCGAACTGCAGCATGCGGCGGAACTTAAACTGCACGCCGAAATCTACGGCGCCAACGTCGAAAACACAACGACAATTTGGACGTTCCCCAAGCGTCAACCGCTCTCGCTCGGGAACTGTCTTGTCGATTCAGAATTTGCGGAATGGTTTGCCGAACGTTTCGAAGACGTCGTCGAATATACAGACGCGACTAAAACAGACGTCGATAAGATTTTGATTACGCCCTACGGTTCCGAAAGCTACCAAGAAGGAATTCGGGACGGAAGGCGCATTTTGGCGATCCGACAGGGACTGGGCGCGTCCAACGTTTCGCTGGGCTGGTGGGCGTTCGGCTCTCAATTAGGAACGGCGTTCGCAACGTCTCACGCTTTCGACGGTTTCCCAGTCGGAAAGGATATGATACCGTCGTTATGGTTCCGAATGATGACGGACGATCCGTTGACGCTTTCAGAATCCTCGGATAAATTCAATCCGTTAGCGTTAGGCGAATTAGTAGACGGCTATTCCCTTTACGTCGGCGAAAAGAAAGAGGGGAACGCCAGAATCCTGGCGACCTTTGGACTGAATCTGCTCCAAGACGTCGCCGAGTCGCAGGCGTTGCTCGATTCCTTTATCAAGTACGTAGAAAGCGACGGATTCAATCCGCAATCCCCGGCTTCCGACGACTAAACGTCGAGCAAATTCGTTCTTTCTTACTTTCGATACGGCGTTCGCGCAATTACGCGGACGCCGTATTCTTTCAGCCGCTTGCTAAACGGTTGGAAACTTCTTTCAATTCGTATTCCAAAACAACCGATAAACGGTTACTTCTCAATCGAGGTTAACGGAAATTTCGTCAACGCGCCGACTCGCAGCGGTTTATCT
>CAMNJU010000022.1 GCA_946541595.1 uncultured Planctomycetales bacterium
TCGTTTCGCGCAGCTCGCTCCTCCTTCGCGGGGGCCGGCACGTCGCCGACTTCGGATTCCTCTATCCGGTCGACAATCTCAAGGCGTTTTTCCACTTCCAATTTGACTTCATTAAAGGGCGCGATCATTCGAGCGGAATTCTTATTCCGCGCGAGACCGATTATCTTGCGATTGGGAGCCAGTTTACGTCGCGAATCTGGCGCGACTTTACGTTCCTGCATCCGGACGTTCTCAACGAAAAGTGCAAGATCGAAACGGAGAACGGCGAGGCGGTTTTGCGGCTCGACAACGCCGCGAACTGGGAAGAATACAAGTGTCTGGTTATAACCGGCGCGGACGTAATCTCCTGGCAGAATCTCGAAAAGCTCGCCGCGTTTTACGACGCCGGGGGCAGGCTTCTGGCGACGACGCGGCTTCCGTCGATGGCCGCCGAAGGGCCGGAATACAATGCGAAGGTTCAGGAGACGGTCAAGCGGATCTTTGGAATCGACCCGCTCACGCAGGCGCGCCGCGATTCCATTGCGACGGGCCAGGAGGATATCATTCTGCCCGAAAGCTTTATCAAGTGCCGCGACCTCAATCGGAAAGGGGAATACGTCGAAAAGCTCGCCGATAAGACGGTCGCGTACGAGGATTCCGTCTATCGCGACCGCGCCGTGTTCGTACCGCGTCCGACGACCGAAAATCTCAAAGCGGCCGCCGACTACCTCGTTCCGACCCCGGACGTCAAAATAGAGGCGGCGGAAGGAACCGAGATTCCGACCCTTAACGTGGTTCCGCGCTGGGATTACGAGATCGACGGCATGTTCCAGTATATGCATAAAGTTAAAAACGGCTTAGACGTATACTACTTCGCGAACTCGTCGAACCGGGACGCCGAATTTACCGCGACGCTGCGCGGAACGTTCAAGTCGCTCGAACTTTGGGATCCGATTACCGGCGAAACGTCGCCCGTCGCCCCGGAGAAAATCTCGGTCGACGAAACGAACGGAACGACCGCCGTTAAATTGGCGCTCAAGTCGATTCAGAGCGTTTTCGTCGTCGGAGAGCGTTAGTCGCGCCGACCGCGAAAGCTAACAGACGCCTGTATGAAAAACGCCCCCGCTTTTCGCCGTTCGCGGCGTTAAGCGGGGGCGTTATGTTAGGAAACAGGCGCGTCGCCAGAAGTTCGGCGCGCAACCTCCGGTATAGACGCGGAGTTCTCTTTATTTTTCGAGCTTGCTCTTAATCTCTGACCAGACCGAAGTCAGCGCTTCCGCGTCCTCCGCGCTCTTAATTGCGTCGGCGGCCGCTTCGTCGAGCTCGGCGAGCGAACGGTTCGCGGCGTACCGTGCGAGTTCGTCCACAATCTCCTCTCGATAGACGGCGAGCGAGCCGTAGACCGCGTCGTCTGCGTTCTCATGCGCGGGCAGCTGCACGCTTTTGCCGCGATAGCGCTCCAGCATGAGCAGCAGCTTTTCCGGAACCGCGCGTTCTGTTTTCGCGAGCGTTTGCGAGAACATCGCTTCCAGATAGGGGATTGTGTTCACGCCGCCCGTCGTTCCCGGCGCCGTGTGAGAACCCTTGGCGTTCATGGGGCCGTCGTCCAAAATGTTGATTGTCAGCAGCTTATCCGAATACGGCATATCCATGTCCACATGCCGGTTTTCCAAAGGATAGCGCGCGGCGGACAGCTCCGCAGGATTGGCTTCCTCTTCCAGAGACCGGCTCAGTACGCCCGGATAATCGCCGCCCATACGGATCGGGAAACCGTCGGGAAACGAACCGTCGTCGGCGGCGTAGGCGAAGCGCTTGGTAATCTGATCTACCGGGACGAGAACGTCGGCCGTATAGTGGTTGACGACGACGGGACTGCTTAGGCATTGAATCAGGGCGACGGGCGAGAGCGCCTCCCAGCGTGGATCGTCCGCGCCGCTAAAGAAGTCGTTAATGGGTCGGAACGTACTCGAGATCATTCCCTGAACGGGGACCGGCAGACCGCCGTCGCCCGCGCCGGCGTTGAGCTCGTCGCATTTGCGAAAATAGACGGCGAAGTTGTAGTACAGATTAGCGACCGGGGAATGGGCGACGGCGGCGCAGACCCCCATTTGCAATTCGCAGAGCATTAGCGCCGTGTACCCGCCCGCGCTGCCTCCGACGACGGCGATCCGCTGGCGGTCGATTCCGTCGCGGCGTCTCAACGTGTAAAGCGCCGCGTTGTTGAAGACAAGATTGTCGTCGGCGAGCCGGCCGTTATATTCGGGCTTGAATTCCGTCGGGGACGCCGCCGCCCAGCCTCGCGCCATGTACTCCTTAAATGCGGCGTCGTTTTCGTCGATCGGATAGTGCGGGACGTAGACCAAGGGCAGATCGCCGGACGCGTCTGCGGGTCGGTAGAGGACAATCGGGCGGCTTTCCACTTTGCCCTCGCCATTGATATAGGAGACTGAAATAATCTCCCTGCCGAAATCGCCGGCGCTCTCCTCTTCGCTCCGCAGGGCGCCGCTTCCGTTTAGGTCGGCCGCCGAGACGGTATTTAAGAACGCGGACGCGGCGAAGACGCCGAGAAAAAGGGCGGCGCCAAACGCGGCCGACGCCGTTGGTTTCCATATCTTCATGGGTATGCCTCGCGGAAAAAAGGGGGTAAATGAACGTCGGAACGATCCGGCGGCGTTTTTAAAAGGCAGCTTAACGCAAAGAACGGCGGCATGTTAAGCTCTAAAAAGGAACGCCGGAACGCCGCGGAAGCGCTCCGGCGCCCTCTATGCCGCCGAATCGGATGCAAAACGCGGACGACGCGCCTGTCAGACGAGTTCGAGCACGTCGGTATATTCGTATCCGTGCGCGAGCGCCACGTTCTTATTCGTGAGCTTGCCGAGATACGTATTGACGCCCGACGCGACGACGGCACTGCGCTTGACCGCCTCTTCGAGCCCGTCTTTGGCGATTTCCAGACCGTAGCGGAGCGTCGCGTTCGTAAGCGCGATCGTGCTTGTGCGCGGAACCGCGCCCGGCATATTGCCGACGCAGTAGTGAACGACGCCTTCTTCGACGAAGACGGGGTCGTCGTGCGTCGTAACGTGGGACGATTCGCCGCATCCGCCCTGGTCGATAGCAACGTCGACGAAGACCGCGCCGTTCTTCATTTCGTGCAGATAGCGGCGCTTAAAGAGCTGCGGAGTCGTTCCGCCGGGCACGAGTACGGAGCCGATCACGAGGTCGGCGTCGCGGACGGCGCGTTCGACGTTGCTGTCGTTGCTCACGAGCGTCTGAATGTGGGCGCCGAAGAGATTGTCGAGCAGTTCCAGACGCTTGAGATTGATATCGAGAATTGTAACGTTCGCGCCCATGCCGACGGCGATCTTGCACGCGTTGGCGCCGACGGTCCCGCCGCCGAGAATAACGACGTTCGCTTTCGGAGTGCCGGGCACGCCCGCGAGCAGAACGCCTTCGCCCCCGAACCGCTTTTCAAGGTATTTCGCGCCTTCCTGAATACTCAGGCGTCCGGCGATCTGGCTCATCGGCGCAAGGCACGGAAGGGAACGGTCGACCTCTTGGATCGTTTCGTAAGCGACCGCCTTGACTTTGCCCGCAAGGAGCGCGTCCGTCTGCGGCTTGTCGGCGGCAAGGTGAAGGTACGTATAGAGGATCAATCCGTCATGGAAGAGCGGGTACTCGCTTTCGAGCGGTTCCTTGACTTTAATCATCATGTCGACGAGCTGCCAGACGTCGGCCGGATTGTCGAGCAGACTCGCGCCCGCGTGCACGTATTCGTCGTCCGTGAACCCGGACCCGACGCCAGCGCCCGCTTCGATATAGACGTGATGACCGGCCGCAACGTACGCTTTGACGTTGTCCGGCGTCAGGCCGACTCGAAATTCGTTGTTCTTGATCTCTTTAACGCAACCGATCTTCATGGGTATCTCCTGAAATGTGTATTTGTCGTAGTATTCGCGCGGGCGAACGCTCAAGGCGCCGGAACGCGGCGGCCCCCCCGTTGGCTCGAGCCGACGTCTATTTTAGAAAATGGTCGCCAATAATCAACCTTTTTCTTAATCTTATGAAGTTTATTCAATAAATTTTATATTTGCCAACCTTGCCGATTCGTCCAATTTTTATAATCGCGCCCTCCCGGCGAGTCTGGACGCAGATTGCGAAGCTCCCGTCGGAAAATGGCGGGAGACTAAAATTCGCGCGTCGCTTGCGTCCCGTCCCGCGGTCTGTTATCCTTTTCTGACAGACGCGCAAAAGGGGGCAAGCCCTTTCGAAACGGCGCGAGTTACGGTTAATATAGAAGTAATTCCAGAATTCAGAAAATATAGATCAGGGTTGGAGCAGTTTGATGCGACGCTTTATTTTCCTTTTGGCGTTGGGGTTCCTCTCGGCCGCCGCGTGTTCTTTCGCCGCCGATTTTCCCAGCGTGACTTTTGAGAAGAACGGCAAAACGTACAGGATAACCGCCGGGGAAGAGCGCGTGATCGTGCGCGGAATCAGGCCGGAAGAGGGAATTTGGGGACCGTACCAGTTCCCGCGGCCGTATTTTCTGGGCGACCGTTACGTCGTCGGCGTTCATATTACCGACGACGACATTTCCTCGTACGGGGCGAAGAACCGCTGGTTCGAGAGCCGCGACAAGGGGATTACGTGGCAAGAGGTCGACGAGAGCGTCCGATACGAATGCGGGGTTCCGCTTGCGAACGGCGACAAATTGCTCCTTCCGATGGAGAACGGGCTCGACGTCTCCAAGATGCTCGTCCGTTCGTTTGAGCGCAAACTTCCGACGTACGACTTCTCGAAAAAGTCGGAGCCGGGAACGTTCCCCATCGCCGACGGCCTGACCTTTTGGATGGGCGGCACGACGATCTACGCGTATAACGCCGACCGCCTGCCCGCGCCCTTCGATCAGAAGGTCTGGCACGGAAAACTGCTCCGCAAAGGTGAGAAAGAGGCGGTCGACGTCGACGTTCCGGTCGACTGGCCGTACCTTACGCGCGTCGTTCACGTCAACGGCTCCCACAAAGTCCTGAAGGCGATTTCTCCGCGCGGCAATCTTCGCCGCGGCGCGGACGGCGCCCTCTGGATCACCGCGTTTTCCGGAGAAGGGCACATCGATCCGTCCAACGGCCAATATTCCCCATATTATTCCGCCGAGCTTTTCCGGTCGGGCGACGAGGGGAAGTCGTTCCAGCGCGTCGCGCACATGGAATACCCCGCCGACGGCAAGGACTATCCGTACAGGAGCGGCGGTTTCAGCGACAGCGACGTCGAATTCATGCCCGACGGCTCTATGGTCTGGTTCTTCCGCTCAAACTGGTACGGCACGACCGGCGAGGAATGGTCGCCAATGTATTTTTCGCGCTCGACCGACATGGGCAAGACGTGGTCGAAGCCGACCCGGTTCGCGCCCGTGGGCACGCTGCCGCGCCTGTGCCGCCTGAAGGCGGGGTTCGTGCTCGTATGTTACGCAAGGCCCGGAATGTTCGTCCAGGTCTGCAAAGACGATTCCGGAATCGAATGGAGCGAGCCGCTCGAACTCATGACGCCAGGAGACCGAAGCGGTCTGGCGAACAAAGTCGCGGAATCGCCGAACTTCTTCGATTGGGTCGGCGCGTGCAATAATCCGGAGATACTGCCCCTCGACGACAACAGCGCCCTCTTTTTCTACAGCGATTTCTATTATCCCGACGAAGAGGGCGTCAAGCGCAAGACGATTCTCTGCCGGACGCTGACGGTTACGGAAGTCGGGGAATAAACGGCCGGGCAGGTTCATGCGGCCGGTTTCCTATTTGCCTGCTTTGCGATTCGTTCGGCTCCGTTCCCGACGCCGGGCTGAAATTGACGTTGCCCTGCGGCGGAAAATACGTTATTGTGGCAAAGTCGAGCCTCGCGCGACGGACAGCGCGCGCGTTCGACCGCGCGTTCCGACCGGCTTTCGGCGAACGCGCAAGAGTCACACAGTCGTGAATTGCATAAGGAGCGCAAATATGTTACGGCTTCGTCAATGGACCTGCGCGGCGGTAGTTCTGTGCGCGGCGGCGTTCGGATTGCCCGAAACGCCGCAAACGCGCGGCGCGGAGAGCGAGTCCTCTTTCGCCTTCCGTCAGGGTCTGATTTCGCCCGAATCGGGCGTCGTCCGCGGTCAGTCGTCCGAAGGCGCGCCCGCCCCGGCCTCGCAGAATCAGGACGCGCGGCTCCAGCGTCTTTCCGACGTCGTAGGGCGTACGCGGCTCGAGGAAGCGCTCGCGAACGTTTACGTTACTACGCCGGACGGCTCGGTGGAGCGGACGGGCGTCGGGGTCGCGATCCACTATAATTCCGAATTCAAAGAGGTTCTTCTCGCCGTTTCCTCCAGTCTTTTCGAGGGAGTCGACATGGACGCGAGCGACCCGCTCGTCAGCGTTGAAGTCTTCTCGCCGATCGAATCGAAGGCCGAGGAAGTCGACGGTCAGTGCGTCTACTACGACGCTCAGAACGGTCTGGCGTTCGTCGCGGCCCGGGTAACGCTCGCGCCGCGGCCGGTCGCGTTTCTGCCGAATCAGGCTCCGATGGAAGTCGGGGAGCGCGTTCAGGAAGTAACGCGGGTCGGCGAGGAGATCCGTTCCGTTACTCACGAAGTTCTCGCGGTCGACGAACGCCGTTTCTATCAGCGCAAAGATTCGCCGGAAAGCGGTTCCGCGCTCTACGCGCGTCTGGCCGCGAAGCCGCAGGCGCCAGGATCCGGCTGTTTCGTCGTGCGCAACGGCCGTCTCTATTTCGCCGGTTCGTGCGCGACGAGTTCGAAATTTCCCGGCGAAACGATGGTCGTTCCGACGTCGGCAATCTGCCAAGCGCTCCTTTCCAATCGCAGCTTAGCCTCTGTCCACAGCGATCAGACGGCGGGTAAGTTCGACGTGCCCGCCACGCAGATTGAGATCGACTACGCGCTCGACCGCATCGACCGTCCGAACGTTCCGCGTAAACCGTACGCGTTTACGCGTCCGCCTCACGTCGACGCGCCCGCCGAACCGTCCGCCGCCGCGTCGGAAGCGGAGCTTGCCGACGACCTGTCGCGGCTCAGCGGGGTCGATAAATACGCAGGGCTTTCCCTCAGTAAAAAGACGGCCGCCCCGGAAGAATCGCCCGAACAGGCGCTCGTTTCGACGTCCGCCAAGCCGGCCGAGACCGACGCCGCTCCGCTCAACGCCGCGGAGAGCTACTTGGAGCGGACCGCGAAGACGGCCGCCGCAGAGTCCGACGCGGGGAGCCAAATCGCGCAGACGCAGGTTCCTCGCCCGGCTGCCGACGCGCCCGCCGCGCCAAACGGAAATATCTATCTTGAAATTACGCCCGACGGCGCCACGCGCGTCGTCTCGAATCCGCAGGCGGTCTACAACGCGATTCAGCCGACAAGCTACGCCGCGAACCCGCTCCTGCTCGCCGCGTACGAGAAGGAAGAGGCCGAATTCAACGCCGCGCTCGACGCGCTGCGCCGTTTCGCGCTCGAAGGCGCCGAGATCGTGTGCGTCGTAACGCCGGCCCCCGATCCCAATTCGGCGGCGCCGCGGGAATCGCAGATCGTGAGGATTCCGAAACGGACGGTCGTCGTCGATCCGGCCGCGCTTCCTCAGTCGTCGAGAATCGAGCTGGCCAAGATTCCCGCGCCCGGCGCGCCCAACGCCGCCGCCCAGAATCCGTACGCGCCCGGCCCGCGCTATATCAACGTCCCCATGACGTCGAGCCGCCCTGGAGCCGGGACCGTTAAGTGAGCCCGGAAGGCTCGAACCATTGAACGGGGCGGCGCGGGTTTTTTCATTGCGTTCCTTTTACCCGCGCTCGCTTCGTTTCTTCGCCCTCGGTTGCCGCCGAGGGCGTTTTTTTTGCCCGTCCCGGGCCGCCGCGGCAAGTTTTTTCCGGCGCGCGCCCGGCGGTGTGGAATTGAATCGCGCTTGTGGTATAATAGCGTGGACGCGGGGGGCGGCAGGTTCCCTCTTTTGACGTCTTAGAATAATTGGGTATAATAGGTAATATAAGTTGTCCGATAAGAATCAAATCCCGGCGGCCAAGCGCTCCGCGCGCCGTAAAGAGGACGAGCGCGTTCTCGTCGTTCCGACGGCGCGTTTTCGCGAGTTGGGCGAGTTTCAGGGCTTTTTGACCGATTCGATCGCGCGTTACGACGCGCTCTTCGACGCGAAGGAAACGCGCTTTATGCGCCGGGGCGACGCCGAGTTCGACCCGAATTTCAAACAGCTGATCCCCTACGCGCTCTTTACGTTTACGGCGCCCGGGGAACGTCCGGCCGTCTTTGCGTACCTGCGCGGCAAGGGGCAGGGGGAAGCGCGTCTGCGTTCCAAATGGAGCGTCGGGGTCGGCGGTCACGTCAACGACGGCGACGCGTCTTCGCGTTCGGACGCCGATCCTTTTCGGACGGGCGCGCTTCGCGAAATCCGCGAGGAAGTAACGCTCGGCGCGTCGATCCTCTCGTTTGAGCGCGTCGGACTTGTCAACGACGACTCGACCGAAGTGGGCAAGGTTCACCTTGGCGTCGTTTGCCGAATCGAACTTTCGGCGCCGAACGTACGTTCGAACGAGCCCGACCTGCTGGAAGCGCGGTTTCGAGGCGTCGACGAGCTGCTCGCGGAGATCGAAGCGGATCCTGAGCGGTTTGAGTCGTGGACGGCGCTGGCGCTGCGGGGCCTTTTTAGCCGCGCGTAACGGCGCGCGCTTTCGCGGACCTTTTTGTTGCGAGGAATTATGGGTGAAAATGAAATTTGGGACGGAAAGTTCCGTCAGGACGGCAGGACGTGCGATCAGACGCGCGCGATTAAAATCCAGCGCGGCTTTACGAACGCCGCAGGCAGCGTGCTGATCTCGTCTGGGAATACGGTCGCGCTGTGCACCGCGAGCGTCGTGGAAGAGACCCCGTCCTGGATGAAGCGGGAAGGCGAAACGGTTCGCGGCTGGCTGACCGCCGAATACCGCATGCTGCCGGGCAGCACAAAGACCCGCAAGCCGCGTCAGGACCGTCCGGACGGCCGCGCGACGGAAATTCAGCGGCTCGTCGGCCGGTCGTTGCGCGCCGTATTCGACGCCGAGGCGCTCGGGCCGCGCACCGTCTATCTTGACTGCGACGTTCTTCAGGCGGACGGCGGAACGCGCACTCTCTGTATTTCGGGCGCGTTTGTCGCTCTTGTCGACGCGATTAACTCCATTCGCGCCTCTCTTCCGGATCCGGCGCGCTATCCTCTCCGCGATTCCGTTTCCGCCGTGAGCGTCGGAATCGTTCAGGGAACCCCTATGCTCGATCTGTGCTACGTCGAGGATTTCGCGGCTGAAGTCGATATGAACGTCGTTATGACGGGCTCGGGCCGTTTCGTCGAGATTCAGGGGACGGGCGAAGAGAGTACGTTCGACGAAGAGCAGCTCGGCTCCCTTCTGGCGCTGGCCAAGCAAGGGAACGCGCATATCGCCCGACTGCAGCGCGAGGCGCTCGGCGGCGCCTGGCCCTTTGCCGAGTGAGCGCGGGACTTGCGCGACATGGCTTTTTTTAACAAAAGGACTTCTATGGAAGTAGTTTCAGTAGTCGTGAACGGGCGCGTTTTACAGCGCGTTCTCGGAGCGAGCGACGAGCATTTGCGCGCAATTCGCAAGGCGTTCGGCGCGCGCGTGACCGTCGACGAAGAAAACGGGCTGTTTCTGGTCCGGTCGGAGGAACCGGAAGCGGCGCGGCGCTGCGCCCGACTGCTGGAGCAGCTCCAGCGATGGGTCGACCGCGACGGAACGCCCCTTACGTCCGACGACGTGCGCCGCGCTATCGACGAAGTTACGCAGGGAAAAGACGTGTCGCAGACGCGGCCGTTCGAAGTCTACGGCGGCAAGACGGTTCGCGCGAAGACGGCGGGACAGGCGAAATACTGCCAGGCGCTCCGGGAAGCGGAGGTCGTCTTTTGCGCCGGACCCGCCGGGACCGGCAAGACCTATCTTGCGGCGGCGCGCGCCGTCGAGGCGCTCAGGGTCGGCGAAGTGCATAAAATCGTCCTCGTTCGGCCCGCGGTCGAGGCGGGCGAGAACCTCGGTTTCCTGCCGGGCGATCTCGCGGAGAAGATCAATCCGTATCTTCGCCCCCTGTTCGATTCGCTTGCCGATATGACTCAGTCGGACATGCTGCGCAAGTTCATTGAGGATTCGCGCGTGGAGATCGCGCCCTTGGCGTATATGCGCGGCCGCACGCTCAACAACGCGTATATCATACTCGACGAGGCGCAGAATACGACGGTCGCCCAGATGAAGATGTTCCTCACGCGCATGGGGTTCGGTTCGCGCGTCGTCGTGTGCGGGGACGCGACTCAGTCCGACCTTTCGCGCCGCGTTAAGAACGGGCTGGTCGACGCGTTCGAGCGGCTCCGCGACGTGCCGGACGTCCGTTTTCTTACGCTTGGCCGGTCCGACGTCGTGCGCCATTCGCTCGTTCAGAAGATCGTCGAAGCGTATGAGAAATCGTTCGACGAGGAGGATTACAGCGGCGTCGGCCGTCGGGTTGACCGCTTTTCACAGTCGGAAGCCGTTCCGGACCGAGACGCCGTAAGGACCGATTCGGACGCGGACGCACGCGACGGCGGTTCACGCTCGCAGAAAGGGATATAGAGGAACGTCTTATGGGGTTTTCTTCCTCCGACAGAGTGCGCACAAGAGCTCAGCGCGTCGCATCGCGCGTCGCATACGATTCGTTTACGGAAAGGACCGCGCGGCTTATCTACGCCGACGACGGGCTTCTGAAGATCGGGTTCTTTCTCCTTGCATCCGCGCTTATTTGCACGATTTGCGGCATGTGGAATCCCCCGAATAAATATCGCAAGTACATGACGCCCGACCGAACGATCGTATGCAATACGTCGTTCACGATGAAGAGCCCGATCTTAACCGCCGCCGACCGCGAACGCGCGCGGCTCCTGACCCCGCAGTACTACCGAAATAATCCCGCTATTTTTGACGAATACGAAGGGCGGTTTCTGAGCAGCCTCCAGCTCATTCTCGAACGGCCCGATTTCACGAGCTGCACCACCGAGGACCTGCTCTTTCTTCAAGAGTGTCTCCCGGCGAATTTTAGAGAAGATTCGATCATGCAGGCGTTTGAGAAATTTCACGCCTATTTTGCAGACGACGTCGATCTCGCCGACTTCCGGCAGACTCTTAAAGAAGTACTCGATCTCTATCGCAAAAAGGGTCTGCTGCGCCGACTCGAAAAAGACGACTCCGCCTCAAACGACGACAAAGCGCGCCTCGCCGCCGGCGGCGGCCTCGTCGTAACGAAAATACGCGTGTTTGAAGATCCGAATCTGATCGACGCCGCCCACGAAGAAAACGTCGCCGACGTGCTGCTCGGGAGCGGATCGAATATTAAAAAGGTCTTGAAAGAGCGGATTTCCAACTTGGAAGTCGCCACGCTTATCGGCAACCGTATTAAAAACACGATTCCTGAAACGCTTCGGTACGAACCGAACGAGACCGATAAGATGCGCGAACGCGCCGAACGCAACGTCGAGCCGACGGTTCGCTCCTTTCAGGAGGGCGACACGCTCGTCGCGGCAAATAAAATGATCGGCGGCGAGGAGCTCGCGATCCTTAACGCGGAACGCGCGAATCAATTAAAAAGCCGTTCTTTCGCCGCGAAGACGGGCCGCTTTTTGGCCTCGTTTGTTCTGCTGTCCATCTTTCTGATCGCCGTCTTTCTGCTCTTCCATAATTACCGCATCATGCCGCACTCGGGCGTTCATAAACGGAACGTGGTCGAAGTCGTCGTTTTTCTGGCGATGTTCGTCGTCTTCATTGCGATAGGGCATATTATTCAGGAGCGGCTGGACAATGGCGCGGCGTCCCCTGAGATGGTTCCGATTCTCATGTTCATTCAGCTCACCGCGCTCGCGTCCACATGGGAAATTGCGATTTCGTTCGGAATGATCGCCGCGTTCATTATGACCCTTTCCGGTCCGTGTACGATCGACACGTTCGTAACGTTTGCGGGCTCGGGCGTGGCGGTCGCGCTTGCGTCGAAGAACGTCCGTTCGCGCACGCAGCTCTTTGGCGTCGCGTTCGCGACCGCCGTAACGGCGTTTGTTCTCTCGCTCGTCTCCGGATATGTCGTGAACGACCATTCGCGCGTTCTGCAGGAGGCGGGCGAGCGCGGCCTGTGGGGGTTCCTGGCCGGATTCTTAACCGCGGGCGTTCTTCCGATTTTCGAGCGATGCTGCGGTATCTTAACTCCAATGCGCCTCTTGGAATACAGTAATCCGTCGCATCCTCTTCTGCAGGAGCTCAATCGGCGCGCGCCCGCAACCTACAGCCACTCGATTCAGACCGCGGCGCTTGCCGAACCGGCCGCCGAAGCGATCGGCGCGCGGTCGGCTCTTGTGCGCGTTGGCGCGTACTTCCACGACGTCGGCAAAATGCTGCAGCCGGAGAATTTTACCGAGAATCAGCACGGCTATAATATCCACGATAATCTTGAGCCGCGCATGAGCGCGCTTGTTATCGTCGCGCATACGAAAGACGGCGTCGACCTTGGCAAGCGCTATAACCTGCCGAGCCAGATTATCGACCTTATCGAGCAGCATCACGGAACAATGCTCGTGGGGTTTTTCTACAACAACGCGTGCAAGAACGCGCGCGCAAACGATCCGAACGCGCCCGCTCCCGACGAAGCGCCGTTCCGGTATCCCGGCCCGATTCCGCAGTCGAAAGAGGCCGGCATACTTATGCTCTCCGACGCGGTCGAGAGCGCCAGCCGGTCGCTCGCCGACTGGACCCCGCGAAAGGTGGAAGCTCTGGTGCACGGGATTATTGAAAAGCGCATTGAGGACGGCCAGTTCAACGATTCCGGCTTGACGCTCGGCGAACTGCATACGGTCGAGCAGTCGCTCGTTTCGACCATGCTGGCGAGCCATCACAAGCGGATTCAGTATCCGGACGCGAAGAAGAAAGAAAGCGCCGAAGACGTTTCGAAAGAGAGCGTTAAAGACGCCCCGAAAGAAGCCGCAAAAGACGAGACCAATTCGAAATCGCGGAATTCCGACGGATCGACGATCGTGCGCCTGACGCCGAAACGAAAGGAAAACGGCGAGAGTTCGACGATTACCAAGTCGGACGTGAGCAGTTTCACGCGCCGGTCGGGCGGCGGATTTGAAGACGCGACTCAGAAATAAACGTATGTCAGGGGCGAGTCATGCCGACCCATAAAAAGATTGTATTTGATTTTATCGACGACCAAGAGCTCCTGAACGTCGACTTCGACCGCATGGAGCGCGCCGTTGCGAAAATCCTTGCCGACGCCGGCGTTACCGCGGGCAAGATCGAGATCGCGGTCGTCGCGGCCGAGCCCATGCACGCCATGAACGTCGAGTTTCTCGGCCACGATTACCCGACCGACGTGCTCGCGTTTCCCATGGACGGCGGCCCCGGCCTTGGGTATCTCGAAGGGAATATCGTCGTATGTTCCGACGTCGCCGCCGAATGCGCCAAAGATTACGGCTGGGGAGCCGAAGAGGAGCTGCTCCTCTATGCGATCCACGGCGCGCTGCATCTCGTCGGATACGACGACCACGCGCCGGAAGACGCGCCCGAGATGCACGCAAAAGAGCGCGAGTATCTCCAGTACGTCGGAGTCGACGGCTCGCGGAGCCGGAACGAATAACATTGTCAGTTTCGCCGCCGGCGTCAGCCGCGCGCGAGACGTCTATAGGGAGGATAAAATGAATAGACGCGAATACTTAAAGGGACTCGCAGCAGTCGGCTGCGGCGCCGTTCTGTCGGCGGGCGGACTTCGCGCGGACGAGGCGAAAGAGCCGATTCGTCTGCGCGTCGTTTCGTACAATATCCAAATTGGCCGCGCCCCCGGCGGATCTTACAGCGATCCGAAGGAAGCGTTTCTCGACCGCACGGCGAGCCGGCTCAACGACATGAAGCCGGACGTCGCCGGGCTGCAGGAAGTCGACAATAAAACGAACCGCAGCGGCGCCGACGTCGACCAGCTCGGTTACCTCGCGGAAAAGACCGGGCTAATCGGAACGTTCGCGCCCAAGACGCCCTTGCCCGGCGGCATGTACGGCGTCGGCGTTCTGTCGAAGGAGAAGCCGATCGCCGCGCGCGCCGTCATTATGAAGGGCAGCTCGCATCCGCGCGCGCTTCAGATTTGCGAATTCGAACGCTACGTCTTTTTCAATACGCACTTTCCGCTCTCCGCCGAGCTGCGCCTTGCGGCCGCCAAAACCGTCAATGCGGAAGCGCTTAAGTACGAAAAACCGATTATTCTCGTCGGCGATTTGAACGCCGAGCCCGACTCGGAAGAGATTCTCGAACTCAAAAAGGCGTGGACGCAGGTCAGTCCCGAACGGCCGACGTTCCCCTCTCCGGAACCGACCGTCCAAATCGACTACGTCTTTGTACGCAACGTCGCGAAAGTAACGACCTTCGAAGCGCGCGTCGTGGAAGATCCTATTACGTCCGACCATCGGCCCGTCGTCTGCGCGATTGAAATGGAATAACGGCCGATATCGGCGCGTTTATGCAGTCTGCGCCGGCGTAGGGGCGTTCCCTTGCGTCGGCGTGTCTTTTGAGCTGGACATGTGCTAAGGTATTCGTGGATTCTATGGAAAGACAGTGTGAATTCCCGCCGTTTCTCTCCTGTTGAAGCGACCGTTTGTTTTGTCGAAAAACTAATCGTTCAAGTCGTTGCAAATGTTCCGAATCACGCGGCGCTCCCTTTGTAATCGCCTCGCCAAAATCAAGGAAGTTCTTTTCTTATTGTTTTTATTCGATTTATTCTTCGATTGAACGTAAGCGTCAATATGATCAGGACTGGAAGAATCGTCGCAAAAAACGCTTCCCGCCAAGATCGCCGCGCGCGAACGACAACGCCCGGAGGCGGACCGTCGTTTCCCTTTTTTTGACTAAGAAGCCAATTAAAAATCAAATCGTCGCGCAGAGCTTTACTCCACGAATCATGCGTCCCATTCCTCTCTGAATAATAAAGACGAATTCCCTTTTGGTTCATTACGTCAAACGTCCGACGCATGTTTTCCAAAGGAAAGGCGCGATCCTGATTGTTGCCAAAAAACCATACGGGAACGTTTCTGAGAACGTCAATCCCCGAGTCATAATAATCAATAACCGGGGAACACAAACCTAACGCGCAAAAAAGTTCGGGATTTTTCGCCGCGCAGCGCCATGCCGCCGTTGCGCCGGAGCAAATTCCAAATGCGGAAACGCGCTCGACATCTATCGGATATTCTCTTATAACCGCGCGTATCATTAATTCGACGTACGTCAGAGGAGACGTCCCGTATTTATTCTCTGATGAATTCCAGCTGTGGTTATCGGCGGGACACTGCGCCGCTAAGATGAAACAGTCAAACTTTTGCGGTCCAACAAAAGAATTGACGGCATACTGAATATGGGAAAGCTGACGCGTATTGTCGTCGTCGCTCTCTCCTTCTCCATGAAAAAAAACTATCAGCGGAAATCGTTTTCCGAGCGGCGTTTTTTCGGGTAAATGAAACCGAAAGGGAATCTCCTTCACAACTCCGTTTTCTGTGAAACGCAGCTCCATTGCCGAAAATAACCCAACAATTTCCGGATGCGCCAAATAACCGGTTACCGGATGCGTTTCAGTTTTTTCGAGGGAAAGTCTGTCAAGTTCCTTTTTTTCATACGCATTCCTTTTTTGTTTTTCCAAAACGACAAGCTTTGGCTCTTGTCCGACGGCGTGTTCAATAATCTCATTCGCCGAAACGACGCTGACAAACAAGACGGAACAACATAATAAAAGGATTCCAGACGTTCGTCCTATTGGCAGTTTTTCCATCGCACGTCCCTTTCATGGAAATATCTGTCTGCAAATGAAGTCGTCGGTTCAGCGTAACGCGTTTGGTTCGGCGTCAACCGCCGGAACGACTTTGCCGCATTTCCTTTTGATATTCAGTCAAATCCCTGATAACGAAACAAAAAAACGCTGCAAAGACTATGGGAAGCACGAGTTTCCACGATAACGCGCGAAGAGTCAAAAAACGGCTGATCGGCGCGTAACAGCAGCAATACATAGTCCAGTTGAAAAAAGCGCAGATAAACAACAGAAGTTCCAGAGCGACGCGCTCCATGAGGAAGACTAGGAACGATCCCGTTTCTGCAAGCCTGCGGAACTTCGTTGCTGTCGGGCGAAGGGCGCGGCGGAAAAGACCAAAATACGAACGTCTTGGTTTTTGTTCCACAAAACGCCGCCACATTGTCAAACTAACGACCGCCGCCAGAAAAAGTCCAATTCCCAATAAGAGATAAGCGTATCGTTTTCCGCCGATTTCCGCATTTTGCGCGGCGACAAGACCCCCTGAAAAATATTCGCTAAACGACGGCGGAACGTACCGTTCGTCTTGAAAGAAGGAACTCAAAACGGATTGGGGTTTCTCCCCGGAAAAGAATATTCTGAGCTGAGTCGCAGTAAAAAAAAGCGTTCCGCTCGTTATATTCCATCGCAAATTAAAAGGACGCGGCTTCTTTCCGTGTCGGAAGCCAACTTCGGTCGTCAGGTCGGCGTATTTCTTACGCCCGTCCATTTTGTATATAACCAACCGATAAAAAAACTTCTCCGCCGACAGCCATAAAACTGCCAGCCAAAGAGTTTCGACGGTTCTTTGCGTCAGATAGCGCGGATCCAAAAGAAAGAGTACGCGCGCGGCATGATACGGCCAAACGACGACTAGGCCGACTATGAACGCCGACAAAACGGCTCCCGTCAGGAGCCGGAACGCCCGCTTATTCTTTTTGCCGTTCATATCAAACAGCCTTTTATTGATCCCACAAATGCCAGATCAGGGCAGGGCGACAGATTCGCCGTCGTCGCAGGTGGCGAGACAGGCGAGAATTTTGTATTCTGTTTCATTGGAGACGCCCCTCACAGAGCCGTCCGCCAAGAGAAAATTACACACGCCGTTATGCCAGCTTCCAAACCCAGACTCGATTGCGGGAACGTCTTCCAGGTCAAACGGCCCGTATAGTCCCGGATACAGCGCGCATTCCGGAGTCTTTTTATTTAACCATCCGGTAACCAAACATCGAAAGACGCTTGCGCTCGCCGGGGAAGCCGCGTGCGTCAGATAGGAACCGTCGTGCGTATTGGCAAAATCGGACGGAAGATATTCGGCAAGATTGCGTTTCTGCAGGCAGATTCCCAGTTTGGAAATCGGTATGTGTTTTTCGCCGACGAGGAATTGATTTGACAATCCGTCGGAAAGACGCGCAAATTTATCGCGCGGCCGCCAGAGCGCGTAATTGTCGCCGACAATCGCCGCTCCGCGGAAAGCGCCGCGTTGGTCGTTCTGAAACGCGCCGTCGTCCTCGAGCGTATAACATACGCGCGCGTAATAATGCCGGTCTTCCGCCTTATCGACCGACATGACGACCGCGTAGTCCGTCTGAGGGCCGGCGTTTGCGTCCAGACTGCCGGGCGCCGTCCAAATCGCTTCCGCAGGGGCGGACCGCCTCGTGGGACAGACCATCCATGGAACGGAAGCAAACGCCTTTTTTTGTTCGTCCGTCAGAATTGGCTTGACGTCGGGAACCTGATTCCACCAGTCGCCATGCGTTACATACGCCATTTCTCCTTCCTTACAGAAGAGCTCATACAACGCATTCTGCTCCGCATACGGATAGATCAGTCCAAACATGGTGCAGCGATGGGTCGAAATACACGCGGGCGGAATTCCGTTTTTGGACTCGTGGAAATGGTGAATTGCCAGCCCCATCTGTTTAAGGTTATTAATGCACTGAGTTCGCCGCGCCGCCTCGCGCGCCGCCTGAACGGCAGGAGCCAGCAGTCCGATCAGCAGCCCAATGCACGCAATCACGACAAGCAGTTCAATAAGGGTAAACGCCGCGCGCCGCGCCGTCTTCAAGTCCGGATAAAGCTGTAAACGCATAATTATCAAGTCCTTTCAGTATAACTACCAAAGGTTGAATTCGTTTTAAGACGGACGACGCGTCTATATCGAACGGGCAATAACGTCGGCGTCAGTTTTTGTTCCCATTTATGGGAGATACGGGATAAAAAGGCGGACGATGAATTGGTATTCCAAGACACGCTCTTTAGATTACGACTCCCGCTTCACGTTTCGTCGTTTCCAAATTCGCGCGACTGTCGCCGCCGCTAAGATAAGTCCAATAATTACCAAAACATATCGAATGCGAAGGTGCCTACCGTCCTCTAAATCGGGTTCCGGAAGACCAAATCGCGTCAGCGTGAAATCGTCTGCGTCGAACTTTTCAACTTTTTGAAAGGAATCAAAACTTATTTCGACGGTTCCCTCGCTCGCGCCGTCCTGATCGGCAGCCTGATTATCATTCCTGTAGAACTTCGGGACGGGAATTCCGGAGACGACGTCGTAACTGCATGTAATATTAGCGGTTATTTCCTTCGTATCAAGCTTTTCACAGAAAGAAGCTTTTGAAATCAAAAAGGATTCTGCGTCAAGCCATATTTTTCCGGATATAGAATAACCGTCTCCCTCTGAACCAGAACCGTCTGTTTCCGAACGCCGTTCTACGTCAAGGTAAAGATATTCCTTCTCGTTTTCCGTCGCGTACTTTATTTCGTTCACGTGAAGCCCGGCCATGGAAAAGAGCGTCGGGAGAGAAACGATACATCCCGTCTGCAAACCCACGCACAGCGTGTTGTAGATATTGTATCCAACGATTCCGTCGTCGGGGGTCTTTCGTAGGGAGAAGGAAAATCCCAATCTTTCGCCGACTTCTGCGGCAAAGCGTTTTGACCCAGCGTTTCAACGACCCATTGGGCGGAATCGTTATCGCGATTTAATTCGAAAGAATATCGCGGTCCAATAACAGAAGCCGTTTCTCGGGCGGTGCGCGTGTTTTTTCTGACGTCGGAAGAATAAGGGCAATACGCTTCAAATTCCGTATTATGTTCTTCCACAATCTTACCGCAGGAAAATTGACGGTAAGTCGTCGACGCCTTGAACTGATCCAACGAACGAAAATACGCTTTCCACTTATTTTGAAGAAACGCAAAACGATCTTTTTGAACGTCTTCGAGCGTCGGTCTCGCGGAAGTCGATTCCGCTGAAAAAACGTCCGTCGAATTTCCTGACCATATAAGAACGGCGATGACCGATAATATAATAAATGTCGGTATGTGTCGGTTTCGCATGGGGAATCTCTCGTTATTTTTCTCGCGTGAAACCCGATATGTATTCAGATTCAAACCAACTT
Organism: uncultured Planctomycetales bacterium; assembly: GCA_946541595.1. Taxonomy (GTDB): domain Bacteria; phylum Planctomycetota; class Planctomycetia; order Pirellulales; family Thermoguttaceae; genus RUG369. The sequence goes on from CAMNJU010000022.1 coordinate 19,228, forward strand.
TCCAATTGGCGGCTCTGTAACTTTAATCGCGACGCGCGGTATCGACAGGAGATTTTTGTCAACAGACGTTCATGCTCTCGCCCGACGTTTGCGATAAACTCGTATTGCGAACGCGATAATCAAAGCCAATCCAATGGCTGCCAAAATGTAACGCACGCTATCGGGTTCTGGTTCCTGCAGCTCAGGTTCCGGAAGACCGAACTGGGAAAGCGTAAACCGCTTTTTCGATTTAGGATTCGTTTCCTTCAGTTTAAATTCCAGATCCTCTTCCACGGCGATCTCAACGTTCTCGCCGTCAACGAACATTTTACAAAACTCTCTTATGGAACGCTTTTGAGGCAAAGGAACTTTATACGAATCGCAGTCGTACGTTATCTCGACCTGCATGTCATGAACCGACCGCAGCCATTCCTCATGAAAAGTTCCTTCGGCGATAAGAAAGTAATCCGTCGTTAACAGAACGTCGCCGGTAAGAGTATAATTCTTAAGTTCAGGGTGTTGGGAAATATCGGTTCTTCTAGTGACCGACTCCGGAAAATCGGGTCTCTTGTACTCGAACGACATGGATAGATATTTGACTCCGTCCTTTTCAACGGGAGATATATCTTTGACGACAATCCACTCGCTGGACGTCATCCAAGGAAGATTGGGGTCGCAGTCAACCCCAAATAATCCAACGCCTAGGATATTGAAAACTGTGTAACCGACGGGATTAACAACGTGATTCGGCGGATCGGCAAAATGTTTCGGGAAAGAAAGAGGAAGCGGCGTTCGATTGGGAAAATCAGCCGACACGTATTCAATGATCCACTCGTCTTCAGGTTTTGAACGAGTCAGAGAAAAAGAATAATCCTTTCCCGTAACCCTCGCGGCGATAGGCTTATCAAGGGAACCATGAATATCAATAAGCTCGGCAAGCATAGGATACGAGCAGACAATATAGTTTACAAATTCTTCCCCAGGTTTCCCATTGCGCGTCCTCTTACAGTTTATGCTTCCTTCTACGTTGCCAAGCGCTTTAAGATACTCGTTCCACTTCTTCTCAAATTTTCTTAAATAAGCGTCTGTGTCTGACGTCTGGCCGAAACAAAAAACATTGAGACTAAGCAGCAGCGCCAGAGAGCAAATACAACGCAGTTTTCTGAACGTCTTCATCTTTTCTAATCCCATAACGATGGCAGATTACGCGAATAAACATGTTCCATTCCATTCTTCAGCAAACACTGAACGTGGTTCAAAACCGAAAAACGGAGGAAATAAGATATAGATTTAAAAACTGTCCCCGACCCTGTTTATCGCAACGACTTAAAAATACTAAAACGCACATTTTCAAGAGACGGCTCGTTTGTAGAAAGACATTCGTCAAACAAGCGAAGCTGCTGAAAATGTAACGAACACAAATCGTATCAGGAAAATCAAAAACGCAGGAACTCGCTTTAACACAAAAAAGTTGACTGCGTCGACCTATCTCTACAAAAAAGGTTTTATTGCGATACAGGGGAATTTCCGTGAAGAAAGCTTTTTACGGCACGGCGACGTGTTTGCAGTAGCAATTGCTTCCGTCCAATGCCTTTTGATCATGGCCGCATTTGCAGTCAGAACAATCTCCCTCAGGATTCGCGCTTGACCTCAAACAATTTAAGTTTGACATATCTCCACCTTCTGCGCCCTCTGGTATACATTTATTGAGTGGCCTCGAATAGATCGCGGAAGAACAAGCGGTCGATTCTGCCGTCGTTTGTCCTACGCAGTATACTATGTCGCACCCGGCATAAACGTTAACGCCCCAAGCGAACAAACACAAAACGTAGACCGTCGACAAAGCAACCAAACAAGAGCCGAACCAATCTCTTTTCTTTTCCATTTTACTGTCCCTCTATCACTAAGTGATACTGTATCAAGGTTTATAATAAATTCAACGCGCGCGTCTCGACACGCGCCACTCAGAACGATCCTTGTTGTAGCATAGATTTCTTCAGAAGTCAATGGTATGACGTTTATAAAAACGCATAGTTCACCTTTTTTTTACATTTTGAAGAAAAATCTTTTAGAAAAACTAAAAAAGGACGTTTTTACTGGTACCGGACTTCAGTGATTTCATTAAACGCTAACATTACGACGATTCCTTATATCGACAAAAACATGTTCAACTCGACTGCGAATCCGGGACTCATAAGATTTTTTGAAGCGTTCGCCTGTTGACTTTCAAATAAATTGATGCAACAATGAATTGTACTATTAAGGGGAAGCGCGGATTGAGACGCGCGCGTTGGATTCGTTATTGTCCCTTAGCGGCGAAAAGGGAATAAAATGAAATAGAAAAGAGATTGGTTCGGCGCTTGTTTCGCAGCTTTAATAACAGCCTGCGTTTTGTGTTCGTTACATTTTTAGCAGCTTCGCTCGTTTGACAAACGTCTCTCCACAAGCGAAGGGACGCTTGTAGATACGCGCTCCGGAATATTAAAGTCTCCGCGATAACCAGAGGCGGAGATAATTACTGAGACTTTATTTTGTTTCCTCCGTTTTTCGAATTTGAACCGCGCTCGGCGTTTACCGAAAAACGGAATGGAACGTATTTATTCGCGTAATTTATCATCGTTATAGGATTAGAAGAAATGAAGACGTTTAGAAAACTGCAATGTATTTGTTCTCTGGCGCTGCTGCTTAGTCTCAATGCTTTTTGTTTCGGCCAGACGTCAGACGCGGACGCTTGTTTAAGAAAATTTGAGAAGAAGTGGAATGCGTATATCAAAGCGCTTGGCAACGTAGAAGGAAGCATAAGCTGGAAGTTAACGCGCAATGGAGGACCAGAGGAAGAAAAAGCAGTCTATGTTGTCTGCTCGTATCCCATGCTTGCCAAAATCAGCGATTCCCTTGATAAGCCGCTCTACGCGAATGTTACGGGAAAGGATTATTCTTTTTCTGTGTTTCGTTCAAAGCCGGAAGACGAGTGGACAATTGAACGCACGTTGACTGATTTTCCCAATCGAACGCCGCTTCCCCTTTCTTTTCCGAAACATTTTGCCGATCCGCCGAATCATGTTGCCAATCCTGTCGGCTATGATATTTTCAATACTCTTGGCGTTGGATTATTTGGGGTTGACTGCGACCCCAATCTTCCTTGGATGACGTCCAGCGAATGGATTGACGTCAAAGATATATCTCCCGTTGAAAAGGACGGCGTCAAATATCTATCCATGTCGTTCGAGTATAAGAGACCCGATTTTCCGGAGTCAATCACCAGAAGAACCGATATTTCCCAACATCCTGAACTTAAGAGTTATACTCTTACCGGCGACGTTCTGCTAACGACGGATTACTTTCTTATCGCTGAAGGGACTTTTCATGAGGAATGGCTGCGGGATGTTAACGACCTGCAGGTCGAGATAACGTACGACTGTGATTCATATAAAGTTCCCTTGCCTCAAAAGCGTTCCATAAGACGGTTTAGTAAAATGTTTGTTGACGGCGAGAACGTTGAAATCCTCTTGGAAGAGGAGCAGAAATATGAACTGAAGAAAACGAATCCTAAATCGAAAAAATGGTTTACGCTTTCCCAGTTCGGTCTTCCGGAACCTGAGCTGCAGGAACCCAAACCCAATAACGTTCGTTACGTTTTAGTTGCTGTTGGATTGGCTTTGATTATTGCGTTCGCAATACGAGTTTATCGCAAACGTCGGGCGAGAGCATGAACGTCTGTTTGTAAAAGACGTTTCCATTGCTATTAGGAATTGCAGACTATTTCGGTTTATTGCATTTGGTCAGCTGCGGCAAAACGCAGATTTTAGAATGCGCAGGAGAAAAACGGAGGCATAGTTTCATGAAAAAGAAGACGTTGTTTTCAATTGTCGTCGGCGTGGCGCTTTTTATACTTGTGCTATTGGGGTTTGCCGCATATTTTGGAAGTCTCGAAACAGCCGTTGCGTGGGTTAACGGACGTTCGTTTTCCATAGAACCGCGAAGCGTGCTTTTGGAAAACTGTAAACCGGGAGCGGAAGAAGTTGTTGCGTTCCGTTTAAAGAATCTCACGTCGCAGAAGATTTCGGTTGTGGGCGAAAAGTCCAGTTGTTCCTGTGTGTTTGCCGAAAATATTCCGATCGCCGCCGGACCGAAGGAAACTGTCGAACTAAAAGTTCGCGTTCAGCTTCCGAAATATAGACCCGATTACGATCAGTCGATTATCTTTATGGTCTCGACGTCAAAGAAACTAGAAATGCCCATGGTTCGCGTCGTCGCTCACATACCTGAGCCCCTTCCTGTCCCTGACGACGCATCCGAAACGCTTGCTGCGCCTGATAGTCCGCCGACTCCTGAAATAAACGAGGACGCGGAAGCGACAGGTTCCGCCCAAGACACTCCGATTCCCGACTCGCAAGGTCTGGAGAATCGCGAGGACTTGCAATGAGTCGGTGTCTTCCGCTTTTGGTCGCTGCGATCTCCGGCTTCGCTATGTTCTTTTCCGCTTGGAGTATGTCGTACGTCTATAACGAGAACGGTCGGCTCGCATCGGGATTGCGTTATCTTGAGACGGGAGATTTTTCTTCGTTTCACGTTAATCCGCCTCTCGTTAGTCTTGTCGGAGCAATTCCTGCGGCGGTCGGCGGCGCGTCGTGCCCGACGCGCGTGGAACTCGGAATCGCAAATTTTGCGCGCGACGAATACCGGGCGGGCAGGCTTTTTCTGACAAAGAATCCGAATCACCGCATTTTTTTATTTTTCGGACGTCTTTGCTGTATCGTCCTTGTTTTGGCCGGTCTATGGACGACGTTCCGTTTCGCCGCCGCAGCCTACGGCTCGGTTTCCGGGCTCGTTTTTCTTTTACTTAGCGCTTTTTCGCCTTTTACCCTCGGTTATGGCGCGCTTATTGTTCCCGACGTATCTGCGGCGTTTTGGGGGGCCGCGTCCGTTTTTTCCTTTTGGCGCTGGCTCCGCTCTCCCGAAGTCGACGCCGCGTTTCTCGCAGGCTGCGCGCTTGGACTTGCCGAATTAACGAAGTTTACGCTTTTGATCTTTTATCCTCTTTTTGTCGTCATGTGGGCGATTTACCGCATACCGCCCCGGTCGTCCGACGCCGAGCTTAAACGACCGTCCCCTCTTCGTCGACAGGCGCTGCAGCTCTGTATGATCTTTGGTCTTAGTCTCATTCTTATCAACGTGGGTTACGCGTTTGAAGGAACAGGAAAGCAGCTTCGAACATTTAAATTTCAAACAACGTTGTTTACCGGTTATAAAAAACTTGCGGACGTCCCTGCGGCTGGAGACAATCGATTCTCCGAAAAGGGAAACATTGTAGAAAAAACGCTGGGACTTCTGCCGACCCCTCTCCCCGCAAATTTTGTTCAGGGAATCGATACGCAGCGACTCGACTTTGAACGAGGTCTCCCCTCGTATTGGCGCGGAACTTGGTCGGATCACGGCTGGCTCTGGTATTATCTCTACGCATTCCTCGTAAAGATTCCGGTCGGAACGCTTCTCTTATTTCTACTTGCTGTTTTTTGCAGTTTGGCGCTCAAGGGGTACAACTTGCCTTGGCGCGACGAAATGGTTATTCTCCTTCCGGGACTCGTTCTCTTGGCGTTTGTCAGTTCGCAGACGGGATTTTCGCTTCATTCCCGCTATGCGCTTCCCGCGCTTCCCTTTTTTTTCCTCTGGACGAGTAAAGTCGGTCGAGCTTTCCGGAACGTTCGGCGACGGGATCCGAACGAATCCGGCAAACGACTAGAGCGCCCGCAGGGATATAGAACGGTTCGCGTTTTAACAATCGTATTGACGGCATGGTCAACTTTAAGCGTTCTATCGGTTTATCCCAACTCGATTTCGTATTTTAACGAACTGGCGGCGGTCATTCCAACCTCCGGAACCGAACGACCGACAATTCCGCGCGTTCAAAAATCGCATCGCTTGTCCTCATGGTATAAAACGCTCGTTTCAGCCGGTCCGATAAACGGTCCGCGGCATTTGCTCGATTCCAATATTGATTGGGGGCAGGATTTTTTCAAATTGGAACGCTGGAGTCAAAGACGTCCCGATATTAAAATGATTAGCGTTGCCTACCAAGGAAGCTATCCGCTTGAATTGTCGAAAATGCCTGTACAAATGTTTTGGGGGGGACCTCCTAGTCCAGGCTGGTACGCCGTCAGCGTCAATTGCCTTTATTCGCGGGAAGGGGAATATCGGTATCTTCTCGATTGCGAGCCCGTCGATATGGTTGGATACTCCATTTATATTTACCATTTGACCAAGGAGGACGTCGTCAGAATCAACGACTCTATAGTCTCGTTTTCGACCCTTGAGCAAGAAGCGGACGGCGCTAACAATGCCAGCTGCAAACGATAAAAAGCGTGAGTATTCCCGCAAAACGAAGTCTTTTTTATTGGCAAAAGCTATAATGACAAACAGTTAGTTTGTTTTCTTCCCGAGATTGTATTGAAATGCAAGCCGGCTCAAAATGAAGTAACGTTGTTCAACGTTTTACGTGAGCGCGGCTTGATTCTCTTGATATTTCAGTTTGAAAACGCTAAACTTGTAACGGATTCTTTCCGAAATACCGGCGCGCGCAACGCGGCGCCTTAACGAAAAAGACAAGGAAAATGCCATGCGGTTAATTTTACGTTTGACGCTGTGCGTTTTAGTCGCGGCTGCGGCGGCGCCTGCGTTCGGTCAGCAGCTGCGCGAAAGGCCCGACACGCTCTACTTTGAGACGGAAACGTTTGCCGATAAAGGGGGGTGGGGAATCGACACGCAGTCGGTCGAATTGGTCGGTTCGCCCTATCTCATCGCGCATGGCTGGGGAACCCCGGTCGCCGACGCGAAGACGACGGCGGAATTTCCTAAGCCGGGAACATACCGCGTTTTCGCGCGCACGCGCAACTGGGTCGCGCCGTGGACG
>CAMNJU010000023.1 GCA_946541595.1 uncultured Planctomycetales bacterium
TTGACGATGAGGGAGAACGCCGTGGTTGAATATTCTTTGGTCGTGCCGGTGTACAATGAAGAAGAGAGTTTGCGGATTCTGTACGGAGAAATCATTGAGGTCGCAAAATCGCTCGACGCAAAGATCGAACTGATTTTCGTCGACGACGGCTCGACCGATTCGAGCTGGTCTATTATCGAAAGCCTCGTTCAGGAAGACGAACGCGTTCGCGGAATACGGTTCCGGCGCAATTTCGGAAAGGCGGCGGCGCTCGACGTCGGGTTTAAGTCGGCGACGCTCCCTATCGTCATGACGCTCGACGCCGATTTGCAGGACGATCCGCACGAGATTCCCGATTTTCTGCGTCTGATCGACTCCGGGTACGACGTCGTGAGCGGCTGGAAACAGCGTCGGCACGATCCATGGCACAAAGTTTTTCCAAGCCATATTTTTAACTGGCTGGTCAGTTCGATAACGGGCGTAAAACTGCACGATCACAACTGCGGCATGAAGTGCTACCGACGTGAGATTTTCGACGAGATCACGCTTTACGGCGAGCTTCATCGCTTCGTGCCCGTTCTCGCGGCCGCAAAGGGATACAAGATCGGCGAAAAAGTCGTCAATCACCGGGCGCGCAAATACGGGTCCTCAAAATACGGTTTCAACCGTTTTATCAAAGGATTTTTGGACGTTCTTTCGGTCAAATTCGTTACCGGCTACGGGCAGCGTCCTCAGCATTTTCTCGGCACGGTCGGCCTGTCGTCCTTTACGGTCGGCGCGGCGACGATGCTCTGGCTGGCGTTCCGCTGGACGCTCGCGCGGCTCCCCTTCCTCGACTTTGCGCCGTACAATCTTTCCGGCCGACCCGCCGTCGTCTACTCCGCCGCGCTCATGCTCTTCGGCGCCCAGCTCCTCTCGATTGGGGTCGTCGCCGAACTCATCGTCTCCTATCAGAACCGTAAAGGGCGCGAGTATTCCGTTAAGAAGGAGATCGGCAAGCCGCAAAAAGACAGAACCGACGCTTCTTCGGATAACTCCTGACGCAAGAAAAAAAACGCGCGCGAACTGGAAAAGCGCCCAATTCGCGCGCGTTAAATATGCCGCCGTTTGAACTCGGCGTTTCGCTATTCGCCGCGGTATATTTTAAGCCCCGCCCGATTCGCCAAAACGGGCCGACTCGGCGCCGGCGACGCCGCGCTGTAAACTCGGCGCGACGCCAGACTGCGCTTAGCGCGTTCAAAATTGATAATAACCGGTTCGTCTCGCTCGGCTGTTGCGTCGCGGCGGTCCTCGCGCGCTTTAAGGAGCGCCAGCAGCGCGAGCGCCAGCGAGGCGTCGCAATCGGGATCGCGGCGCGTGTCCGTCATGCGCGCCGCCAACGCTTCGCGCGCGTACTTCAGCCCCGCCTCAATGTCCTGACGACCGTCCATGCGTTCTCTCCCGTCGATCTGATTCGATAATACGCGTTGCGAAAGGGCGCCCCTTCGCCGGACTCAACGGTAGCGAATTATCCCAAACGCCGCAAGAGGAATTTTTCGCTCGCGCCGAGGCAGGATCGCGGTGGAAAGTTAGGTTGAAGAAGGGCGCTTTAGAGAAAATAATCATTTTTCTCGGAATGAATTCAAGAAAATTCTCCGCGCCCCCTTGTTAATTTAAAATAGGCTGTTATATTACGAATCCTAAGCGTTCCTATGCGCGCGTTCGCTTGCGATCTGCGCGTCAAGAACGGTTTCGCGGGCGGATCGCCAAGGCAAGGCGCGTTGCGTCCGTCGTTTTGTCGCAAACTGGACGCCGGGTCGAGTTCGAGCGATCGAGCAGCCGCGTAAAACGTTTGGAGAATTACCAATGACCATCGATAAAAGCTTAAAAATCAGGAAAGGCGTTTCGCGTTCGCGCAACGTCCTGACGAGAGTCGAACGAATTGAAAAGATGCAGTCTCAGGATCGCTGGACTGACGAAACTTCCCCCTTTGCTCTTCCGAAAATTCGCGTTTACAAGGTCGTCTTGAAGAAGAAGAAGAAGGTCAAGGACGAAGGCGGCGACGAGAAGAAGTGATTCTTCCGCGCGCGCGAATTTTTTCGTTCGCGGTTCGTTATCCTTAAAAAGACTGAGCGTTTTTCGTTCAGTCTTTTTTTATTTCCGCGCGTTCTTTTGCGCCGCTCGGAACGCGTCGACAATCGGGCGCAGTTTCTCTTCGAGCAGGTCGGCGTTCGCCTTTTTGAATTCGCACTCCCAGACGCGCACGACGCGATAGCCGAGCGCTTCCAAATGCTCCGTCGCGGCCCGGTCGCGCGCCTGATTACGTTCGATCTTGACGCGCCAGTAGTCGGCGTGATCTTTCGGCGTCGTATTGCGGCAGCGATGCCCGTGCCAGAAACAGCCGTCGACAAAAACGGCGATACGCAGTTTCGGAAAAAGGAAATCCGGCTTGCCAAAGAGCTTGGCCTGCCGACGCCAGCCCGTCACGCCGAGACGTTTGAATTCGTCCATAAGGCGCAATTCCGTCGACTTATTCTTCGTCGACTTAACTTTGCGCATAATCTCCGAGCGTTTCGACGCGGCAAACACGTCGAATTTCGGCGCGGAGTCGTCTGTCGGCTCGAGTTTCGGCAGTTTGGGAACCGTTCCCTTTGGGACCGAGCTTTTCTTTCTGGCAGGCCCGCTCTTTTTAGTCGCGCTCATTTTTCTCAAAGATCAGTGGGAGAAACCGTTCCAGCGCGCGCTGAATCAGGCACACGGGCGCGGCGTTGCCGGCCTGCTTCCGGATTTGGAAATCGGAGACGGCGATCTTGAAGTCGTCGGGGAATCCCTGCAGGCGCAGCATTTCACGCGGCGTTAGACGACGCTCGCCGTTCACAAGCAGGTAGTTGTAGCTCGCGCCGGCGCGAAGCGCGCAGCTGTACGGATAGGAGGAAATATTGCCCGATTTATTCTCATGCCAGATCGACGGATAGAATTCAGACGAGTGCGCCTCTTTCCGCCTGCGGACGATTTCAGGGGACGCGAAATACCGCTTATCGACGTCGGCGTCGTTCTCCAAGACGTCGGCGAGCGTCTTGCCGTTTTTAACGGGGGCGGGCCATTCCATTTCAAACGGTTCAAGCGCGCCTACAATAACGACGCGTTCGCGCTTCTGCGGCACGCCGCACTCGAGCGCGTTGAGCACGCGCCAGTCGACGCAATAGCCAAGTTCCTCCTGCAAGACGCGCAAAATGATCTCGAACGTCCGCCCGGAATCGTGGGTCGTAAGCTGCCGAACGTTCTCCAAAACGAACGCGCGCGGACGTTTGTCTTTGAGAATGCGCGCGATCTGGAAAAAGAGCGAACCTTTCGTTTCGTCGGCAAATCCTTTCCGCAAACCGATAATCGAAAAGGTCTGACAGGGGAATCCGGCAAAGAGGAGGTCGAAATCGGGGATATTCTCCGACTGGAGCGTCGTTACGTCGCCGTAGGGCGTCTCGCCGAAATTCGCGGCGTAACTCTCGCGCGCGGGCTCGTCGATATCGCAGCTCAGCACGCATTCGCCGTCGCGGTTCATTTCCGCGAGCGTGTTCTGGGCGGCGTAACGAAAGCCGCCAATGCCGCAGAAAAGATCGAAGTAGCGTACGGCCCGGCCGCGCGTCGGATCGACAAGCGAACTGGGCGTCGCGGCAAGTCCTTCTTCCGTCGCTGTTTTTGAGGACGCGGAAGAAACCTTCTGGCTGCGATCGGGCGCGTAAACGCGACGCAAAACGATTGAATCGCGCGTTTCCGACTCTTCAAAGAGAGACCCGGTCCTCTCTTCTCTGCCCGCCATGAGTTCGTCAAGCGATTTACTCGACCATGCGGTCGCGTAAGGCGCGATTTTAGCCGGTTCCGGGCCGGACTCCTCTTTCGGAACGCGCGGCTTCCTCTTATGAGACTCGGCGACGCCCTTCTTTCCGCGCTTGCGCTTCCTGTTCTCTTCCGGTCCGGACTCAGCTTGCGGCGCCACGTCGGAAACAACCGCACGTTCCGAAAGGACAGGTTCCGGCGCCGTCGAACAGGAAGGCTCGGACTCCGGTTCTTCCCCGCCGAAAACGCGCTCGACCGTCGCGCCCAACGCGCGCGCGATTCGCAGAGCAGTCTCGACGGTCGCGACGCACGCGTCTTCTTCCAACGCGATTAGATAGCGCGTGGAAACGCCGACGAGTTCGGCGAACTCAGAAAGTTCTATCTTGCGCGACTCGCGCAGCTCTCGAACGCGGTTGCTCATTGGGGGCGTCCTCCGTTCCCGACGTCGCCGCTCTGCCGCGCATCCTGCGGTTCAGGCAAAGACTCGCCTTCCCTCTTACGGCGATCGGCGATCTCTTCTGTCAGTGAAATTAAAAACTCGTTCAGTTCGTCCTTAACGCCGACGCTGGGCGTCGCGACCCCGCGGCGCGACGCTTTGTCCAGCATCGCCTTAACGCGCGTCGCGTCGACAAGCGCCTCGTGGAGCCGACCGCGAGCGCGTTCAACCTTCGCGCGCGCAAAAATGAGTTCCGCGTAAACGGACCGCGGCGTAAACAGTCTGTTCGCAAACGCGGTCCGGCAGAATTCGATTCCGCGCTCGACGTCGCGTCTGGCTCGGACAAGATCGAAGGGCGCGCGGCGTTCCACTCGCGCAAACGCGCAAATACGGTACGCGTCGGCGACGAACGGTATGGAGTCGAGAACGGGTTCCTTGACGTCGCGCGCCTCTTTCGGAAAACTCGCGACGACCGTTCTCGCCCAACGAATCGCTTCTGAAAACCGACGGCGGCGCAGCGCCGAGACGGCCCAGTAGTAGAAGCATGCGGTCTCCTCCATCGACCCGGCGCCAAACCACTTGCGCGTCTCCCGGATCGCGGCGTCGCGCTCTTTAACGGCGAGCTCGTACTCGCCCTTCTGCGCGAGCCAAAGGGCGTAAAAGAGCCGCGTCATGCAATAGCTTAGCGCGAATTTCAGCGCGTTGGAATCCGTCATGGCGGGAGTCGGATCTTCACGCTTGATTTTCCGCCTAAGGGCGCCCCACGTTCCTTTCGCGCGCGCAACCGTTAACGAAAGAAGCGCTTGCGCTCGCGATTTGAGCGGCGCGTCTTCCGGCTTGGCGTCCGGAGACGGTTCGGTCCCGGCGGCGGTCTCTTCCGAATCGGCGGCCGTTTCCTCTTGCGCTCCGGTTACGACGCGCCCTTCGCTAATCAGGGGCGTTCGCTTAGCGGCGGCTAAGAGCTCCTCGACCGTCTTGCCAAACTGCGTCTCTTCCTCGGGCGACGAAAATCGGCCGAGACCGACGAGGCGAAGCTGAACCCAAAACATTCCGACGACGACAAACGGGCTCGCGACGTGCCAAAACGTAAGCTCCCGTTCCTGAGGATCGGCGCTCTCCTTCGGATCGTTAACGACTGATTCGTAATTCTTCTTAAATACAGGAAACAGAGCGTTTAAAATTGTCGTCGCGCGTTCGTACGCGCCATGCCGCATCCAGAAAAGGAACGCGGAAAATCCACGTTCAAGCCGTCTGACTTTAATCTCGGGAGAGTTGGGACGGTACCATTTAAGTATCCTGTCGAACTGCTTAAGCGCCTGTTTCGAGTGATAGAAAGAGGCGCGAATCTTTTCGCTCGACATTAAAACGACGACTGTGAGAGCCCAAAACGCGTTGGCGACTTCGGCGCGAAAATCGGCGTTCCAAGTTTTAGAGAGTCTGCACATCTCGCGGTAGCGTCTTGCCACGCGGCGCGCTTCCTCTCTTGATCCGCCGGAAAGCGCCCTTGAAAGAAGCTCGACATACCGCTCAAAACCTTGACGCGAAAGACCGCGCGAACGCAATTCTTCGGCGTAAACGTCGCCCGCTTTTGTGAAATAAGAGGACGCGTTCTCCAAGTCGCCGCGTTCATACGCAAGTTCGGCCAGTTTCGCATAGACGTTCCCCCGACTCTCTGCGAAGAGAGAACTGACGTCGAACACGGCGTCTTCTGAGGAAAAGAGCGCTTCGCACTTACGGAGCGTTTCCTCGGCAAACTGGAGCTCGCCTGCCCCCTGCGCGGCCTCGGCAATCGCCTCGTAGAAGGCGGACCGACACATAAACTGTATCGGCGGCAAAACGGCGTCTTCCCTGAGCAGCCTTTTCTCTTCCAGACGCGCAAACTCGAACGCGCGGTCCTTTTGACCGTTCGACAGGAGCCACTGGAAAAACGCGGCGGCCAAGGGCGCCGTCTGAGGGGCCGTCAACAGTTCGGAAGGAGCGCGTTCGCCCGCTTCGAGCGCGAGCTGAAAAACGAGTTCTATTTTCGCGCGGAGAACGTCAATAAACGTCTCGCGCAGTTTTTTCGCAATTCCGTCAGGGGGAGGACTGGCCGCGTCGGCCGCCTTAATCCCTTCCCAGACGCCCAATAAATGGTTCGCCTGCATGCGGCGGAAAACCAACGCGTTCGACCAGTACAGGCGCGTCTTCGCTTCGTCGAATTCCCCGTTCCGAACTCGGGCGCGCGGCCCGTCAAAGACACGCTCGGCCTCGCGCATTTCAGGATCCGCTAAAAAGAGATCGCTCCGTTTACTTATCGAATTGAGCGTCGTGCGGAGAATATCCAAGACAGACCCGAAAAACTCGAATTCGCCGTCGAGCGCGTGCCGCATAAAGACGCGCCGACACGCTTCCAGATCGACAAACCTCGCGAGCTGGGCCGGAGAATCGGCCAGCGCCTTGCTCAGGAGAAGCGCGCGCCGACGCAGAACGCTTCCGCGGTTGTTCTCGTCGCACATATCTATGATATACGACGTTACGGGATCGAGTTTCTGCCGTGGGAAGGCGGGCCCGTCCTTCTCTTCGGAGTCCTCGGGAGGCGTGTAAAAGCGCATGTCGCAATATCGCGCAAATTCAGGCTGCCAGTCTGTCGAAGAAAGCAGCTTAAAGCGCGTGAAACGCAAGTCGACCGTAAGGAGCTCTATATTACGCATAAACGCAATATTGCGGGGAGAAATGTCGTCGCCTTCGTCGGGCGCCCAATCCTTGTCAACGTACGACTTTCTCACCCGTTCGGCGTACCGCAGAGCCGCTCTTAAAATGCGCAGACCCTCTTTCGGCCCGCGAAGCGCGACCGCTATCTTTACGGCGGCGCCCACGGCTTCAACGAATTCCGCCAGAAACGCCCATCTCCCCGCGTTGAGCTCTGAGACGGCGATTCTGACGGCCGTGCGAACGTCGTCGAGCGCGACGGAGAGCTCCCCGTCTTTCGCCTCGCGCTTCGCCTTCGTCGTAAAATCGTCGACGAAAGCGTTCTTATACTGGTCGTCAAGATCAGGCCCGCTCAGTACGAATAACTCAAGCTCCTTAGCTCGCCGGAACAGCCGCATGGAATTCTCGCGGCCGGCGCGCTTCTTCGATTCGAGCCGCGCGCAAATTCCGTACGCTCGCGCCAACATGGCGCACTTCTCGGGCTCGGCGTCTTTACCTTCGCAAAGCGGCTCGAGAATACTGACCGCCTCTTCGGCCGCTATGCGCGCTTCCGCTCTATTCTTGCGGCGCAGCATAGCTCCTCCGCGATAAACGAGCATACGAGCGTACAAATCGTTAACGCGCTTCTTCTTATCGGGCGGGAGCCCTTCGTAGAGACGCTTAGACTCCTTGCGCGCCTTAACCGCGTCGTCCCAGAGACTGTAACTGGCGCACATATCGTAAATTGAGTTGACCAAAATGAGCGCCTGCGCGAACGGATCGAACGTTTCGCCCTTTTTCACCGCCGACGTGAGCGACTCGACGGCGCGCTCAAGGTCGATTACGGCGAGCAGTCGCTTATTTCGAAGAAAATGAATCGTGGCGCGGCGCTGCAGCGCGTTGGCAAGATGCGCGTAGGCCAGCACGCGGCGCGGCATAACGACGTCGTACGTCAGAAAGCGCTCCAGCGACGACACGGCGCGATCAAGCGAGGCGACCGCCTCTTCGTGTTTCCCGCGAGTAAAGAATTTATCCGCCTGCTCTTCCAGCAGTTCGACGAGCGGGTTAATATAGGACGTTTCGTCGAAGGAAAGGAGCCGCTCTTCCGACTGAATCGCCATTTCAAGCGCGGCGTCGGCTTTCTCCAAATCGCCCAAACTGCGGTACGCGCGACTGAGCCGGAAACTCACGTTGACGTTTTCGGCGAGAAAGCCTTCCCGGCCCGAAAAACTGTCGAACGTCTCGAGCGCAAACCTGAATTCCTCGACCGCTTTGTTCGCGTCGCCAATCGCCATATAGGCGTCCCCCATCGCGACGGAAACAAATCCGATCGAAGGTTCCGCCTCGTGGACTCCCCCGTCGACAAGCTCGGAGAACTTCGCGCGCGCCTTGTTAAACGACCGCAGGGCCGCGGCTTCCGCGCCGGACGCGAGAAGGCTCAGCCCGTGCGCCTGATACGCCGTCGCCAAGAGCCGAGCCGTCTCCTCCTGAGAGAAGCTGCCGGCAAAATCGCGAGCGAACTGAAGCGCCCCGTTAGCCATGTCCAGCGGGGGCGCCATGCCGTTGCGAAGATAGAAGAAGACGCGCTGAAGATTCGCCTGAACAAGGAGTTCCAATTCGTCGTACTGATCGCGTTCGACGTAATCATCATTCTTAGCGAAAACGACCGACTCGATTTCGTCAAGCGCGGCCATCGCCTCTTTTTCCTCGTCTTTTTTCGCAAGCGCGGCTCGCTGAAGGAGCAGACGCGCCAATTCGCCGCGCGCCTCTTCGTTACCCGCCTTAACGCGTTCGCGCAAATAGTCGAGCTTGCCGTCAAGAGAGACGTTTTCATCTTCAAGGAGGTCATAATCGAGCCCGAACGCGGCAGATTCGTCGGAATCGCCGCCGTCGGAAGGGGACTCGGCGTCTTCGCTTTTATCTTTAAAGAGTCGGTCGAACTCTTCGAAGAGACCGCGATCCGGCCTCTTTTTCCATTCGGGCCCGTCGTTTTGTTTTTCGCCGCTTTGCCCGTCAGAATCCTCCTGTCCGTCCGGATTCTCCTTGCGCCGCCAGCGTTTAGGGGCGTCGGGACCGTCGTCCTGCGCGCCGTCGGAGTCCGGGTCGTCGACCGTCGGATAATTGCGATTCTTAAAGAAAGAGCCAAAATAATTTGCGCGCTTCTGTTCGGAGTCGCGCTCGGCTTCCGCCTCGTCCTCTTTCTGCTCACGGTCGTTCCACAGCGCGTCGTCCGGTCCGTCCTTGGCGCCCTCTTCCCCATTGTCTTTCCATGAGTCGGACTGATCCTCGGGTTCGTCGGAAGCGAAGAGATCGTCTTCGACGCTGTTTTCGAAATTCCAGTAATCTTCCCGCCAGAAGTCGACGTGATTGACTTTCGCGCCGCGATTGAGGCCCGAGCCGGCGTCGGAAGAGCCCTTGCCCTGCGAGTCAGACTCGGTCTTTTTAGGAGCTTCGGGAATAAACTCGTCGACGTCAAAGAGCAAACCGGACTTCGGCGGTTTTTCACTCGCGCGCGCGGCGGCGTCCAATTTATCGGAAATGGCTTGCACCAACACAGAATAAGCGCGCGTTACGGCCCCTAATCGTTCGCGTATTTCCGACGATTCGCCGTCGGAATCGCTGTCGGAGCCGCCTAAAAAGGCAAGCGCCGCGACCAATCCCAACGCGCACGCAAGCGCGCCGAAAAGATCGAAGAACTGACCCAGGCTCAAAATTGCAACGGCGGCGTAAACCATTCTCGTCCTTTATTACAACTAATTCTCAAAAGCGCGGTCAAACGCGAATCGCGTCGCGCGCGCTCGCGCACTTTCGGCAGGCGCATAACTCGCGCAGCTCGCGCAAAAATTCGACTTGCTCCGACGTCCACAGCGCCGGCTCGTTCCCGTCGACGGGCGCGTCGAACGCCGCGCGCACAAGCGCGTTCGCGAGTTCGTCGAGCCCGACGCGCGTTCGCGCGCTCACGCGCAGGAACGCCGATTCGACGTCGGGCGCGTCCCAACTCGGATCGCGTTCCGATTCGGGCAGATCGACTTTATTGAGCGCCGCGACGGTTCTGCGGCCGACTTCGAGGCCCGGCTTGCCGAAAAAGCGCATGAATTCGGCGTCCTGCTCCGCGCGGCTGCGCGACGCGTCGTATACGGCGAGCGCGACGTCGGCCCTAAGCGCGTTGCGCGCCGCAAGTTCCGCGCCCATACGCTCGAGCGGATCGTCGGTCGCGCGCAGCCCCGCCGCGTCGACTAGCCGGAAATTCCAGCCGTCGATTACGGTAGGCGCCCCGACGAGATCCCGGGTCGTGCCCGGCGTCGGCGACGTAACGACGCGGTCGAATCCGAGCGCCGCGTTAAGCAGACTGCTCTTGCCGACGTTCGGCGCGCCGAGAAACGCCACGGTAATCGGCTCGACGAGCTTGCGTCCGCACGTCCCGCGCGCAAGCGCCGCGTCGAGTTTCGCGACGCACGCGTCGAAATCCGGCGCGTCTTGCGCCAGAAGCGCGTCCAATTCTGCAAAGAACGCGCGAAATAACCCTCGCTGCCGCACGGCAATACGCGCGATTCGTTCGGTCGTCGCGCGCGTCGCGAGCGCGTCGGCGGCCGCGTAGAAGAGCGAGTCGACTCGCGAATTCCAGCGCGCGTCAAATTCGCGCTCGGTCAGACCGAGCTCTTCAAGTTCGACGGCGCGTTCCCATTCGTGCCCGGAAACGAGCGTCGCGCCATGCTCGACGAAGTATTTAACGACGCGCGAACTTGCCGCGTCGCCGCCATGCCCGTCGATTTCAAACGCGTCTGCGGTCCGGCGCCGCAAGACGATCTCGTCCGCCGCGCCGCCAAGCTCGTCGAATCGAAAGAGGCCAAAGAACGGTCGGCGCGCGTGCTCTGGGGACCAGCGGTCGAACTCCTCGGACACGGGCTTTCCGTCAGCGCGGCTCCAGCGGCGGCGAAAGAGCGCCCACGCGCCTTCCCCGCGCACGCCGACGCACGCGACCGAGCCACGTCCCGTCGGCGTAAGGAGCGCCGTTTCAAGCCGTCTGTACCGCGTCTCTTGCCGTTCCGTCAAATTTACGCGTCCTTCTTCTCAGGCGTCTGGCCGCCGTTCTGCTGAGCGAACGCTTTATCGAGCTCGGGCGCTCCCTTGCCGTCGAGCAGAACTTCGCGAAGCTGACGCGGCTTGGTTTTCGTTAAGTCGAGCGCGCACGAATCAAACGGGGTCCCGTCGACGCTTCGGCGCAGCAGGATATACGCCGCGTTCGTATAGACGACCGCGGAAAGAAGAAGGTACGCCGCAGGCGTCCAAAGGAGCGTCATGCGCCAGTACGCCAGCCACCGGGAGTCAATGGAATGATAGATGGCGTCGAATCCAAAAACACACAGCCCGATTACCGCTTCGCAAATTAAGTAGCCAAATACGGTTAACATAACGCCAAACGCCATATAGAAGCACCAAAAGAGGAGCCTCTGCGTCGTGTAGGAAATACCGCGCGAGATAGCGTCGAAGCAGTCGCAGTTCTCGGCAGCGACTGCGGTAACCGCCATGGGAAAGGAGACGGTAAAGATCGCCAGCAGTATCACGGACGCGACCACAAAAAGAACCGTCAGGGGCGCGCAAATTTCGCCGAACACGCCAAGCTTGACGACGCAGAACGCGCCCGCGTAAAGCCCGAAAAGGACGATAACCGGAAGCGCGAAGGGCAGAACGACCGATGGGATTTTCTTAATCGCAAACTTCAGGGACGCAAGCGTCGAAGACCGCGCGCTCGACGTCAGCCGCACCACCGTCGCGCGGGAAATCGCCAGCGCGAGAATAAGCCCGACGAACCCGCCGACACAAGCGTACAACAGCCAACAGGGCGAACCTTCCCCGCCCCACGTCAGGTATTCAAACGAAAAACGAAAGACTCTTCCCCCGTCGCACAGATCGTCTGAAAGAACCTGATAAAAGCCGAACGCGGGCGCGCAGAGCGCCGCAATACACGCGCAAATCGCTAAAAAGGTCGGCTTAAACGTCGCGGAAAACGCGCGGAAAAACAGGGTTGGCGGAACGAGCTCAACCCAGTCGATTCGCCTAACCGTCCCTTCGTCGATATCGCTAATCTGCTTCATAACGTCCCTAACCTCTCTGCTTCTGGGCATGCGTATAAACGGCCGTATTTAAGACGGCGCCGACCGGCGGCGTAAATCCCAAAAAACGCCTATTCTATTGTATCCGACGGCGGGAAAAAGACAAGAAAAGAGAAGTTCAGTTTGGAGCAATATTTTAAAAAAGCAAGATTGAAAAGCTCTCGCGCCAAACGCGGTTCACAGTCGGCGAGTTTGCCCGGGCGGCGCGGAAAAAGCGCGGCGGCGGGACGTCAATTTGGCCCGTCGTCTTCCCCGCGTTCTTCTTGCGCGTTCTCCTCTTCGACGCCGGCGATCGCCTCTTCAAGCTTGTCGAGATTGACCGTATCGACCGAATACTCCTCGTTCATCCACCGCCCCAAGTCGATTCGCTTACAGCGTTCGGAGCAAAACGGGAGCGCGGCCGTCGGATCGTCGGGCGAAAAAATCTTATTGCAGATTGGACAGCGCATCTGAATTACTTTCCGGCTTTTGAGCCCGACTCGCTCTTGGCCTTCTCCGTTTTGGCGGGCGCCTTCGCGTCTGTTTTCGGTTCCGGTTTCGTTTCCGAACTCGGCGCGGAATCCGAAGATCCGCTCGTCGGCTCGACGCTCGCGGGAGTCGCGCTCGAATGTTTATAGTCGGTGCAGTAGAATCCGGACCCCTTAAAGATGATTCCGGACCCGCCGCTTATGCGCCTGTGCAGCGCCTTCTTACCGCATTTCGGACAAATCTCGGCGGGCTTCGCCGTCATGGAGTGAAATATTTCTACGACTTGATTACAGGCTTCGCAATGGTATTCGTAAGTCGGCATTTTTTGCGATTCTAACGGCCGGCGTCGCGCCGACGGCCGCGTTCGACGCGCCGGAGCGCGTCCTAGTGTGAAACGGATCAATTTTCGGACTGAGATTCCGCCGGTTTGACCGGCGCGGAGGCGAGCACGACCTGAGCGGCGCGCACAACACGTTCGTGGAGCGTAAATCCGGCCTTTAATTCGACCATAACCGTATTGGGCGGAAATTCGTCCGTAGGAACGAACGCGACCGCCTCGTGGAATTTAGGATCAAACGGCTTATGCACCGCGTCGATCTTCTTAACCCCGTTTTTATCAAGGACTTTAAGAAAATCGTCGTGAACCATCTTAACGCCCGTAACGATCGCTTCGCCGTTCTTTTCCGGATCCTGAATCTGGAGCGCGAGACTCAGATTGTCCCAGAGGGGCAAGATATCGCGCGCAAGTTCGATTCCGGCGTACTTGCGTTCCTCGGCGGCGAGCCGATTCGTCCGATTGCGGAAGTTCTCGAGCTCCGCGAGCGCGCGCAAACGGCGGTCTTCGGCCTCTTTGAGATCCGACTTAAGCTTTTCGTACTCGTCGACCGTAATCGTAACGGTTCCCTTGCTTTCGCCGTCTTCTTCCGCGCCGTTCTGATTCTCTCCGAACGTCTCGTCAAAAACAGGTTGTTCTTCGAAGTTATTCTCTTGCATATCGTTACCCATGGCGCGTCTGACGGCGCGCCGCTTTCTCTATATCAACCGGCTCAAGGCCGTTATTTCTTCTTCTCTTCCTTTTTGTCGTCGCCGCCCTGCTGCTTGTCGTTCTTCTTCTCCGGGAAGAAATCTTTAACGAACTCTTTTAAGCTCGCGCTGAACGACTTGCGTTCTTTGAGCACGGAGTCCCCTTCGCAGGCGGCCAGCTTGCGCAAAATGGCCTCGTGTTCCGGCGTAATCTTTTTGGGAACTTCGATAAAGAGCTGAATGAGCAGGTCGCCGACCACGTTGCGCCGCGGCGTCGGCATGCCGCGCCCTTTAAGCCGAATGACGTCGCCGTTTTGCGTTCCGGCCGGTATCTTGACTTTCTCGACGCCGTCGAGAGTCGGCGCTTCAATTTCCGCGCCGAGCGCCGCCTGCGCGTATCCGATCGGAATCTGGCAGACGAGGTCCTGTCCTTCGCGGCGGAAGAGCGGATGTTTCTTAATCTGAATGAGCACGTAGCAATCGCCCGGGACTCCGCCGTTCGGGCTGCGATCCCCTTCTTCCGTCATCCGGAGCCGGATTCCGCTGTCGACGCCCGCTGGAATGTGAACTTCGCGCGTTACCTCTTTAACGACAAGCCCGGACCCGCGGCAGTCGACGCACGGACTCGCGATGATTTGACCGCGCCCGCCGCATTTCGGGCACGTCGTCTGTATGGAGAAGATGCCTGTCGACTGCTGAATACGCCCGCGGCCGCCGCAGTATTTGCACGTTTCCGGCTTCGTGCCCGGCTTCGCGCCGGTTCCGCCGCACGTGGGGCAAACCTCGCGTCTGCGGAATTTAATCTCTTTAACGACGCCCTTGGCCGCTTCGTGCAGGTCGAGCGTCACGCCGCAGCGGACGTCGCCGCCCGGCCGGGGTCCGGCGCTGCGCCCGCCCCCGAATACGTCGCCGAACGCGCCGCCGAAGAAATCGCCGAACGCGCCGAAAATATCGCTCACGTCGCGGAACGCGCCCGGATCGCCGTTCCGCTCAAGGCCCGCCTTGCCGTAACGGTCGTAGATTTCTCGCTTTTCCTTATCTTTAAGGACGTTAAACGCCTCGGCGGCGAGCTTAAATTTTTCAACGGCTTCTTCGTTTCCGGGATTGAGGTCCGGGTGGTATTTTCGCGCCGTCTTGCGATACGCCGACGCAATTTCTTCCTCGGTCGCAGAGCGGTCTATTCCAAGTATTTCGTAATAATCGCCGTCGTTAGCCATCGGTACTGTTCCAAACGTTGTCGTCCAAAACTGGAGCGTTTGTTTCGTTTGCGCGCAAAGGCGCAACTTATTGCTTTTTTCTTTTAAAATATTCCACGCATTCGCTTTGCGGCGAACCGCGGCGGCGCGCTTCCGCGCCCAAAGCCGCGCGTCGGATTTTCGCCGGCGCGCGACTGTCGCGTAAAAAAATCAGATTCGCCCGATCGGGGAGCGAATCTGATCAGATCCCAGCTTTCGCCGGGCGCTCAAATTACGTCAAACCGAAAAGGTCCGATCGAAACGTCGCTCAGGAACGCGCGCGATCATTTCTTGTCTTTTTTGACGTCGGTCACAAGCGTTTCAGTCGTCAGCATGAGGCCGGCGACGCTCGCGGCGTGAGACAGCGCGGCGCGAACGACCTTGAGCGGGTCGATAACGCCGGCTTCGTACATATCTTCGTACTTGCCGGTCGCGGCGTTGTAGCCCATGGAGCCTTCCTTCTGGGAGACTTCGTCGACGACGACGGTTCCGTCGGCGCCGCTGTTGTCGACGATCTGGCACAGAGGCGCGGTCAGAGCGCGCATGAGAATATCGACGCCGATCTTCTCGTCGCCGCGCGCGTCTTTACGGCACTTCTCGACCGCTTCTTTGCAGCGCAGAAGCGCGACGCCGCCGCCGGGCAGAACGCCTTCCTGCGCCGCGGCGCGGGTGGCGTGCAACGCGTCGTCCACGCGGTCTTTCTTCTGCTTCATTTCCGCTTCCGTATGCGCGCCGACCTTAACGATAGCGACGCCGCCGGAGAGCTTCGCGAGCCGTTCCTGGAACTTTTCGCGGTCGTAATCGCTTTCGGCTTCCGCGATCATGCGGCGCAGAAGATCGGTGCGCGATTTAATATCGGCCTTTTTGCCTTTGCCGTCGATGATAACGGTCGTGTCTTTATCGACGTTAATCTGTTTCGCCTGACCGAGCTGCGAGATCTCGACCGCGTCGAGCTTGATTCCCAGATCTTCGCTGATGACTTCGCCGCCGGTGAGGATCGCGATATCCTGCAGCATGGCCTTGCGGCGATCGCCAAAGCCCGGAGCCTTAACGGCGCACACGTCGACCACGCCCCGAAGCTTATTGACCACGAGCATGGTGAGCGCTTCGTTGTCGACGTCTTCGGCGATAATGAGGATTGGACGGCCCTTCGAGGCGACTTTTTCGAGCAGCGGCGCGAGGTCGCGAACGTTCGAGATCTTCTTTTCATGAATAAGAACGTACGCGTCTTCAAGCGTGCATTTCATCTCGTTCATGTCGTTGATGAAGTACGGAGACAGATAGCCCTTGTCGAACTGCATGCCTTCGACGACCTCGTAGGTCGTCTCGGAGGTCTTGCCTTCTTCGACGGTAATAACGCCGTCGTTGCCGACCGCTTCCATCGCGTCGGCGAGCAGTTCGCCGATCTCGCGGTCGTTGTTGGCGCTGATCGAACCGACGTTCGCGATTTCTTCTTTCGTCGTTACCGGCTTGGCCATCTTCTGGAGCTCGGCGATCGCCGCGTTGCACGCGCGGTCGATACCGCGGCGGATCGCCGTCGGATTGCTGCCCGCTGTTACGTTGCGGAGACCTTCTTTGAAGATAGCGCGCGCGAGAACCGTCGCGGTCGTCGTGCCGTCGCCGACCACGTCGTTCGTCTTCGACGCGACTTCGTTAACGAGCTTGGCGCCCATATTTTCAAACGGATCGTCAAGTTCTACTTCTTTACTGACGGTCACGCCGTCTTTGGTAACTTTCGGTCCGCCGTAAGCTTTACTTAAAACAACGTTGCGCCCGGTCGGTCCCAGGGTAACCGCGACAACGTCGGCCAGTTTATTGACGCCGTCAAGCATCTTGCGTCGCGCTTCGTCGTCGAAGATCAGTTGCTTTGCCATGGAAAAACGTCCTTATATGTTTTAACCGAAAGGACGGCAAACGAGCGGCTTGCGCGTAAATTTGCCAACCCCTTCCGAATAGGTTCGAGATGAAAAACTCCCTTGCGCCGGCTAGAAAGGGAAAGACCGTCGAAGAACGACGGACGCCGGCGCAAGGAAGAGGAGGTACGTCAGGCCTTAACGACTTTCGCGAGCACGTCGCTTTCGCGGAGAATCTTGTACTGAACGCCGTCGACCTCAACGTCGGAGCCGGAGTACTTGCCGTAGATGACTTCGTCGCCGACCGCGACGTTCATTTCAGCGAGCTTGCCGTTGTCGAGCATACGGCCCGCGCCTGCGGCGACGACGGTTCCGCGCTGCGGCTTTTCCTTAGCGCTGTCAGGCAGGAAAATGCCGCCGGAGGTCTTCTCTTCGGCTTCCAACGGTTCGACGACAATACGATCTTCCAACGGTTTGAGATTCAGGGATTTCTTAGCAGACATTCTGGACGTCCTTTCAATATGTTTATTCTTTTCGTTTCTTTACTTTATAATCAAGCTCCGGACGCGCCGCCGACCGACCGTCACGCGGCGCGCCGCGAATTTATCAGAATCCGCCCATGCCGCCGGGCATGCCGCCGCCCATCCCATTCGGATCGGCGGGCGCCGCAGGTTCTTCCTTCGGAATTTCAGTGAGCAGGCAGGACGTCGTGAGCAGCAGCGCCGCGACGCTCGCCGCGTTTTGGAGCGCGGTGCGAACGACCTTGGCTGGGTCGATAACGCCGGCTTCAAGCAAGTCGCAATATGCGTCTTTGTCGGCGTCGTAGCCGTCGTTCTTGCCTTTCATCTGGCGAACGCGATTGACGACGACCGCGCCTTCGACGCCGCAGTTCTTCGCGATCTCGCGAATCGGGGCTTCGAGCGCATGCTTAACGATCTGAACGCCGTACGCTTCGTCTTCGAGCTTCGTTTCGACTTTGTCGAGCGCGGACGCGGCGCGCAGCAGAATAATCCCGCCGCCGGGCACGACGCCTTCTTCGAGCGCCGCTTTCGTCGCCGACTGAGCGTCTTCGTACAGGTACTTGCGCTCTTTCATTTCGGACTCGGTCGCCGCGCCGACGTTGATGCGCGCGACGCCGCCAGCGAGCTTCGCCAAACGCTCTTGCAGCTTTTCCTTATCGTAGGAGCTCGTCGTCTTTTCGATCTCCGCGCGAATCTGTTCGGCGCGCGCTTCGACGTCGGACTTCTTGCCGCCGCCGTCGACGATCGTCGTGGAATCGCCGGTTACGACGATCTTCTTCGCGCGTCCGAGGTCGCCGAGCTGAACCGCGTCGAGCTGAACGCCGAGATCTTTGTAGACGGCCGTCGCGCCGGTGAGAACCGCGATATCGCCGAGCATCGCCTTGCGGCGGTCGCCGTAACCGGGCGCCTTAACCGCGCATACCTGCAAGACGCCGCGAAGCTTATTGACGACGAGGAGCGCAAGCGCTTCCCCTTCGACGTCTTCAGCGACGATGAAGAGCGGACGGCTTTGTTTGGCGATCTTTTCAAGGAGCGGAACAAGAGATTTCGCGCTCGAAATTTTGTCTTCGAAAACGAGAATGAGCGGATCTTCGAGCTCGACCTTCTGGTCGTCGACGTTGGTAACGAAGTGCGGCGAGAGATAGCCGCGGTCAAACTGCATCCCTTCGACGACGTCGACGTACGTTTCGAACTGTTTGCCTTCTTCGACCGTAATAACGCCGTTTTTGCCAACCTTTACGAACGCTTCGGCGAGAATTTTACCGATCGTCGGGTCGTTGTTGCCCGCGATCGTCGCGACCTGCGCGATTTCCTTTTGGCTCTTGTCGCTGACCGGAACCGCCTGCTTGTCGATGAATTCGCCGACGACCGCCGCGCCCTTCTGAATACCGCGCGAGAGCGCCATCGGATCCGCGCCTGCGGCGACCATTTTGAGACCTTCAAGATAGATCGCTTCGGCAAGAACCGTCGCGGTCGTCGTGCCGTCGCCCGCGGCCTGATTCGTCTTGGAAGCGGCCTGCTTTACCAACTGAGCGCCAAGATTTTCTTCCGGGTCTTCAAGAGTAATATCTTCAGCGACGGTAACGCCGTCTTTGGTAACCTTGGGAGCGCCCCAACCCTTGTCTAAAACGACGTTTCGACCGCGAGGACCCAACGTACTCTTTACGGCTCGAGCCAACTTAACGACGCCTTCGGCAATCGGGCGACGAGCGGCGTCATCGAACGACATTTTCTTTGCCACTGTGGAATACTCCTTACATATCTAATAAGCTTCGATTTTATTTTGAAACGTTTTCCGGACGCGTTCTGAAACGTCGACGCGCGGTCAAACGACTCAAAATCGATTTTTTCATCAGCGTCTTAAAGGAACGGCGTCGGAACCTCGACGGCCCGTCACGCGCCGTTCTGCAAAAACAAGAAGCATACTAAGCGCCAAAAAGAAAGGCGGCGCGTTTTTTTTCCCAAGACAGCGGAAAATCCCCTATTTTAACCGCGTTTTAACGAAAGAAATTTTTAATCGCGCCGAACGTACTCAGCGGAGAGAACGGCGCGGCAATCGCGAAAGGATCCGCTATTTTCCCGGCGTCAAATTGGCAGTCAAGCGCGCGAAGACGGCCGAACGTGTAGAAACGCCGCGAAGGTCGCGGCGGCGTCCGCGCCTAATCCTGGAAAAAATTATCGTAGTCCGAGACGTAGCCGGGACGTGACGCGAGCTCTTTTTCTTGCTCGTACGCGTCGATAATAGCGCGGTGGATAACGTCGCGCGCCGCAGGATTGATCGGATGAACGATATCGACGTACAGCTTGCTCGGCGAAACGTCGGTCGCATTCCCGAACGGATCGAACCCCGAGATCGCCATGCCGCAATGCGAGCAGTAGTTGGACCCAATAGCGTTTCGCTGCCGGCAGTTGGGGCAGCGAAACGTCATTTTGCGGCTCGGCATCGCGACAAAGTAGCCTTGATTCCCCTCTAAAACTTTAAGATCGCGTATTACAAAAGCGTTGTCGAACGTAAGGGAGCAAAAAGCGCGAAGACGCTGGCGGGTGGGATCGCCGTCGACAAGTTTGACGCGAATTTCTGTGATTTTCATTAGCAGTTCTCTTCAACAAATAAACAACGGTCGTATCACAAGCTGAAAAATGGGGCGAACGGAACGAGCGCGGCGTCGCGCCGTCAGAGGACAAGACTCGAAAGGGTTCGGACGACGTATACTCGGTCGCCGCGTAAATCGGAAGCCGGATCTTCTATCGCGCGGCGCGCTTCTTCCGCCGCGCGTTTTGCGGACTGCGCGTCTGGATAGACGCCGAAAAGGGCGGAACCGCTGCCGGAAATCTGGACGCCGAGCGCACCGGTCGAACGGAGGAGTTCGCGGCGCCGTTCGAATCCGCTCCACATCGCGTCGGCCGGCTCTTCCAGGCGGTTGGCTATCTTGCGCGCGACCGTCTGAGCGATCTCAAGGCGGACAGACTCGAGTCTGACGCTCCGTTCCTCCTCGCTCAGCGCCAGCGCAGAACGCGCAAGCTCCGTCGCGCGCCGAACGCCCGCGCAAAATTCGGCGAGCGATTTCTGCGGCCCGTGGGAAGAAGCCGACGCGTAACGCCCGTAGACAGCCGCCGTCGAAAGGCCGTCGACCGGCTTGACGACCGTAAGCCAAAGGGAAGGACATTCGATCGGCTCGACAAGTTCGCCGCGGCCCCGACCGACCGACGCGCCTTCCTCAAAGAACAGGGGCGCGTCGCTCCCTATCCGGCCCGCAAGCTCTTGCAAACGCTCTTTAGGCAAAGGGGAACCGTTCAGTCTGCTAAACACCGCCAGCGCGGCGGCGGCGTCGCTCGATCCCCCGCCAAGTCCCGCTTTTGTCGGAATTTTTTTGACAACCTTACAGGCACAACCAGATTTTTCGGTAAAATCAGGATATTCGTCAATAAAAACGCGGTACGCTTTGGCGATTAGATTCGATTCGTCGCAAGGCACGTCGGGGTCGGGCCGCCCCTCCCCGTCGAACGCCTCGACCGTCAGGCCCGGAACGTCGGTTCGGATAAATTCAAGCCGGTCATAAAGATCAATCGGCGCGACGACCGTTTCGATTTCATGATAGCCGTCGGCGCGTTTGCCCAGAATTTCAAAAAACAGATTGACTTTTGCCGGCGTCCAGACGGCGACGCGGCTGCCGGAAGGATCGAATTCAAACTTCATGAGACGCGTCCTCTTTTGAGCCGTCGTCCTCTTTCCCGAATAATTTGACGAGCGCGTATACGGCGACGGCAAATTCCGCCAAGAGAAGCGCGCCCACGATCACATAGAGGGGCGCCAAGTTGAACGCTTTAACGACGATAAGAAAAAATCTCATAGTTCCTCGCAGTATACATTTGCGCGTTTCGAGCGCGGCGGCGGGAGGCAGAAGCGCTATTCCTTTTCACGCAGGCTCCAGCGCAGCTGACCGCACGCCGCGTTGATCTTGTCACCTTTGCGGAATCGGACTTTGACCTGAATCCCTTCCCCCTCGAGCGCGTCGACGAACCGTCGGACCGTCGCGTTCGACGGCGTCTTGTACGGCAGCTCCGGCGCCGGATTGTACGGTATGCAGTTGACGATCGCCGTCTTATTGCGGAGCAGGCGCGCAAGTTCAAGCGCGTCGTCGACCGAAGAATTGATTCCGTCGAGGAGAACGTACTCGAAAGTAACGCGCCGTCCGGTCGTGTGGAAAAAGACGTCGGCCGCGCGCAGGACTTCCGCGATCGGATGGATTCTGTTCTGCGGCATAATGGCGTCGCGAATTCGGTCGTTCGGCGCGTGCAGGGAGACCGCCAGTTTGTACGGCACGTTCGCTTCGGCGAGCTTCCGAATTCCCGCGGGTATCCCGACCGTCGAAATCGTAACGCGCCGATTCCCGATATCGAGGCCGTCGCCGGACGTCGCCTCGGCAAGCGCGGGCAGAAGCGCGTCGAGATTGAGCGTCGGTTCGCCCGTCCCCATAACGACAATGTGCGTGAGACGCTCGTCCTGAGGGAGAAGCGCGTTGAGACGCAGGAGCTCTTCGAGAATCTCGCTCCGCGTCAAATTGCGCACGAATCCGCCCATTCCGCTGCAGCAGAAGACGCAGCCCATCGCGCACCCGACCTGAACGCTCACGCACGCCGTGCGGTGGTTTCGGTCGTCGCGCAGCAAGACGCATTCGACGCGTCGGCCGTCCCGCCATTCGAGGAGCAGTTTCTCCGACCCGTCGTCGGAGATCGACTTCGCGACGACCCGGCTCTCGTAGAGCGAATCGTCGTAATCGAACGTCTCGGCCGCGACCGTTTCCGAACCGTTCGTAATCAGCTTCGGAGGCTCGGCGCCAGACTTCGGACGCGCGAAAAGCTCCGTAAGTTTCGCGCGTAGGTCTTTCGACAGATCGCTCATTTGCGAAAAGCGGTCCGTTTTGCGCGAAAAGACCCAGCGGCGAACCTGACCCGCGCGAAACGCGGGCAGACCGAGCGTTTTGAAAAGGTCGGTTAACTCTTCTTTGGAGTAGGACAGCAGCGGTTTATAATTCTCGTTCAACGGAAGCGCTCTCTCATATTAAAACGGCGCGCGGTTATTCGGCCTTGCCAGTCTGCGCGGAAGGATTGACTTCGCCGGCCGACGCGTCTTCGGCGGCAGGTTCGTCCTCGGCGGCGCCCGAATCGCCGCGATACAGATTCTCAAATTCGCGAAGCTGCTCCTGCGGCCATTTCCGCCGACCGGCGCGTTTGAATTCGCGCGCGATCGCGTCGATATGTTTACTGAAATCGTCGACGCGTTCGCGCGGAAGCCGTCTCGGACGTCCCAAAATCGGAAACGCGCAGAAAACCGCGATCAAAACAAGCGCGAACGCGTGCCAAACGAAGAGCGTAAAGGGCGTCAGCTTCGAAAGTGAGAACGGACTGGGCTCTTCTCTCGCGCCGCCATGATTCCAGACGAGGAAATAGGATCCGTAAACGAACGCGACTCTGCTCTTGCGCGGAATCTGCCGGGCCAGCTGCTCGGCAAGCGCGCGGTTCGCCGGATCAAGCGCGCCGTAGTTCGAAAGGAACGACGTCGAATTCACAATGAGCAGCCTGCTCTCGCCGATTTTCCGTTCGCACACGAGCGGCACGTCGCCAAGCGCGACGAGAACCCGCGTGTCGCCCCGCGTCTCGATACGCGTAACTTCTGTCAGAAGACCTGTTTCCGGAAGCGCGCGCGTCCATTCGGGATCGCCCGAAAAGCGTTCCGTGCGGCGCAGTTTCTCGAAATCGGCCGGAGTCTTGACCTCAAACGCGGATCGAATATAGCGCGATACAAACGGCGGTTCACGCGTGGGCGAATTCTTTTCGTTCAAATCGCAGACGCCGGCCCAGTCTTCACACGAATCGTACCCGTAAAAGTCGAAATCATGAGCCGTAAAAACGTCCTCTTCTTTCAGACTTTGCTCACGAAAATAGATCTCAGACGGGAATCTGAATTCCGTTTTGTCATTCTCTTCTTCATACTTTTGAGACGCTTTTTTCGCGCGTGAAAACGCGTCGGGATCCTGCAGCGCCTTTACGGCCGCGTCATGACGCGTCTTAAAATGCGAAGAAAACGTCGCGCCGACGCCGTTCACAATACTGCAATAGCGGGTTATGCGCTTTTCACATTCCTCAACCGCTTTCTCATTTTTGGAGCCGGCCCGTTGCAGCGCGTCGCGCGTCTCCAAGAGATAATGGGGCAGCGCGTCCCAGCGCGTCGCGGAAACGAGGACAAACGTTCGGTTCGGCTTCGCTTCGAGCCATCTCCGAATTTCGGAGTACGGGGTCGAATTTTGACGATCGCCAAGGTCGACGGCGAATTTATCCCAGTCGTCTTCGGACGCCTCCGCGTAACGGCGCACGCAGTTGCGCCACGCCTGCTCGTATTCCTTTTCGTATTCCGCGTCGGTCTTCCTCTCGTAAGAACCGTCGGAGTCAGATTCAGAGACGCCGTCGAATTCGTCGAAGCCGTTCTCTTCGTCGGAGTCAAAGACAAAGTCATAATCGTCGGGCCAGTTCTCTTCGACTGAGTCGTCTAAGTCGAACAGACAGGACGGCATAGAGAAAAACGGCGGCGCGGACGGAACAGACTGACCGCCGCCGTCGGAAACGCCCCAGCCGAAAGCGTTCACGCGCGTGGAGTCGACGTTCGCAATCGAACCGTAATCCCCTTTAAACCAAAAGACCGCGTTGTAATCGTCTTCGACGTCAATTCCGGTCAACGGTCCCATAGAAGAGGAGATATTCCATTTTTCGTGGTCGCCGCAGTACCGTCGGAACGCGGAAACGCCGTTCATACCCCTGTTTGAGCTATGCGTCGCGTCTGAGGAATACTCAATGCGCCAATAGTCCTTTGAGGAACAGCCCGCGAAAACCGACGACGAAAGGAGCGTCCCGATCAGGAGCAAACGCGCGGCGGAGCTCTGCGGCGCCTGCGCGCGCTCGCGCTCAAGCTGAATTTGCGCGTCTCGCTCCGCCATAATTCCGGTAAAGGAATCGCGGAGCGTCCAAACGCGGTCGAACGCCTCTTGGGAAATCGTCATGCCGCCAAAATAGACCGACTCAAACCGTCGCATGACGGCGCGGTAAATATCGCGCAGCGCGCCCGTTCCCTCCAACTCGCTCCAATATTCAAGATTCGTCTTCCCTTTATCGAGGAGCACGAATCCGCGTTTGTCCATTTCAACGAGCAGCCAGCTGAAATAGAAGATAATCGCGGCGCGATAATCGCCGCGCGCGTATGCGTCGGTCGCAGCGGCCATGAGATCGTCGTAGCGGTCCCGCGCTTCCGGCGCGAGCGTCTCAAGCCGGCGCGCGCGCGTCTCCGGCTCCTCTTCCAGATCCCTTGCGTCGCGTGCGCGGATATAGACGAGCCGCGAGGCGTACGCCAGAACCGCGAGCGCCAGAATCGCAAACAGAACGACGCACACCCAGTAGAAGTTCTCAAAGATCAATTCGAAATTAATCGTAGGGAACGTAACGGGCGTTTCGGGTTCTCTCGCTTTCTCTTCTTCCGGATCAATAGGCCGCAACGGAACGTATTCCACGCTCATACCGTCTCGCGACAGCCACGGCTGCTTTATTTCCCGCAGTCCTTTTTCATACGACTCGTTGACGTCCTGCGCCTCCCAGGCGGGCTTGGTCACCCCTTCGGATTCGTCGGCGTACGCGCAATTCGGGCGCGGCGCGCAGAGCGGCGCGGCAAGGACTGCGGCGGCGAGCAGACACGCGGCGCGCGTCAAGACGCGGGAGAGAATCGAACGGCGTTCCTTCATGGCGTTTCCTCCCCGCCGCCGGGCGTCTGCGCCGATTCCGAAAGCCAATCGGAATTCAGTTCGATCGGCCCTAACGTACGCGACCGCTGGAATTTAACATTCGAGCCGTTCGCCGGCTGCGCGTCGCCGTCGGCGGACGTCAGCTTCGCAAGCTCCGTCTCGAACGAGAGAACGAGATCCCACCCTTCTCCGGTGATGCGGCAGTTTATGTACTGGAAGAAATTAAAAACGACGCCAAAGATTCGGCACGCGAAGACGAACAGCGGCCAAAGCGCGAAGTCGATCACAAAAAAGGCCGGCTCCGATTCCGGAATAAGCGCCTTCGTCGCGTAGATGATGAGTCCAATTCCAGACGCCGCCCCGCAAAGCAGAAACGATTCCGCCAGTATGGACGACGCAATCGGACTAACGGGCGAGTCCTGCGCGATGCGGCGGACGCGACGGCGCGTCGAGTCGCGGTCTTTCGTCTTAAAGAACGGCGTGCGTTCAAGGAGGATCGTTTCCGCGTAATACCCGTGCGAAAAGAGGCGCGTCAGAACGAGATAGTAGAGCAGCTGGAACCAGCGTTCCCGCCAGCTTCGAACGACGGAGCGACGCTCGATCTTCTCGCCGGGCCGCGAAAAGAACCACGCGCCAAGATACTGCGTC
>CAMNJU010000024.1 GCA_946541595.1 uncultured Planctomycetales bacterium
CCTTCATCCGCGCGCTAGTCGGGACGGACGGAAAATTCTTATCGACTCGGTGCACGAAGACGGAAGACAGATCTATATGATTGAACGACCAGAATTAAACTAACCGTTCAAATTTAACACCAGGGCGGCGTTTTCTAGTTTTCTGGAAAACGCCGACTTCTTTCACCAATCCCAATATCCGATCTCTGTTAAAAGATCTCCTGAAAAATAAGACGCGGCGTTCAGCGAGAGGGAAAATAAAAACGTTTTTAGCCAAGGTTGAATTTTCCCTAAATAAAAAAATAGAATCGTTTCAATAATCCAAACGCCTCCTTCCAAAGTATAAATAAACATGGAGTTCATTTGAAACTGATCGGGCGCGTACCACACAATTAGATTGATAGCGGGATTCGTAAGAATATTTACAAAGAGAACGACAGCCGCTAATCTTACGGAACGCGCCCACAGTAAAGCAATCGCCTCTTCAATAAGAACAGTAGCGAAAAGAGCTTTTAGAAAAAGTATTAGCAAAAAAATGCCTGTGTTACCCGGGTTTATATTGGTCGTATTCTAAACCGAAAGAGACCGGTAAGACGGTTCGTCCGCCCGGTCCCTCTGCAACGCCGATATCAGTCTGACGCCGATTTATTTAGCGACAATTTTACCGACTTCCCAATTAGATAATCCCATCTCTTCTAACGCTTTAGAGACGTCTTTTGTCACTCCGGGCTTAACGACAAGCACAAGTCCAAGACCCATGTTAAAGACGCGTTCCATTTCAGCGTCCTCAATAGCGCCCAATTTCTGGAGCCAGCCAAATACGGGCGGCTTCTCCCACGAATTCTGAGCGATTTCACATGTAAGGCCGTCGGGGAGAATGCGCGAAAGATTTTCGACAAGTCCGCCGCCAGTAATGTGAGCGACGCCGCGAATTCCGTCGTTCGCTCCAAATCTCTCAAAGAGGGAAAGAGCCGGCTTGACATATAACCGCGTCGGCGTTAAAAGCTCGTCGGCGACTGTCTTACCGAGCTCCGGCACGTAATCGTCGGGATTTAATTTGGCGATATCAAAAACAACGTTTCTAATTAGCGAGTAGCCGTTCGAATGGCACCCGCTCGAAGCGACGCCTATCAAAACGTCGCCATTTTCGATCGCTTTGCCGTCGATAATCTTCGAACGTTCTGCAACGCCAACGCAAAAGCCTGCCAAATCGTACTCGCCAGGATTGTACATGCCTGAGAGAATCGCTGTCTCGCCGCCTATAAGCGCGCATCCGACTTCTTCGCACCCTTTGGCGATACCAGCGACTAAGTTTTCCAAAAGATTCGGATCGTCTTTGGGCATAGCGACATAATCCAAGAAAAAAATTGGCTCAGCGCCGCAGCAAATAGCGTCGTTTACGCTCATCGCGACAAGGTCGATACCAACGGTGGAATGTCGGTTTGTTTGGCAAGCGATCTTGATCTTTGTACCTACGCCGTCGGTGCAACTAACGAGAACAGGATCTTCATATTTCTTTTCAGGCCCGTTTTTTCCGGCTAATCCGTTGAGTTTAAAGAGCCCGGCAAAACCTCCGTCCAGTCTCATAACTCGAGGAGAAAAAGTTTTGGCGACTAGCTTAGGTAAACGGGACATCGACTCCGCGTAAATGTCAAGATCGACGCCTGAATTCTTGTAAGTTGCTTTTTCCATTAAGAACGCTCGTTTCTGATAATAAAAGCCGAACTTTTCGAGACGGCGGAAAATATCCGCACGATTCGACCGTGAAGCGCGACGTGTTGTTCGCTATGAAGAAAAACTACCCGCGCTGCCGCTGAAATTATAATTCGACCTGGAAAACCCGTCAAGGACGCGACCTTAAAAAGAGAGCTATAAAACGCTATATCAAGATGGAACTTTATGTGAATAGAGCGCCAAACAAATCAAAGGGGGGGGAGACAGGGAGCCAGAAAAGAAGTATAATGAGAAATGGGTCAAAACGCTTTACTTTTGACGCGATATAACAAAAGTCCATCGGAAAAGCGAGAGTTGAAATGATTCTCTCGCCTTGTATGCTAATTTCATCAATCTGGAAAACTGTATTGAATGTCTGAACACAATTCCGACCTCAATGACGCCTATAAAGAGGACAAGGCGCCCGAAGAGAACGACGTAAACCAAGGTTCAAACGCTTTGGACAAACCTAACGCTGCCCAATCGGACGACGGCGAAGCGCTTTCGAGCGTCGAATCTGCGTCCGAGCTTGAAGATGGAACCCTGGCAGTAGGCGAGGACTCAAAAACACTTGAAGAAGCCCTTAATAAATACGGCATAAAGCTTGCGCAGGATAAAATCGCTATTTTGAAGGAATATTGCGAACTCTTATGGACGTGGAACGAACGGCTCAATTTGACCCGTCACACCACGTTCGATAAGTTTGTTTCGCGAGATCTTGTCGATTCAATGCGTCTTGCGAACCAACTCCAAAAGGGAGAACATGTCCTCGACGTAGGTTCGGGCGGAGGCGTTCCCGGTTTGGTTGTCGCAATATTACGGCCAGACGTTGTTGTGGAACTTTGCGAAGCAACCGGAAAAAAAGCAGAAGCTCTTGGTGCAATGGTCGACGAGTTGGGGTTGGAGCTCAATGTCTGGTATGCGAAAGCGGAAGATCTTCTCAAGACGCGTCATTTTCATACGCTAACGGTTCGCGCCGTAGGTAAGATGCGCAGTTTACTCCTGATGTTTGCCCAAGTTTGGCACACCTTTGATCGCATCCTTATGATCAAAGGCCCCAACTGGCTGGCAGAGCGCGGAGAAGCACGACATTACAATATGTTCAATACGTTGGCGTTGCGAAAGGTTGACGAGTATGAAAATCCAGGCGCGGAACACGGCAGCGTGATTTTACAGATTTGTCGCAAGTCCCGTATGGAAGAGATGGAGCAGCGGGCGAAAGAACGGGCCGAAGGTAAACCGTACTCCGGAACTATTGAAGAAATCGTTGTGGATAATAATCCGCGAAGCGGCGCCGAGCCTGCTGGCAAACAAGGCCTTTCGCGACATTCCAGAGGGACGGGAGCGCGACGGCGCCAATCCCGATCTCATGAAAACGCGTCTGACGACGCAAACAACGAACATAACCGCCGTTCGGTTAAACCGCCGAAAGGTTGGACGGGCAAAAAACGAGAGTTTAAAGGAATGGGCGATCTGCTTGAAAAGTCTGGGCGAACCCCCTCTGCTTCAAGAAAGTCTCAGTTCAAAGGCTCGAATTCCTCCAATCTTAAAGGTCAGACGGGTTCTGCGCCTGACAAAGGCAAGCGAGGAGGAGGTTCGGCCGGTTCCTCTCACAACAGTTCACAAAAGTAATATGTAAAACGCTGCTGCGTTTTGCCGACGGTATTTATTTTTTATGCGTTAATTTCATAGGCGCGTTCGGAATATCGACGAGGTTTTCGATGACTAAATTTTTTGTTAATCTGACGTCTCAGCGCAAAATTGCTTGGCTTATCCTTATGTTTGTGTGTCTTGCAGCCGTTACGTTTAGCGGATGCAAGCGTGACAATGGCGAAACTACGGAACCAACCGCTAATGAGGAAAACGCCGCGCAACAGCCGCAGCTTCCTCAGTTTTCGGCTGAAATTCGTCTTCTCTCCCAGGCAGAACTGGACTCTTTAGGCTCCAAGAATGATCTTCCGACCGAGTTCGTTTTTCCAGGGGCCACTTTCGCACAAGTCGTCTATCCGGAACGCATTCTGACTGTTGAGAAAGGCGCAAGCCTTATCGAATACATTGCGCAATCCTCGTTCCAACTTCCGGTAAAAGACATTCTCTCTAAATCGACTTTGGCTATTTCCAGTAAAGGCGTTACTTTAGAGTCGCTGAAAGACGCTAAAACGAATGAGGAGATTATTTCCGGATATCCCATCCCGGTCGAAGTTGTCTACCTAACCTCGAAGAATCCTATCGACAAACAACAAGTGTTGACAGAAGTTTTTGAAAAGGCAAATAAAGAAAACGTTCAGTCAAAAACTTACGGAAAATTCACAGTTTCCGTTGTCGAATCTCCTCTCCATATGCAACTTGACGAAGCGGGAAGAATCGGCAAAATTGAAACGATTTGCGCGGGCGTGGCTTTCCCAACGGACAACTCTGTCGTGTTTATTTCCGGAACTCCCTCCGGACTTGAATCGTTCTTTAGCGATAAAGACGGAGACGCGCGAGGAGTGGCAGCTCAACGTCTTGCCCGAACCAAACTCGACAACGTTGCCGTAGCGTTTCAGTATGACTACGACTGGGACTTCCCTAATACGCAACTTACTCAGCTTCCTCTCCCAGTAACGCAAGATTTGATGCAAGTCATTCAGAAGAACGTTTCCGCTTTCCAATTCCTAGTCGACGTTTCTAATCCCGAGGGCAATCTCCTAACTTTAACGGTAAACGCCAAGTCTTCCGACGGCGCAAACGAACTTCGCAAAGCGATCGGTTCTTCACTCATGAAAGCGGTGGACGGAATCGGTAAAAATGCGTCTAACGCCGGCGCTCAGGCAGAGGAAGAGGTCAAGGGACTTGTAAGTTTGCTCAAATCGGTAAACCTCAATGTTAACGGTTCAGACTTAGTAGGTTCGATCAAATACTCGCAAGAAGCGATCGATTTCTTTGCAAAAGCTATTCAAAACTTGAACGATCTCAGAACAAACTCGCAAGTCTACGCGCAGTACGACGCAGTTGAAGAATCCCTATTCCTTTTAAGTCGTGCGTTTACGACTTATTTTGGAAAAAATAAAACATATCCGAAACCGATCTGCGCAGAAGACGGAACTCCGCTTTTGAGCTGGCGCGTCGCCCTTCTTCCTTCCTTTGGCGGACAATATCAAGAGCTCTACAATCAGTTTAAACTTGACGAGCCTTGGAATAGCGACAATAACATTAAGTTGCTCGATAAGATGCCTCCGTTTTTCACGTCTCCTTTCGAGCCTAATGAAAGAACTAAGACACGCTATTTGGTTTTCAATACCC
Organism: uncultured Planctomycetales bacterium; assembly: GCA_946541595.1. Lineage (GTDB taxonomy): Bacteria > Planctomycetota > Planctomycetia > Pirellulales > Thermoguttaceae > RUG369. The sequence continues at coordinate 4,975 of CAMNJU010000024.1, forward strand.
CTGAAACGCCATTCGGCCGTTCGCCGCAAGGATTAAAGTTGCAAGACGTAGCTGACGCCTCTCGAACGCTTTCGGTCGTTTTTGCAGCGTCTCAGCATGCCGTCGAATGGACGAAACCTGAAACTTTTGCCTTCAATCCTGAAAAGCCGACAGAATCTTTTGGCGACTTTGTTTGTGCAGTCACGCTCCTTGGCGAGGTCATTCGATCAGAATGCGACGACTCTGAGAAAAATGCCAAAACCCTGGCTTCTTTGATCTACGGCGTCGCCGATGAAAAGGAAGAACCGGCAGACGAAACTAAGTCTGAGGAACAAACTCCAAACGAAGACTCCACGACGCCGCAGGAGCCCGCTGAAGCGGTTGATGAACCTTTAGCGGAGGAAGCTAATACGGTTCAGGAGGCGCCGGTTCAGGATAATTCGGCTGAAACGCAAACTTCTGCCACAGAAGCGGTGGAGAATCCGGACTCCGCTGAATCTGATGCTGATACAGAAGCTCAGCCAAAGGAATAATTTCCCTTGGCTTGCGTCCTTTGGCCTTTTACTTCTTACAGGCGGCGCGTTTAAAAGACGCGCCGTCTGCCTTGTGATTCCTCCCCCTTTTTACTACGCCGTTGTTTATAAAAGACGTAATGCGAATAAAGGTTCTTTTCGTTATTCCCACGCTTGACCGTTGTGGCGCGGAAAAGCAATTGACGCTCGTCGCTTCGAATCTTCCAAAAGAAAGATTCGAAGTGCGCGTCGCTGTTTTAACGCGGGACGGGCCCTATTCACAAACACTTAAAGAAGCGGGAATACCTGTCGAAATTATTGGCAAGCGACGCAAGCTTTCCTTTAGAGCGTACTTTCGTCTCAAGCGAATTATTAAAGAGTTTCGGCCAGACATTGTTCACACTTGGATTTTTGCGGCAAATGCATACGGACGAAAGGCCGCGTTTGCGTGCGGCGTTCCAGTTGTCGTTTGTGGCGAAAGATGTGTAGACCCGTGGAAAACGACTTGGCAAGGGTGGATAGATCGCCGTCTAGAACCTAAAACGGACGCGTTTGCGGTTAACAGTTCTGGAATTGTTGATTTTTACGTAAATCGTGGAATCCCAGAGAAAAAGTTCTTTGTTATCCCTAACGCGGTTGAAACGCCCCATGAACTGCCGTACGACAAAGAACAGTCAAAACTGGAACTTCTCAACGAACTTGGATTGCCGATTGACGCTGAATCGTTCGTCGATTCAGCTAAATCGACCGCTTTTCATGAAATGAATATTTCGGGCGCAAATGGGCGGCCGGTCCAGCAACTACCTTTTTTAATAGGATTAGTCGCGCGGTTATGGCCTCAAAAGAGAATAAAAGACGCACTCTGGGCCGCCGATCAGGTTAAATTTGCCCAACTTAACTTTTATTTGTTCATTATTGGCGACGGACCAGAACGTGACTCTCTTCTCCGTTATCGAGAAGATCTTCAAGTTCGTGATCGCGTTCTTTTTTTAGGAGAACGGTTTGACGTTGAACGGTTTATGAAAAGTTTCGACGTCCTCTGGAATTGCAGCGCATACGAAGGACAGTCGAATTCTATTTTGGAGGCAATGAGTTACGGCGTACCCGTTGTTGCTTCCGACGTTCCGGGTAATCGTGATCTTGTAATACCGGGTAAAACAGGCGCTCTCATTTCTGAGTTTTATGGAGACGAAACTCGAAGACGCACCGGCTTTTCAAGAGAGACGATCCGTCTACTCAAACCGGAAAACAAAGAATTACGCGCTAAGATGGGGACGGCGGCTCAACAGCGTGTCCGTGAAGATTTCTCGTTAGAAAAAGCAGTCGAACGACATGCGGAAATGTACGAACGACTGCTTGCTCAAAAGAAACAATAAAACAAGAGTTTCTACGACGGCGTCTTTGGACGCCGTCGCGCTTTCGAGTGACTCAGACTTCAGGCAATTCATAGCCTTTACGGGGTTCGCGACTCAGTTGCGCGTTTGCTTCGTCATCGCCGATAAATACTTCTTTTTCGGGATCCCATTTCAAGCTGCGACCGAGATAACGCGCTATATTCAACAGATGGCAGACTGCCGCGCTGCGTCGTCCAATAGCAATATCAGAAACGGGTCGTTCGCCGGATAGAATGCAAGAGAGCCAGTTGTCGACGTGGTCGTGATTCAATTTAAACTCACGCTTAAGAACTTCCTGGGCAAGTTCAGGCGGATTGGACGTGACGTTCCCTCGGAAGATTTCCATCTTGCCTTTGGTCCCAATGAAAATACCGCCGCCGCGGTTAGCGTTGTCTAAACGTACTGTTATCCCGTTGGCGTAACGGTAAGCCAAACGCGGTTTCGAACAAATTTCATTGCCGCGTTTCGCGTCTTCAGCGTTATCGTAAGTCGGAGGAACAAGCGGCGACGCGCCGTTTTCAACAAGAATTTCCGTCGGGCCCGTGAGATCCATTCCCAAAGCGCATTGAATTTGGTCAAATCCGTGCGTCCCCCAACCAGTCATTTCGCCGCCTGAATAGGGACGGAACGAAAGCCAACCCGGTTTCGCGCGCGGCGTGAAAAGATCAATGTTATACGGAACTACCGGGGTGGGGCCGCACCAAGTCTCCCAATCTAAGCCCTCGGGAATAGGTTGTTCCGGAAGATTGCAGAGCCATGGACTTTCGTAGTTTGCCGCAATAACTTCTTTGATTTCTCCGAGTTCGCCGTTGCGAATAAATTCGCAGGCAAGGTGGTTTTCTTTCATCGAACGTTGCTGACTGCCCGTCTGGAAAACAACGTTGTTCCTTCTGGCGGCCTTCTCCATCAATTTTCCTTCGTTGATGGTCAACGTAATCGGTTTTTCGCCGTATACGTGCTTTCCGGCGAGACAGGCATTAATGCAAATCAGGCCGCGCCAATGTTCCGGGGTAGCCGTAGTAATAGCGTCGACGTCTTTTCGATCAAGAACCTGTCGATAATCTTGATATGCCGCGTCGCACCCGTTCTTCTTAGCGACGCTTTCAGCGCGGGGAAGCCATACGTCGGCCACGCAAATCGCCTGAGTTTTCGGATTCTTCGCAGCGCTCCCGAAGATTTCAGAACCGCGACGTCCGACGCCAATTCCTGCGACGCCAATACGTTCGTTTGCGCCAGGCGTATTTCCGTCGGCTAACGCCGTGCGCGAAATCAAAGTTGGAGCGGCGACGCCCGTAAGAACGGCGACAGACGCCGTCCGCAAAAAAGTTCGTCTCGATTGCTTTTGATTCATTTCGTTCACCTCGCTTCTGACTTCGTCGCACAACGTCTAACGCAAACGTTGGCTAGTAACATAGGTTCTATAATTTTGTACCGTGTTGAAGTTGTTAGCGCAACTTATTTTTCAATAATTTTTCGAAGAAAATCAATTGATCGGGCAGCTTGATCCATCGTTCCGCACTCGACGCTCATAACGACGTCTTGAGGGACGCTTCGTAAAATAGCCACAACATGTTCCCAGTCCACGACGCCGTCGCCGCACGCGCAACCGACCGCAGTCCCCATGACCTTACCGCGTTCCGCTGCAGACTGTTCAAACGAAATATCTTTGGCATGCATATGGATCACACGCGACTTGACATGTTCAAGCCAAGGACACGGATCTAACCCGCCGAGGTATGCGTTGCCAGTATCGAAATTAGCTCCGATAGCGGGCGAATCGACGAGATTCAAAATGCGGTCGTACCCGTCGATACTCAGGGAATAAGTCTGGTGAGTCTCCAACCCGATCTTGATCCCGCGTCTTTCGCAAACTTTGGCCGCTTCTTTTATCGAATATTTGATTAGGACGAAATCCTCTTCGGCTGTCGTCCAAGTTTGCTTGTGTCCTTCGTGGGTATTGATAATCGGAGCGCCCGCCTCCTTAGCAAACCGAGCGGCCTGTTTCAGGTACTCCACTGCAATCTCCGGTTTAGAGAGTTGTGAATGAGAAGAAAACGCGGAAATCTTCAAGCCGTACTTTTCAACTGCGTCCCGAATACGGAACGGATCGTCGAGCATTGACACGCTGTGGAAATACCGTGCTTCACTCAGGAGCTCGCGTCCCCAGTGAACCATTGGTTCGACGTACTCGTAACCGAGTTCTGCCGCAAAGGCGACTCCTTGTTCGAAGGATTTATGCGACGTTCTTACAGCCTCTAAGTTCAAACCGATTCCAACTTTTCCCATAACAGCGCCTTATTCGTTCAAAATTTCAAGACGGTATCGCGGCGTCGCCGCATTTAAGCTCCGACAAATCACAGTTCTTTCTGATAAACGCGATAGCGTTTGCAGCGTTTTGCTCCAACCCGTTCAAGGACATGGGTAATTTTATCGTTGTTTTCGTCGGTCCATCCAAGTTCCGCGTTGTTGAACTTCATATTGTAGTAGCCAGAATTAAACGTATCGATAATCAGTTTTTCCGCCACGCCCTTTTTTCTGTATTCCGGCAAAACGCACAGTACCATAACGCGCGCGCCTTTAACTCGCTTCATTCGGCTTTTCAAACGTAGAAGACCGAGCAATGGAACGCCAAACCACGACAGTCCTCCGTTCAACGGGCGAATCGCTTCGTTAAAATCTGGGATGGTAATAGAAAAACCTATTGGTTTTCCTTCGGATTCCGCCAGAAGAACCATATCGGGACTGGCGAAGGCTCGCAACGACTTCGCATACTCTTTAATCTCTTCTGGCGTCAACGACACGCTGCCCCAATACCATTCGGAACGAACGTAGTCGTAAATCTCCATACATCGCGCGACGTCCCCTTCAAAATCTTTTAGCGAGAACGGACGCACCGTGAAGTTATACCGAACCTGCAATCTCTCAACGAGAGGTTTCCACTGTTCGGCAAACATACGTGATGATTCGTCGAAATACCAGGAAAACAAATCGCGATTCTTCACAAGTCCCCATGTCTCAAATAACGTCTTATAGTAACTGGGATTATAGGTCATCATGGCTTTCGGAGGAGAATCGAATCCGTCTACCAAAAGCGCGTATTCATAATTCGTAGAAAACTCGACTGGCCCAAACAGAAAGTCGCGGCCGCGTTCCTCTTTTAGAACGCGTGCTCCTTCGTCTAAAAGCGCGTTAGCGACGTTCTGATCGTTTACACTCTCGAAAAATCCAAACATTCCGACGTTTGTATTGTGCTCAGCATTAAATCGGGAATCGTCGGAAACGAGGATTCGCCCTAATACGTCTTCTCCTTCTACTGCAAGAAACTCTTGCGCCCAACCATGCATAAAAAAAGGATTTTTCTTGCGATTAAGTTTCTCCCGAATCAAAATCTCCAACGGGGCAATCCAATTGGGATCGTTCTTGTAGATATTCTGAGGAAGCTTAATGAAACGCTTCCGATCATACGCGGACGTTACTCTGATAATTCTCATTTATATTCACCGACGAAACGTCAGACAGCGAAAAATGCGTGAAAAACAGCGGAGCGCGTTTGCTATGCCAACGTTAAACGTTAATATTCAACAAAGTTATAGTGTTGGGAAGAACGCGAACGTTAATTACGAAAACTTCTTATCGTAAATTCGATAAGTTTTGTTTCGAACGGCGCCTCCTTTTTCCAAACTTCCGCGAGAGAATTGATTCGATTCGAGAACCCATGAAAACTCACACTCTTGAACGCCGCACTCGAGCGCTTTAGGAACGAGCGCGTTCAGCAAGACCAAACCGACTCCAGACATCTGGTATTCAGGAAGCACGTTGGTGCTGATAACGCGAATTCGCCTGATCGCTTCCTCGCGTTTTCGCAGCAACTTAATAAACCCAAATGGAAAAATTCGCCCGTTTATCTCTTTGATTCTCGGGTTGTAGTCCGGAAGACAGAAGGTAGCTCCGATCGGCTTGCCGTCTATTTCCGCAACCATAGCAAGTTCAGGAATCATCAGCAGTTTGAGAGAGGCGGCCATCGCTTTCACCTCTCTTTCCGACATTGGAACAAACCCCCAAGTGTTCGTTAACGATCGATTATAGATATTCAGAAACATCTCATAATCGCCAATGAAGTTCTTTTTGTTTAATGGACGGAGTGTAACTTTAAACCGTTCCTGGATCATTTCCGCCGTGCGAAGAAAACGTTCCCGAACTTTGGGAAGCATGTCGACTTTACCCCAGAACGAGTACAAATCCTGCGATTTTGTAAAACCTGCGTTTTCGACGAGCTTCTCATAATAGGGCGGATTATACGTCATCATAAAGAACGGCGACGAATCAAATCCTTCGATAAGGAGACCGGCCGTATGATTCAAAGAAGGATTCATAGGACCTCGGATCGTTGAGACGCCTTCGCTCTTGAGCCATTCAATAGCCGCGTTGAAAAGCGCGTCGGCAACTTCCTGATCGTCGACGGATTCAAAAAAGCCAAAGAACCCAACGCCGTCGTTGTAACGTTCCAGATGACCGTAGTTAACGATTGCGGCGATTCGTCCGACTACCTTGTCGTCTTGCGTCGCCATAAACGTCTGAATCTTATTTCTATCGTAGAAAGGGTCCTTACCGTATCCAAGGAGCCCTTTCTCTTCCGATAAAATAGGCGGAATCCAATACGGATCGTCTTTATAGATATCCCAAGGAAACAGAAGGAGTCGCTTTCGATCCTTCCCCGACGTCGGGGTCGTAATTTTAATTTTATTCATAAATACAAACGATTCCTTTCGAAATAGGAAATAATTCATCCATTTTCAAAATGATTGGGGCGACAAACGGTCGTATCGCGTCGACGCGTTCCGTTGACAATACCGTCTGTTACTGTTGCTTTCCCCAGGAGTTGAAAGAGGCTCGTTTTTCAAAGGGTAAACGCGGCGTTCTTGGAAAATCTCGCGCTGGCACGCCAATCGGAAGAAGAATCTGAACGCGTTTGTTAGACGGAACGCCCAAGATTTCGGCAATTTTCTCCGCGTTTTGATCGCGGCGCAAAACGCCGTCAAGCCATACGCTGGCGTATCCAAACGCCGTTAATGCCAAGAGCATATTCTCAACGGCGGCGGCGCAGTCTTCTTTATAGAAGGAGACTCCGTTAAAAACGGGCCGTTCGTCCGATACGCACACAATCATCGCTTTGGCTGTTTTACAGGTTGGCGTTCCCATAACTTCTGCTATTTCAGCAAGTACTCCGGGATCGTCTACTGCAATGAAAGACGGCGTCTGCTCGTTGCAAGCAGAAGGAGCTAAAATTCCCGCTTCGAGAATTTTCGTCAAGATTTCACGGGGAACTGGAACGTCGTTAAACTCGCCCCGATAACAGGCGCGGTTGCCGACTGCTTCAAAAAAATCCATGAGAGAACTCCTGTGTTACGAAAATTCGCGCCAATCTAACTTGGCGACCGACGTGAAATCACGGTAAAAAGGCCCTCGCCACACACTAAAATACGCGCCATGTCATTGCGCGATATGGAAGAGCAGAACGTCCCCTTCCTTAACAATGTATTCTTTGGTTTCCCGATGATTCAATCCGGCGGCTTTGACTTCACGTTCGCTGCCCAAACGAATCAGATCGTCGCAAGATATGACCTCACATCGAATAAATTTCTTGACAAAATCGGAGTGGATTTTTCCAGCCGCCTCAAGAGCTGTTCCGTTTTTGCTCGTCAGCCAGCTGCGAACTTCCTTTTCCCCAGCGGTTAGGAACACCATTTGACCCGAATTATCCATAATGGCGCGTACTACTTTGTCGCGACCTACAAGGGTGAGTCCCATTTCATCGCAAAAAGCCTTCGCTTCTTCGGGATCCGTCTTCAGCAATTCCAATTCTAAACCGACAGAAGCGGCAAGAACGGGCTCCTTTTCTGTCGCAAATTTTGAATACTGGGCGAAATCGGTTTCGTCGTCGCCTGTATTGACAAAAATCATCCGGCGCTTTTCGGTGAGGAAACGGAAAGAACGCGTCGCGTGAAATTGCTCCTCGTCCATTTCTTCAGCAAGAAGAGGATTGCCAGCTTCAAGTCTGGAGCGAATCAATTCAAGCGTGTCGTTCTCAATACGCAACTTTTCGAGATCCTCTTTGGGTAGATGTTTTTTAAGTTGCTCGGCGATTTTTTGAAGGCGGTTAGTAGCAATCTCAAGGTCGGCTAAAATCATATCCTCGACAAAAGAACGCATTTCTTCGTCGACCTTTGCCCCGCTAAAAGCCGGAACAACGCAAACGAGATAATCCGCTTCGCGCAAATAAGCAAGTTTGGCGACGTTTCCTACGTGATCTCGACTAAGGCCCGGCGTGTCGACAATTTCCATCGACGCATAGGTAACCTTTTTCGGATTGTATATTTTGCAAAGGGCTTCTAAACGGGGTTCCGGTATCGTCGCCATAGCAGATTGCGAAGAATGGACGGCGGAAGGGTCGGCCTCTACCCCGCTCATCCACGTAAAAAGTGAACTTTTACCGCTTCCAGAATAGCCAACTAAACCAATTTTCATAACAAACTCTTAAAAACGTTGTAAACACGTAAAGGGAGGCGCCACGCGCGTTTCACGCCGAAAAAACCACCCAAGTAAAAAAGCGCCAAATGTCGGCGCAAGACTATTCGTTCGATCGTTGAGGCGGCATGAACAAAAGTCTTCCGCAAGAAAAGCAACAAAAAGGCGAACCTGATTGAATCTTGAGAACGTCGTCCAAGGGAACTTGGATATTGCATGAACCGCAATAGACCTCGTCGACTATCGGAGCCAACGATTCCTGTCCGCCAAATCTCTTTACACAACCTGAGTAAAGGCCTGCAAATTCATGTGGCAATCGCGATTCTGCGTTGCGCAGTCTTCCGGTTGTCCGCTCCATATCGGCTTTTAAAACGGGAGTTTCTTCGGCAAGCTTTGATTTAAAACTTCTCAGTTTCTCTTGAGCTGATTCTACGGCCTTTTCAGAACTTTTAATTTCCTCGTCCGCCTTATCAACAGCGCTCAGAGCCACAAGCGCTGCGTCGGCGAGAGAATCGCTTTTCTTAGACTCCAGTTCAATCTGCAGCTTAATCGTTTGGTATTCGCGATCAGACTTCGCCATATTGAGCTGCTCTTGCCTGCGCTGTAAATTTTGCGCGCCTAACGCCGCCTCGCGCTCCTTTTCTTTAACGTCCAAAAGCAATTTCTGCTTGTCGTCGTTTTTCTCTTTGACGCTGGCCTTGGCCGACTCTAACTCGGCTGTTAAACCAAGGAGAGTCTGCTTCAGGCGTTTGGCTCTATGGTTAATATCTCCGATCTGCCGATGTATTCGATGCAGCTCGTCCATCAACAGCGAAACTTCTTTCCCCGTCATGAAATAGCGCTCCTCAGCAAACTGTTAGCGAAGCCGTTACTGCGCCCGTAAAATACGGTCGCTCTCCCAACGCTTAAGATTATACCAAAGCGTAATGAAATTTCCAGTTTGACGCGTGAAATCTTATTTAATATCGGCATTTTTTCCATTTTACTGGAGTTTCTTCTATCTTCGTAAGAAACGAGCCGGATAAAGAGCTTCCTTCAACGCCGTCCCTCGCCTAATAAGAACGGACGCGCCTTGCTTCGTAAAATAGAATTGCTGCGGCGTTAGAAACATTCAGACTGTCGGCTATTCCCAGCATAGGCAAACGAATTCGCTGCAAGAGAGCATACTTAGCGTCTTCAACCGTTTCGTTCGCCCAAGCTTCTGAAAGTCCTTGCGCTTCGCTTCCTAAAATAATCGCTGTGGGTAAACGGTAATCTATTTGCACATAGGGAATAGCTTCGTCGCACAGCGCCGTGGCGCGCTGAATCTTCCGCTCCCGAAGCCAAGCAAGCGTTTTATCCGCGGGCGCAACGACAATCGGCATATGAAAAATGGCGCCTAGGCTGCCCCGAATTACATTTGGATTAAATACGTCGAAATTATCCCCGGCAATGATAAACGCGTCTAATCCGGCTCCGTCGCCGCTTCGGAGCATGGCGCCGATATTTCCGGGCTTTTCCACCCCCTCGACGATTCCAAGCAACGGTTCTTCGCCAGCAGTTTTACGTTTTTCAGCCAACAAAGAATCTAACTCGTCAATGGTGCGCAATTTAGACTTAACAACGGCAATCACGCCCTCGTCTCGGTCGCCAAAGCTCAACTTCTCAAAAGCGTTTGACGAAAGAGGTATTGTTGGAACGCCTCTGCCGTCCGCTTCAAGCAAAATTCTTCTAAGATTTTCCCGGCGTTCAAAATCGGAGCAAACCGATTCTAGAACCGCGTCGACATCTACTCGCTCGTCTGCGTCTAGATTGCGACCGGCGTCCCAAAACACTTCGACAAACTCGAAATCTGAAACCCAAGCGCGAAGAACTTCCCTTACCCCGTCGACTAGAAACAACCCTTCCCGACGGCGATTCTTGCTTTCTTTTAACTGCGCCGCGTTTTTAACGCGTGGATTGTTAGGACTGACGATCGCGGAAAACATTCTATATTCCTCATCTAGGGGATTGTTCCCTAACCTTCAACAAAACAATTTCTCCACACCCTAGGCAAACTAGCCGGTAAAGCCGTTTGGAGAAACGCACGCGTTAATATGACAAATCTATTCTTAATACGTCTATACAGACGCGCGCAGCTGATTCAGCCATTCTAAGACGAAGAGGTAAAAAGTCAAGAAGTGAAAAGGATAAGCGATTTAAAGTTAAAGGACGACTATTTTTCGTTAAGAAAACGCAGCGTTAAAGAATCAAAGCAGGGTCTGTCTCGTGTCGGAATTAGTAAAACGCATTGCGCCGCTTAGAGATGTCTATTATCGTACGCTATTGAATAAACATCGTAGTTAATTCAGGTATGTTTTCCCAAAGATTTCGTGAATATTCTACGAGTTTACCTAGTATCCAAGGAAGAAACGCTGCAAAAACAACAAGCATGGACGATATCTTAATGACAAATGAAACCGTCTGATCCTGTATTTGAGTCGCGGCCTGAAGTACGCCAACGATCAATCCGACAAGGACTCCTGTTAAAAGAACGGGAGTTCCGATCAGTATCGCAAGCTTCACGCTTTCACGCGCTAAGGTTACCACAGCGTCGGCGTCCATACAACTCTCCTTTCTAATTTGCGATGCAAATGTTACTTACAGCCGCTATACTTATGCGCCTGTTCCCCAAGCAAAACTTTCCAGCAAGGATTTGACAATCAGCGTCCATCCGTCGACTAAAACAAAGAGCGCCAATTTAAAAGGAAGCGAAACAATAGCCGGTGGGAGCATCATCATTCCAGAGGAAACTAAGACGCTCGATACAACGAGATCGATAATGAGGAACGGCAAAAAAATCTGAAATCCGATTAAAAAAGCCGTTTTCAATTCGCTAAGGACAAACGCCGGCGCCAGCGCTCGCCACGGAACGTCTTCGTAATACTGCGGAGACTCTGCGTCTGGGATGTACTTGATGAACACATTGATCATTTCCGAATTCCCGGAGCGTTCTATTTGCTTCCAAAGGAAAGTTCGAATAGGCGCTTGACCGCGATCTAAAGCGTCGACGTTAGAAATTTCTCCAAGAGAATACGGTTCTACAGCTTCTTTATACACGTCAGTCCAAACGGGCGCCATAATCAAGAATGTCAAAAAAATCGCTAACGTCGCAATCACTTGATTTGACGGAACCTGACCTGCGCCAAGCGCTTGGCGAAGAAGCACGAGAACGACGGATATTCTGATATAAGACGTCGTCATTAGAAGAAGCGCGGGCGCTAACGAAAGCGCCGACATGATCAGTAACGTCTTCAAAGACGCTGTTATTCCGCTGCGTCCAAACCAACCGTTGTCGGGACTGAACCAAGATTGCGGCCCCTGTTTCAAAAAGCTCTCGGCAGTTCCTTCCGATTGCGTTTCCTGCCCCGCAGAATTGCGTTCAAATGAATTCGATTGAAATTGTCCCCCTGTTCCCTCTTCTGACGGATAATTTCCGGCTAGTTGTTCGCCAAATACTCCGTTGGGATTTAAATTAGGGCTGTTGTCGATAGAACGTTCGACGTCTTCGTTCAGCCCAATAGAAGCGCTTCCTTCCGCTAATGAGACAGAACCGTGACTTGCTTCGTCTTGAGCAATGGAGCCTCGTTCGAATGTGACAAACGCCGACACAATGATTACAAAACAACACAGTAACGAAAACGTTCGAGTTTTACCGCCTTGTACTCGTCGATTTTGGGAGAACGTCTTATCGTACATATTTTCGCGCCTGTTAAATTCGTCCTGTATAGCCGCAACCGTCAATTGCTTTCTTGATTATGATCGACGTAGGCGTCTGCGCCTCGAAACGTTTGTTTCAATCGCTGGAAGACGGGAATCTTGGCGCCGTTTTCCTTGTTCTGTTTTAACGCCTTTAAAAAAGATTCAACGTCTTCCCTATCTGAAATCTCCGCAAGGACGCCTGTCTTCTCGCAGGAAATGCAAGTCAGGAGTAATTTAGGTCCCCATTTTACAGTGAACAACTCTGTTTTCTTTCCAATGAGACATGAATCAAGAATTTCAATGGATCCAGTGGAACGGCAAGTTCTATTCGGCGCGAGGAGCTTTATTAGGTATATACAACCGAAAAAGAACCCAAGTGTAAGCGCCAGAGCGCCGAAACTCGTTACCAGCGCGCCAAAGGGCTTGGACTTTCCATTGGCTCCGTCGTTTCCGCCCTTTTGGGAAGAAATAGGCGTTTTAGTCTGCTCAACATTCTGAGAGACGCTTGGTTCCGCGGCAGGTTTGTCAGAGACGTTTGAAACGGCTGTAACCGGCGCTGTTTGTTCTTGCGCGAAAATGTTCCGTTCGAAACCAAACAGAATCCAAACGAGCGCTAAAACAAGGACAAGAGCCGCAGCCCCTCTTCCCTTGTTCCTTTTCATGTTCATTTGAAACGCCGCTTTCATACAGTCCGTGCTCTCTTCTTAATATAACGTCATGATTATTTGGATTGCGTTTCATACCTTGCAAAGGCGTCTTTCGAACTGCATTTGCAGACTTTTAAACACATCCGTCGTGATTGTAACGAGAAAAGCGGGATTCTTTCAAGGTCAATTTTATTGAAAACTGAATAAGCGTGTAAGGAAAGATATATAATCTGCCTAATATCCTCAGTCGATTGGCGTTTTGTCTTGTCAATTAAGCGTCTGCCGTTATAATGATTTACGGGGCGTGTATTTTCTTTGTAAATTTGCAAAGGAAATCTTCATCCGTCCTTCTGAAAGGAAAGAATTATGAACGTTATTCCCATTGAATTAGGGGAACGAAGTTACGATATAGAAATAGAGAGCGACAGTCTCTCCCGAGTGGGCGTGTCGCTCGCTTCTCTTGGCGACGCGTCGCGCGTCGTTTTAATTACCGACGATAATGTCGAGCCCCTTTACGGAGAAGTTGTTTCAAACTCCATCGTAGATAGGGGGCTTGATCTTGACGTAGCCGTTATCCCGGCCGGTGAAGAAAGCAAGTCTATCGAAGTTGCCTACGAACTTTGGAATCAGTTGCTCAATCTTAAGGTTGACCGGCGCTCTATCGTCGTCGCTTTGGGCGGCGGCGTCGTTGGCGATCTTTCCGGTTTCGTGGCGGCTACCTATGCAAGAGGAATTCGCTATTTCCAAGTTCCGACGACTCTTCTCGCGCAAGTGGACAGTTCAGTTGGTGGAAAAACAGCTATTGACCTCCCGCAAGGCAAAAATATGGTCGGCGCGTTTCATCAACCTTGCGGCGTTTTGATTGATCCCATCGTTTTACAGAGTCTTTCTGTTGAACAGTACCGTGCCGGTCTTGGCGAAGTCGTGAAATATGCAGCGTCCCTCGACGCGGATTTCTTTGAAATGCTGGAAAATAATGTTGATTCCGTCGTTAAACGAGATCCTGATATTCTCGCCAGAATTGTCGCGCGTTGCTGTCAAATCAAGGCGAACGTCGTCAGCCAAGACGAACGCGAAACATCCGGATTGCGCGCGCTCCTCAACTACGGGCACACGTTCGGACACGCATTGGAAACGGTCGTGGGATATGGTAAACTTCTTCATGGTTACGCCGTCGCGCTCGGATCGGTTCTCGCGGCTAAATTAGCTTTTCGTTTGGCCTCCCGCGGAGACGAGCGGTTTAAAGAAATTGATCAAGCGTGGATTGTTCGCCAAAACAACCTCATTTCCGCATTGGGGTTGCCGACAACCTTACAGGAGCTCCCGTCGATTGTTGGATTCGAACCCAATATCGCGCCCGAGAACCTTGTCGCGTTGACGTCAACCGACAAGAAGGCGGTAGCCGGTAAATTAAATTTTGTTTTGCCCGTAGGTTTAGGCAAAAGCGAGCTAGTTCGCGACGTGGCAGTAGAAGATGTATTGGCCGTCTTCAATTGAAATTTCAAGAATGAGGAGCAACTGCGTTGAGGTTTCAAGGGGGCCCTTTCTTCAACTACGCGAGGCAATCGAGTTTGGTGGCGTGCGTGGCTGCGTGTTTTTCGTGCGCCGCCATCCTAACGCAGGAGCCCGATTCAAATTGGTTGAGTATCGATTTTAACAGCTCGACCTCTTCCGTGGCGAAACTGACGCCCGTAACTCCTATAGAGTTTCAGTTAGACCTCAATAAGGCGACGCAAGCAGAACTGACGCTTTTGCCGAAAATCGGCGTCAAAACGGCAGATAGAATCATTGAATACCGTAAGAAAAACGGTGGTTTCGCAAGCGTCGAGGAGCTAGTTAAAGTTCGGGGAATTGGGCCAAAGACGCTTAAAAACCTACAGCCGTTTTGTTATGTAATAGAGTCCGATGAGGAAACTGAACAACCGTAAACATGGATTGTGAAAAAGCGCTCGCAGTGAAAAGATTTAAACATAGAGCGGCAACCAATAGAGTTCCACAACCTTACAACGGGTAATCCTATGGCAAATGATCCTACGCTTATTCTTGTTATAATCGCCGCCATTCCCGTCGCTTTAGCGGCGTTTGCGCGAAAATCGCTTATGTCGCGCTATTCGCGTGCTTGTCAGTTTCCGTCGGCTCTAACGGGCGCGGCGGCCGCCAGAGCAATTTTGGATTCCGCCGGATTGCAGTCTGTCGCAATTGAACGGATACCGGGCGAGCTTTCCGATCATTACGATCCGCGCGCGAAAGTCTTGCGGTTAAGTGAAAATTCCTATAATGGGCGTAATTTAGCGGCGGTTGGCGTCGCCGCTCACGAGGCGGGACATGCCCTTCAGGACGCTCAGCATTATCGGCCGATGCTTATTCGTCAAGCGGCAGTGCCTCTTGCTTCTTTCGGCAGCAACTCGGCAATGTTGTTTATGGCTCTCGGGGCAGGAGCGAATATTAAGCCCCTATTGCTTGCTGGCGTGGCGTGCTTTGCTTGTGTTGCGTTCCTTCAAATAATAAATCTACCCGTTGAATACAACGCGAGCGCCAGAGCTAAGCGACAACTTGAATCGCTAGGATTTGTTCAAGGCGAGGATTTATCGGTGGTCAAAACTATGCTTGGCGCCGCCGCTCTGACCTACGTCGCCGCAATGTTGCAAACGGTTGTTCAACTTCTCTATCTGGCCGTCAGAGCCATGGGCGCTTCAAATAAGCGCCGTTGACGTTATGATCGATTTCAAAAAATGCCTGCGTTCACTAGTAAATTCCGTGGACGCAGGCGGAATATATTGAAAACAAAAAAACAGACTGCTACTCTCTTTATTTCAATGAACAATAGCGGGCGCCAATTAAAGCGATAACGAATAATAATACTTCGTTGGCGCTAAGCAAGGAGCTCTTGGGGTCTTGTGGAGCGATTACCTCTCCTGTTCCGTCGAAACGCTGGGCCGTACAAAAATCTTTTTCGAACCAATATAAAAATTCTTTCCGTCAAATGCTGCAATACGAACGACGCTTTCCCCGGTAAAACCGTTAGGCGGAATAATTTTTGCTGTAAAGTTACCGTCTCGCGAAGTCGTTCTGACCGCGTCGACGACAAAGACGTTCGATTCAAGATATGTTTGGCGATACTCCTCTTCGTTTTTTTTCGATTCCTCAAAAGGTCCTTTTCGATCAGGCGTTGTAACCCTAGACCTGAAATCGGATAAAAGTAACTCCGCCTGGACCATATATTCCTTATTGGCGGTCTGCGGGATCGAGCCGGAGACTTCAAATTCAGTCCCGGAATATACGACGTCATTAAGTTCAATATTAACCCGTTTCGGAAAATGAATTCGCAGCAAAGGATCGCCAAAAAGGTTAAATTCCAAAATATGATCTCGGATCTGCTCGTCTAGACGCCTCGCTGTCGGATCGAAGATCGCTGCTGCACGTTCGAGAGTTAAGCGAAACGACGATCGAATTCGTTCGAGCTCTTTCGCTCTGTCTAGACTCTTTTGAAGACGGCGATTAATCATCTCAATGTGTTCGCCTGGCTGCTTGTTTTTATTTGAAACGTTGTTTTCCATTTCTCCGTCTAATGTGAGGGTTGGATTAGGAGAATTTTCGTCGTCTTTTTTCGCTTCTGAATCCTCAGAAAAAACGTCTTCCGGATTGAATTCGAGAGCTTCCTCATCTTCTATTTCTGTTGAAGGCGTCATCGCCCTCTTTTGGGCCTGCAAGATAATTTCTCCCAAAGTGTGTTCTTCAAGGGACTCGCTTTCGTCGTTTAACGCGCACTCCAAAAGAGAAGCTCCAAGTACGCTCATACCGTAAGGGGCGGACAATCTACTCGCGGCATACACTGCGACGGGACCATTTGGAGCAAGCGCGACTTTTTCAGCCAGAGACGCGCAATTTGCATCATACGCGCCCGTATAACACGCAAAGAAAAAGGCAATTGGCGCATGATTCGCGGCGTTTAAACGGTCGCAATCTTCAATTTCGAAAATACCGTAATCTCTATTACCTGCGACAAATCTGTCGAGTCCTAAGACGCGGCCATGTCCCATATAGACAAAAAAAAGAGAACCTTCGTTAGCGCGTTGGACAAAGACGTCGGTAAAATCGGGCGGATAAGGACAAAAATTATTCCTGAGAGAGCACTGAGTCAGTGAAACAGAAAACTCTTGCGGAAGAAATTGGGCGAACATCTTACGCGCCGTATTATCGATAATTGAATCGACAAGCGAAGAAATCCCTCGCGTTTGAGAGGAATCGCTAAGTTCGCCGCCTTGGCGACTCCCAATAACGCGTAAATCGACGCCATTGGGCCCGGCGTAAAGGTTAATGCGACGCATCCAGTTTCCAGCAGGCGAAGACGTCTCGTATCGAATAATCTTAGCAACTAACGCGCGCAATTCTTCGGGCGTCTCAACAGGAAAACGACCGACCGGCACGTCGGCAAAACCGTCGTCGTCCAGATCGCCGTAAAAAGAATCAGTCGCAATAACGTCTTCTCCGCCGAAAACTTCCAGGGTTAACGATCGAACTCGGGCGGCGGGCACGACGTCTCGCCAGTTATACTGAGAACCTAATGTCGGCGCGCCGTCTCCGACGAGAACAACTGCCGCTATGTCGTGATCTTTTGCAACTTTGAGAATCTTTGCTTTAATTTCACCTGGAGAAGCCACCGGTTCAAGTTGAATACCTTCGTCAACGCTGCCGTCGCTATTGGTTGCGGCAAGCGACAAAAGAAGAAACTCGTATCCCTGCGACCGACGGTACTCAATCCAAGGCTGAAGCGCCGATTCAAAAACGGGCGGGCAAACCACAAGTACTGCGGGCTTCTCATTCTCTGCCCGTTCTACGCTTTTCCAGCCGTCGTCGTCGAACGAGCAGGCGTTTTTGACCGTAATCAAGCCAACGGGAAAGGCAAAAAATAGAGCTGACAAGAGCTGACATAACGTAAATAACAACGCGCGTTTCATCGATTATACAAATCCTTTATCAATCAACTTCTTCAAGTTATTCACGTATCACACATTGCACGCCGATTCATACGACCTCGATCTTTGCGTATTTGCCAATCTCTTCTCGTGTAATCATAGAGGCTGCGTCGATTAATTCTGTTCGGAACGTAAGCAGGCCGCCATTCTTCAGCTGTGTTTTCTTCTCGGCAATCTCGCCGCAAATACCGAAAGTGGCAATTGCGGAAACTGCCGCTTCAAAGTCGCTAATTCTTCCTCCGCCCATACGCGCGGCTGCAATCCAAAGACATACGACGCTCGTCAACATACAACCGCTTCCAGTTATTTGCGCCATCTTTGGCGACCCGTTATGAACGCCGCAAACAACGCGTCCGTCGGTTACGACGTCAATTGGGCCAGAAGCGGCGACGACGGTTCCAATAGACGCCGCGAATCTCTTGAGAGTTTCCCCTTTTTCACGCCAGTTAACCTCTGTGATTTCGTCGTCGCCTGAAACGTCGACGCCCTTGGTGTCTCCAACGCCTGTCGCCAGAGCTTTCATTTCTGACATATTCCCGCGAATAGCGGATAAACGCACGTCCTTCAAAAGTTGCGCAGAAAAATCGTTTCTTAATCTGGAAGCGCCGGCGCCAACCGGATCGAACGTAACCGGAACGTTAAGCTCGTTTGCTCGCTTACCGGCGATAAAATCTGCCTCAAGAGTCTGCGCGCCTGTCGCCCCCAAATTGATATTGAGACCGTTGCTCAGCGCCACGAATTCGGCAACTTCCTCTGGCGATTCCGCCATAACGGGCGAACCGCCGAAGGCAAGTATTACGTTAGCGCAGTCGTTCACCGTTACAATATTGGTAATGCAGTGAATTAAAGGCCGAGACGCTCGGACTAATTCTGCGGCTTCAACGATTGGAATGCCAGAAGTCATAGTACCCTTCTTCATCTGAGTTCAAAACTCTATTGTTCATTGCTCCCCTGATTTTGCTCAATGCTAACGATTATTGAAAAATTCGTCAAGACGCTCGATCCTGCATTGTTTGGTTCAGCGCTATATTTAACGCTTCTATTCCTTGCGAATTAGTAGGAAACAATTATAATGTCAATTGAGTGAAATGAGAACTTTTGGCGAAGAGTTCCTTTTGGCTCCTCTTCTTTTACAAACGAAAATGTCCGAGTCGGAACGAACGTGGTATCCGCCAAGTCCATTCCGCATTCGGAGCGCTTGATATTTGAACGGTCCTGTCAATTATTGGCGTTTTCCTTTCGTTTAAGTAACGCTTTTAGCGACGCTCGTTTGCAAAATGGAGTTTTTACCGTTTAAAAATAAGGGTTATCCATGCCTCTAAGGAATATATACTTTGCGGTATTCGTCATTTTAATTTCGCTCTTTATCGCGAGTAAAACGACGCCTCGGGATCAAATTATCCGACAAGTTGCCGCGCAACTTGAGAAACGCTGTCTCGAAAAACCGGATCGAGACGAGCTTTTTCAAGGCGCGCTCGGCGGTCTCGTCGCCGCAGTCGGAGACGAACCCTATACGGCGTATATTCCTCCTCGTGACAAAAAAGAGTATATGCGCGAAATTCAGGGGCAATATGCCGGCGTAGGACTCGGCAACTTTATTAAGGACAAAGAGTCTGGCGAATTTTACTTTGTCCCCCTTCGCGGTTCTCCGGCGGCGAAAGCGGGCTTAAAATTCGGCGACCGTATCGTTGAAATCGACGGCAAAGAAACTGCTTCCCTGTCTTTGGTTGATTTGACCGGTATGTTTCGCGGTAAAGAAGACACGACGGTTACAGTTAAAATTCGCCCTCGCCAAACCGTTAAAGAATTTGCTGGGGCGATTGCCGCAACGCCGGGATCCGTCTCTAAAAACGAATCGACAGACAGCGACGACGTGCAGACTGGCGATTCAGAGCTTAAAGAGGTAGTTATTACGCGCGGGGTCGTTCAGCAAGACGTCGTTTCCGGAGATCGGCTGGACGATAAAGAGAATTGGATTTTCACTCTTAAAGACCATCCTGAGATTGGCTACGTTTGCATAGAAGAATTTGTCGATTCAACGGGAGCCCAAACCACTGCAGCCCTTACCAAACTTGAAGAACAGGGCGTAAAAAAAGTTATTTTGGACTTTCGTGGCAATCCCGGCGGTTTTTTGCCCGACGCTGTTACGATATGCGACGAACTGCTTTCGGACGGTTCTCCCATTGTCGAAACCAGGAACAAGGAGGGCGTTTTAGAGCGGTACGTTGCGCATAAACGGCGCCTGAGAAGATTCCAAGTCGCGGTTATAATCGACGGAGACAGCGCCAGCGCGTCGGAAATTGTCTCGGCGGCCCTTCAGGACGCCGGAGTCGCAAAAGTGTTTGGAACGCGTTCGTTTGGTAAAGGAACAATTCAAACGATCTATGAGCTTCCTTGCAATTCTGGCGTGCTCCGCATGACGACGGCGTCTTTCTGGCGTCCGTCTGGCGCGCCAATTCACCGGAGTAAAGACGCGAAACCGGAAGACCCCTGGGGCGTTTCCCCTGATCCAGACTGCGAAGTTCAAATGTCGCCCATACAGCGATTTTATAGCTCATGGGTTCGCAACGTGCGTGTTTTGGAACCGGACGCTTCAGAATTGAACGCACGCGCATTTGCTTTTATGACTGCGCAAACAAATGAAACGTTAGAGCGTTTATTCAAAGGTAAGGGACTTGAAAAGTTGGAAGCTGCGGCGGAATTGGGGCTTGATTTGTCGAAGTTAGAAGAAGAAAAGTCG
>CAMNJU010000025.1 GCA_946541595.1 uncultured Planctomycetales bacterium
GCCCATCTCAATCGCCATATTACAGACGGTCATACGACCTTCCATTGAAAGAGAACGGAACGCCTCTCCGGCAAACTCGACGGCGTAGCCCGCCCCGCCGGCTGTCGTCAGTTTATTGATAATGTAGAGAATCAAATCTTTGGCGGTTACGCCGACGCTTAATTTTCCGTCGACGGTAATACGCATCTGCTTCATCTTTTTCTGACGAAGAGTCTGAGTCGCGAGCACGTGCTCCACTTCGCTCGTGCCAGTCCCCATCGCGATAACGCCAAAAGCGCCGTGCGTCGCCGTATGGCTGTCTCCGCACGTAAGGGTAATACCGGGCCGGACGTGCCCTTCTTCCGGAGCGACAACGTGAATAACCCCCTGTTCAACGTCGTTAAGATCATACAGGCGGATTCCAAATTCCTTACAGTTTGCGCGGAGGGTTTCGATCTGCTTACGGGCAATCGGGTCGGCGATGGGTTTGTCGCGGTCTGTAGTAGGAACGTCGTGATCTTGAACGGCCATAACACGATCCGGATGGCGAACGCCGCGTCCGGCCATCCGCAATCCCTCAAACGCCTGAGGACTCGTTACTTCGTGACAAAGCAGCTGATCAACGTAAATAATCGCGGAATCGTCGCCCGGCTCTTGATAAACAAGGTGATTTTCCCAGATCTTGTCATACATCGTTTTGGGAGCTTGCGCGTCTTTGAGCGATTCCTGCGTCATTTTAACCTCGTAAACGTCTTTTCTCGAGTTTTCTTCAATTTGTCGCTTCCCCAAAAGACGGACAAAACCGTCCAATCGGGTTTAAACATTCTAACCCTTTTCATTTGCCCGTCAAGCGCGAAAAACGAGGGCCACGCCGCCCAGCAGGATCTGTACGTCCCCGAAAAACAGAGAGCATACGACAACATCTCTAAAGAGAATTGAGAGCAGAAGTCGGCGTTTCTGCTCTCAACACGTCGTCTTCAGTAAAGGAGATTTACTCTTTCTTTTCCTTCAGAGCACACGCTTTGACAATAAAGGCGTCAATCTGTTCGAGCAATTCGGGTTTAATATCCTCTCCCATGGCCGAAATACCGTGAGTAAAACCCTCGTTTTCAGAAAACTCCGCCAATGGAGCGCCAAGAGCTTTCAGAGACGCGTACATTAGTTCATTTTCTTCAACTCGACACTTCCACTCCACCTTACGATCGCCCATAACGAAGAAAATTGGCGGATAATCTTTCGAAAGGCCTCCCAGAGGAGCGTTTTCGTCAATTACGGGATTGTACTGGTCGCCAGGATAATTGAGCAGTTCTTTCACGTGGAAGTGCGTCGTCATCTGACCGCTGACCGGAATCAGACCTGCAAGTTCGCTTCTATCGACGCCCCAAACCGCGAGCCATTTCGGATACGTTCCAATCATTGCAGTCAGATATCCGCCGGCGCTTCCTCCGGAAACAAAGACCGCTTTAGGATCCCCACCGTATTCAGAAATGTGACGGAGCGTCCATGCGACTGCCGCAGCCGCGTCCTCTATAAAACCGGGAAAGGAAACTTTGGGAGAAAGACGGTACCCGACTGCAATTATTGCCAGCCGCCCTTCCTGAAACGCCTTCAAGCGTTTAAAGGCGGAGGGAAAGTATTTTTGTCCGCCAGTCAGTCCGCCACCGTGGAACCAGACGATCGTACTAAAAGGAACTGGCGAATCTTTCGGATAGAGTATGTCCAGCACGCATTGTGATTTCTGATACTCGTCTCCCTTGCTCAGTTCCTCGTCGGAATAATAAGAAACGCCGTTTATCTGTTCGAAACGAATTTGTGCGGCCGTTTCTTGTGCCTGCGCAACCTTATTTTCAGAAAAGGCGCTCGCCCAACAGAAATCGAAGACCGCAAGAAATACCGAAAGCCACGCATATAGACAGGCTCGACGCTTCATTGTAATTCCTATTCCTCTTTCTCAAATAACGGTAATACAACGCCCTTCACAGAAATTGCAGAACTTGGCCCTTCCTTTCTGAAATTCAGCCTGACGTTCAGAGCAAAACTATGTAGGCTCTCGAAAATTCCAAGGGCAGCCGCTATTCGGAAAAAGACTTCCATAGATATCTCAAGCCGGTCGCACTCCATGGAACCGCCCTAATTTACAGTAGGAAAGGCTGAAAATCAAGCGCCTTCCCCAATATGCATAAATTTTTGAAAAAAGAAATTCACCCCCTTGAGTTCTTTACGGAAGAATATAAAATGGCGTCAAACGGTAAGGGTCGACTTTATCTTTTTGAACGGCCTTCAACGAGACCCCCAGCAATGGGAGGTCGTGAACCTGGTCAGGCGAGAAATCGAGCAGCCATAAGCGGTTACTCTTATGTGCCGGGGTTCTCGTTGAAGGTCGTTTTTTTTGTTTCTTGGCGTTTTCCTATCCTTCTGGCTGCGTCGATCGGCGTTGTAGCGCCTGTAAGGAGGATTCCGCCGCCGTCGGCGTTCTTCGACTTTTACCGTCTTTTTACAACGGCTATTATCGAATTCAGTCCTTCAGGAGCAGCACATGAAACGGTCACAACAGGAATCTTCTGATTCTGATTCGTCCAGCTTCCTCTTTGCCGCCGAACCGAACGACTCGGAGAGTGACGCTCCTAAAAGTCTTTTTTCAAAAGACGCGGAAGAAAAGCCGGTTAAACCGACAAAACGGGCGCGAAAATCACCTAAACCTACCCCCCATTCTGAGCCCGATTCCCCAAAGAATGAATCGCCAAGTCTAGTTCTGGAGCCTTTGCAAGAGGCGAAAGAAGACGCGTCGGCACGCCTGTCAGATTCAGAAAAGCCCGATAAGAGAGGAGAAGAACCGCGACTCCGAGAAACTGCCGAAGAAAATACAATAACTTCTGAGCGCCCCAAGATTGACGTTCCTCCTCAGGTCGAAGCCAATAAAGAAACGCCGGAGCCGTCTACCCAAACCAAACCTGTAAAACCGGAAGAGTCTAGTCAAGAGAGTTCCGTTGCGCCATCAGAAAGCAAACCTAGCGCATATCAGGTAGTCGCTCGCCGGTATCGTCCTCAGGCATTTGACGAACTCATTGGTCAGGAAACGGTCGCCAGAGCGCTTTCAAACGCCATAGAAACAGATCGCGTGGGGCACGCATACTTATTTACCGGAGCTCGCGGAGTCGGTAAAACCTCGTGCGCGCGAATTTTCGCCAAAGCCTTGAATTGTGTCGAAGGTCCAACGACGCGCCCCTGTCTTAAGTGCGACAGTTGCGTTTGTATCGCGACAGGCGAAGACGTTGACGTTATCGAAATCGACGGCGCGAGTAACCGCGGGGTTGACGAAATCCGTCAACTGCGCCAAAATGCAATGATTGCGCCAACGCGTTCTCTATACAAGATTTACATTATCGACGAAGTCCACATGCTGACGCGGGAAGCTTTTAACGCGCTTTTAAAGACGCTCGAAGAGCCGCCCGCGCGCGTAAAGTTCATCTTCTGCACGACTGAGCCGAATAAAATCCCGGTTACAATCCTTTCGCGATGTCAGCGATTCGATTTTAACGGGATCAACGGGCGATCAATTGCCGATAGGCTGGCTCAAATTGCCGGTCAAGAGGGCGCAAAAGCCGAAGAAGGCGTATTTGAGATTCTCGCTCGCCGCGCGAACGGGTCGATGCGCGACGCCCAGTCCTTATTGGAGCAGCTGCTCTCCTTTGCTCCGGAATACATTTCGCAGAACGACGTGCATAAAATGCTCGGATCGGTAGACGACAAAAAGATCTTCGATCTACTAGAGGCAACGTCGCAGGGCGACGCGGCGCGCGCGTTCGAATTACTAAATGAATCGGCAAATCAAGGCGTTGATTTCGGCGTCTTGATCGAACAGACGCTGGGCGTGTACCGAGATCTTATGGTTGTCGGCGTCGGTTGCGGCGCAAACGAGTTGAACTATTCCCCCGCCGCGCGTCTCCCTGAGCTGCAAAAGACGGCTCACAATTTGGGAATGCGACGCATCTTGGCCTCTTTACAGATACTCGATCAAACGGCTCAGCGTATGCGCGTTAGCGCGCAGGCGCGTATACTGGCCGAGCTCGCGTTTGCTAGGCTATGCCAGTTAGATTCGTTCCAAGCGTTAGAGTCGCTTATCACCCAGATAAAACAGGGCGCGTTCCCCAACGTTCCTCTTTCACTTCCATCGTCCTCGTTAGAAGAAAAGGACGATCAAAAAAAAAATAACGCAGTAATATCCAATCCCGATACGGTAGTATCCGAATCCCCTGACGGGGCTGAGTCGATAAAAAAGCCGGAAGAAGCGCCCGATAAGAATGACGAAAAGTCCGAGATCGGCGCTGATGGAAGCGCATGGAGGGGCCAATCCCAATTCACGCCTGAAGCGCCCAAATCAAAAGAGGAGGTGCAGACGTACGCCGAGACGGATGAATCGCTCAAAATTGAATCGAACGTCTCGATCAACTCGCCTTGGCTGTCCTTTTCTCCCGAACAGCTGGCTAATATTTGGCTTGATACAACGAACTTTGGCGTCGTGCTGCCCGGTCAGGCGTCCGCGTTTTGCGCGGTTAGAGCGGAAGCGCCTAACCAGTTTATCGTTTCTTTTCCGGGAGGGTGTTCGTCACAGCGCGATTACTGCGAAAGTGAAAAAGGCAAAATTGTCAATCGGCTTTCGGATATTCTTGGCGAACGCGTCGATTTGCGCTGCATTATCGATTCGACGGTCGTCGCAACCTCAACCGCACCGGCAAACGGCTATGCCCCAGTTTCATTTGGAAATCCCGCGCCGCAGGCGAACGACGTTTCGAAACGGTACGGTCCCAATTCGCCGTTCCGAGAATCGCCGAATTCCCCACGTAGCGTTCCTAAACGAGAACGCACGGTAAATTTTCAGGAAGTTAGTCGTCAACTTGATAAAAACGAAGCGGTTCAACAACTCAAAGAGCTATTTGAAGCGGAATTATCAGAAGTTAAGAAAACCCCGGATCCGCAAACCAGTAAATTTGGATTTTTTAACTAATGCAAGCTTCCAATAGTCGCGACTTCCTTTTTATTCCCGAAATAGCGGGCTTAGACGCTAGGTCGTCGATCGTGCGAATACCGCCCGAACTCGACGTCCCGCTCACGCCCCGCGTGCGCCGGATTATCGACACAAAAGCGTTTCGCAGACTTGCAAACACGTCTCAACTTGGCTTTGTCCAGCTTGTCTATCCTGGCGCGACTCATACGCGTTTTGAGCATTCGCTTGGCGTCTATCGGCTTTCGCTTCTACTCCTCAAGCGACTTGCCCATGACGAAGTATTTGCGGCGACGGTGAAGGTAAAAGAAGCTGAAACGTTGATTTTAGCCTCTTTGCTCCACGACGTCGGGCATTTTCCATTTTGTCACTTGATAGAAGATTTGAAGACGCCCGGGTTCAAATCGCATGAAAAGCTCGCGGACGAATACCTGTTTGGAGAATTAGAGCCGATTCTTAGAGAGGATTGGGGAATTGCTCCCGACGATATCGGCGCGATTCTGATGAAACGCTCGCCGACCCGTCATAACGGCGAAACTGAGGACGAATACGCCAGACGCAAAAAGGTTTTTCAGCTGCTCGCAAGCGTTTTGTCAGGGCCTATCGACGTAGACAAGATGGACTACCTTATGCGCGACAGCCACGCGGCAGGCGTCCCCTACGGAAAGAATTACGATCTGGATCGCCTCGTCGGGAGTATTTGTCTCAATAAAAACGGCAACGGCGTTGCGATTTCCGTAAAGGGCAAAACAGCGGCTGAACTCATGGTTTTCGCACGCTACGTCATGTTTAGTGAAGTTTATTGGCATCACGCCGCGCGCTCCGCAACCGTGATGTTTCAAAGACTCTTCGACTGCGTCGCGTCCGAATCAGGCGTGAAGAACATTTTCGAAAAAATAAAGACTTTATCAGACGGAAAAATTCAAACGTACCTCTGGGACTGTTGCAATGAGAGAGCAAACGAGTCTCCCAAACTCTCGGAAGCTCGTAGACTTTGGCAAGGACTCTTTGGAGAACAGCGCGCGCTGTTTAAAAGGATTAGGCAATTCAGCGCAATGGAAGAAACCTCTCTGTACAGGCGAGTCGCCGGGCGACCCTATCCGGAATTAAGGAATATTTCGAATCTTCTCGCGGAGGAATTGAATATTGCACCCGGGGACGTGCTCATCGACGCTCCGCCTGTCGATAAGGAAGTTGAATTCAAAATAGACGTTTACTACCCCGATGAAAACGTCTATCGTTCCCTTTCAGAGGTTTCGCCGGTAGTTCGGGCGTTAGCTCAGGAACAGTTTGACGACTATGTTAAACGAGTTCGCATATTTGCGGCGCCTGCAGTCACGCCGCAAATACGTGGGATTAAAAATTTTGACGAACTCTTCATTAGAGTTCTCGACAAACTTGACTCGTCCCAGTCAAACCAAAAGACGTAGAAAAATGACGCCGGCTGTCATAGACGATAAAGTTTTTGAACGACGGAGAAATCGTTTGACATACGGATATTGTAATTACCAACGGATCAGTTGAAAATCAAAGATTAAGGACGACTTTATGGGCGAAGGCTCTTCCAACAATCAAACGCGCGCCTATTTAATGCAACGTTTCGAAACGTTAGGGATTCATCCTCGCGGTAAACTAGGTCAGAATTTTCTAATCGACCTGAATTTGCTTCACCTATTGCACGAAACCGCAAACCTAGACAAAAACGACGTCGTACTTGAAGTCGGAACTGGTACGGGCTCCTTAACGGGGGCAATGGCTCTGGAAGCGGGACAAGTTATCACGGTTGAAGTCGATTCCGTAATGCATGAAATGGCAAAGCAAGAACACTGGGACAAAAACAATATTCGTTTTCTGTTCGCAGATATTCTCGAAAACAAAAACCGCCTGAACCGCGAAGTGCTTGACGTCGTTCGTGAAGAACTCGCGAAATCCCCGGACCGCCGTTTTAAGCTGTGCGCAAATCTGCCCTATCAAATAGCCACGCCGCTCATGTCGAATCTCCTTTTGACTGACGTCCCTCCCGTCTCAATGACGGTTACAATTCAAAAGGAAGTCGGCGATCGGATCGTCGCCAAGCCAAGGACTAAAGACTATGGCGCGTTAGCCGTCTGGATGCAAGCGCAATGCGACTGTCGCATCGTGCGTATTATGCCCCCGAGCGTATTTTGGCCCCGGCCCAAGGTAGATTCTGCGATCGTCCAATTGATCTATAACGAAAAAAAGCGCGCAAAGATTAAGAATCTTCGTTTTTTCCACGAGTTCGTGCGGGCGCTTTTTTTCCATCGCAGAAAATTCATTCGTTCCGTTCTTTGCAGCGCGTTTAAAAACCGCCTCGAAAAAGGCGTCGTCGATAGAATTTTAGACGAAATGGATTTAAAAGGAGAAATTCGCGCGGAGACGTTGAGCGTCAAGACGATTCTAGCGCTATCAGAAAAGTTTAGAATACTGTTTCCTCCGGAAGAACAAACTGTTTTGAGTTGAATTCGGAAAACGGCAAACCGATTGTTTGACTGCGTAATTACTACTTTACACGCGTTAAATTGGTCTCTGTTTTCCGCTCGCTCGGCCCTCCTTGAAGAAGAAAAAACAAGGTAAAATTTAACAGTTATAAAGACTGTGCCAATTTTACCATTTATAGCAAAAACAAGGAACAACGACGATTCCTCCTTTTTATTTTGCGGAAAACTGAGAGAAAAATAGTTCATATCTTCGCAAAATAATGATAGAATGAGCGCGCGGAGGCTTGAGGCGCGTTGACGTTTCCTGCGTTTTCGTTAGAATTGCATTATCCGGAACGCGGCACGTTCGTATCTTAACGAATCTGCCCGCGATCGAAGTTGGCGCTTTCCTTTACGTCTTTCCTTCTTAGGATGCGCCAGCGATAGATTAAATTTAAAAAACGCGATTTCGCTGTAGGCGCCTGGCAAGGTGACTTGCATTGGCTTTTGGCAAAATCGTTTATATTACACGAAAGGCATATAACATGTTTAGTCTGTTTGGTTTTGCTTTCTCGGGTCCCCAAATGCTGATCCTTGCCGTCATTGCGTTTCTCCTTTTTGGAAATCGCCTTCCGTCGGTAATGCGTTCGGTCGGGCGGAGCGTCGTGGAATTCAAAAAAGGCGTCGCCGGTATCGAAGACGAAGTTGACGCCGCAGTAAAGGAGTCCGATAAAAAGTCTAGCGCGAGTAAAGACGAAACGGAAGAATGACCTGCGGTCAACGGATATAAATCTGAACGTAGACAGGTTTGCCTTGTTCATTGAAGTACGGAGAGTCCAGTCTTGTTTTCAGGATTGGACTCTTTTTCGTTGGATGAGACGGCGGCGTAAGGGCTCTTACAGCTTTCAATTCAAACAGAAAAAATCGATTCTCCTACGAAAAATGGGCTATTAGAGGACGCGCAATTATTGTATAATACCGACGTTTCCTTCTCTATGCGCGCCGCGCATACGTCACCGAGAAAATTGAGGATTTTATGGCCAATTTTTACACCGACAATCAGGATATCCAATTCCTGTTCGATTATTTTGATCTGAAAGATATTGCCGCGATACAAGAGCGCGAAACGCCGAATGGCGACGCCGACTATTTGCCTCGCGATATAGACGACGCCATCGACAACTACCGCCGTGTTCTCGAGATCGTCGGCGACGTCTCCGCAAATGTTTTGGCGAAAAATGCCGAAACAGTCGACGCTGAGGGAAACACCCTTAATGAGAATCAAACGGTTACGCTTCATCCTCTCGTTCAAAAGAACTTGGATCAGATGAGTTTGGCCGATCTTCAAGGTTTTACCCTTCCCCGCAAGTACGGCGGAATCAACTGTCCGACGCTCGTTTACACGATGGCGACAGAAATTGTCGCGCGCGGCGACTGTTCCTTTATGAACATGTTTGGGCTGCAGGGAATTGCCGAGACCATCTACGCCTTTGCTTCCGACGAAATCAAAGACGAATACCTTCCGAAATTTGCTCGCGGCGAGGTAACCGGCGCCATGGTGCTTACCGAACCGGACGCTGGATCCGACCTGCAAGCGGTGCGCGTCAGAGCTTATCAGAACGAAAAGGGCGATTGGTTTTTGAACGGAGTCAAACGTTTTATTACCAACGGGTGCGGCGAAGTTCTCCTCGTCCTTGCGCGCAGCGAAGCGCAAATTTCCGACGGACGTGGACTCAGCCTTTTCGTTTGCGATCGCGGTCCTACCGTCAAAGTGCGACATCTTGAAAATAAATTGGGAATTCATGGTTCTCCGACCTGCGAGCTTGTTTTCAATAACACGCCTTGCCGACTTATCGGCGAACGTCAGCGCGGTCTGATCACCTATGTTATGTCGCTTATGAACGGCGCCCGTCTTGGAATTGCCGCACAGTCGTTGGGCGTAGCAGAAGCGGCTCAGCGTCTGGCACGCGATTACGCGAATTCCCGCGAACAGTTTGGAGCGCCGATTGAGCATTTGCCCGCCGTTGCGGAAATGGTCGTCGATATGCGCGTGCGAATCGAAGCGGCCCGCGCGCTGTGCTACGAAACGGCGCGTGTCTGCGATTATGAAAACAATATCAACCGTTTGCTTGAACGGAATGCCGATTCACTTTCTGCGGAAGAAAAGAAAGAGTTCAAGCAGAAATCGCGTTCGCTCAAAAAGCTTAACGCGATGCTCACGCCTATGAGCAAGTTCTTCTGCAGCGAGATGAGTATTAGCGTCTCAACCGACGCGATCCAAGTTCTCGGCGGAAGCGGCTACATGAAAGACTACGCCGCCGAGCGTTATTACCGTGACGCGCGAATCACGACGATTTACGAAGGAACGTCTCAGCTTCAGGTGGTTGCAGCTATTCGCGGTCTGACCTCTGGGGTATACAAGAGCTACATTGAAGAATTTGAAAACAAAGAATTCGGCGACGAAACTCTTGACGCGCTTAAGTCAAAGCT
The DNA here is from genome assembly GCA_946541595.1 of uncultured Planctomycetales bacterium. Lineage (GTDB taxonomy): Bacteria > Planctomycetota > Planctomycetia > Pirellulales > Thermoguttaceae > RUG369. Next base: position 9,910 of record CAMNJU010000025.1, read on the forward strand.
TGTTACCGCGCATGCGAAATTGACTGACGCGCTCACATTCGCGCGTGAAAAGGGCTCCGCTTACGTAGAATTGCGCGCACGCAAGATGGTTGAGGCGGGAATCGCGATTCTTATCGGACACTATCTCCTCGCGCAAGCCGCGAAGAACGACAGAAAAAAGAAGGTTGCCGATTACTATATTACGAAGTCCCTTTCCGAAATCGCCGCAGCTGTCGCTACAATTCAAGATGGCTCTACTCACGTTTTGGACGACTACTTAGAATTTGTAGGGCCCGTCTCTGAGACGAAGTAAAACGCCGGGGCGTTTCCCAACAGCCCCAATTTTAGAATTCAATGATCAAAAGGACCGGTTTCTTCAAGCCTGAGCGCTGAGGAGACCGGTCCTTTCGTTTAGGAACACGACGTATTTTAAACTGAATCTATTCTTTTACTTCGTTCCGGAGCGATTAAACGAAAAAAGTCTACCGATCAAAAGAAAACCCCCGTTCTACGCGGCGCGAGAACGAGGGTAAAGAACGCCGGAAAACCGACGTAACGCGTTACTGTATATAACGACGTAAAACTAACGGTGATATTCCTGCAACGAGCAGACGTTCTCAAGTCCGCCGCGAATTGCTTCGATTCCCTTCAGAGCCGCGAAAGCGGCGGCAAGTGTGGTCATGTAAGGAATACGAAGTCGAATTGCGTTCTTACGAATGTAAGAATCGTCGGTCTGACCGCGTTTTCCGAGAGGTGTGTTCACAACGAGCTGAACTTCGTTGTTTTTCATCGCGTCGACAAGATTGGGACGGCCTTCATTTATCTTATGAACGCGTTCCGCTTTCACGCCGAGCTTGCACAGTTCCTTATACGTGCCGTCCGTAGCGAGAATTTTAAATCCAAGTCTCGCAAACCCCTGAGCAACCGTGGCAAAAACGCTCCCCTGACGATCGGTTTCTGAAATTGTCATCAAAACGGTTCCGTCCGTTGGCAGGACGCTGCCGGCCGCTTCTTCCGCTTTGTAAAACGCGAGACCAAACGAATGCGAAAGACCGAGAACTTCACCCGTCGAACGCATTTCGGGACCAAGAACCGGATCGACTTCAGGGAACATATTGAACGGGAACACTGCCTCTTTAACGCCGTAATGTGCGATAAGTTTCGGAAGCAGATTGAGATCGGCAAGCCGTTCGCCAAGCATAACTCGCGTAGCAAGCGCGGCCATCTGAATATTGCACACCTTTGAAACGAGCGGCACCGTACGGCTCGCGCGAGGGTTCGCTTCTAGGATATACACGACCTCGTTAGCGATCGCATACTGAATATTCATGAGCCCGACGACGCCCATCTCGACGGCGATTCGTTTCGTATATTCGCGAATCGTTTCAATATGCTTGGGCGCGATGCTAATCGGGGGAATGACGCACGCGGAGTCGCCGGAGTGAATGCCCGCAAGCTCTACGTGTTCCATTACAGACGGAACAAAGGCGGTAACGCCGTCAGAAATCGCGTCCGCCTCAGTTTCAATGGCATTAACAAGGAAGCGGTCAACTAGGATCGGCCGTTCGGGAGAAACGTCCACCGCCGCGTTCACATACTCGACTAGCTGCTGTTCGTCGTGAACGACTTCCATAGCGCGGCCTCCTAAGACGAAGGAAGGACGTACCATAAGAGGATAACCGATACGGGCGGCAATTTCCAAAGCTTCCTCTACGTTTGTCGCCATACCCGACTCCGGTTGAGGAATATTGAGTTTCTTCATGATATGGCGAAATTGATCTCGGTCTTCCGCCATATCGATCGTTTTCGGAGACGTGCCGAGAATCTTAACGCCGTTCGCCGCCAAACCGTCGGCTAAATTCAAAGGAGTTTGTCCGCCAAACTGAACGACAACCCCTTCCGGCTTTTCCGCTTCATAGATACTCAAAACGTCTTCAAGGGTGAGCGGCTCGAAGTACAGTTTATTCGAAGTGTCATAGTCGGTCGAAACGGTTTCAGGGTTACAGTTGACCATGATCGTTTCGTAGCCGCTCTTTCGAAGAGCCATCGCGCAGTGAACGCAACAGTAGTCAAACTCAATCCCCTGTCCAATGCGGTTCGGACCGCCGCCGAGGACCATAATCTTCTTTTTCTGACTCACAACGTTTTCGTCGACGCCATTGTAAGTCGAATACCAGTAGCACGCGTCTTCCACGCCGCTAACTTGAACTTTATTCCAAACCTCTTTAACGCCAAGAGCATAACGTTGGTCGCGAATCGATTTTTCAGGAACGCCCAGAATTTCGCCGAGATACTTATCGGAAAAACCGTCTTGTTTGGCTTGCTTTAAAAGATCGTCCGGAAGGCTCTTTCCTTTGTAAGAAATAATCTTCTCTTCCAATTCGACCAGTTCGCGCATCTGTTCGAGGAAGTATTTCTTGATCTTAGTCTTTTCAAAGATTGTATCGACAGTCGCGCCTTTACGTAAGGCCTCATAAATTTGGAAATAGCGCCAACTGTTAGGAACGCTGATCTTCTGCAGAAGTTCGTCAAGCGAAAGCTTGTTAAAATCCTTGGCAAAACCCAAACCGGGACGGCCCTTTTCCAGTGAACGAATCGCCTTTTGGAACGCCTCTTTGAAGGTCTTGCCGATACTCATAACCTCGCCGACTGCGCGCATCTGCGTTCCAAGTTTATCGTCGACGCCCCGGAATTTCTCGAATGCCCATCGCGCAAACTTTACGACGACATAATCGCCGTACGGTTCATATTTGTCTAGCGTGCCTTTCCGCCAGTACGGCAACTCGCTAAGAGTCATGCCGGCAGCTAGCTTCGCGGAAACTTGAGCGATCGGAAATCCGGTCGCCTTAGACGCTAGAGCAGAAGAACGGCTAGTGCGGGGATTGATCTCAATAATGACGACGCGGTCGGAAATAGGATCGTGTGCAAATTGAACGTTCGTCCCACCGATAACGCCGATTTTCTCAACGATACTGTACGCGTATTTCTGAAGCCGTGCCTGAAGCTCTTCGCTAATCGTAAGCATAGGGGCCGTGCAGAAAGAATCGCCCGTGTGAACCCCCATAGGATCGACGTTCTCAATGAAGCACACGGTGATCATTTTATTGTCGGCGTCGCGGACAACTTCAAGTTCAAGTTCTTCCCAACCGGCGACAGACTCTTCAATAAGAACTTCTGTAACAAGACTTGCAGCAAGTCCGCGGGATACGATCGTGTGGAACTCGTCAAGGTTGTAGCAGATACCGCCGCCCGTGCCGCCCATAGTATACGCCGGCCGAACAACGACAGGAAAACCCAATTTCTCGGCAATAGCGTCGGCTTCCTCAAGAGAACGGGCAATTTCGCTGCGAGGAGTCTCGATACCGAGCTCCTTCATCGTATTTTTGAATTCCTGACGGTCTTCCCCACGCTGAATCGCGTCGAGTTGAACGCCAATCACTTTAACGCCATACTTCTTCAAAACGCCGGCTTCGTCGAGCGCGGTTGCGAGATTCAACGCCGACTGACCGCCAAGGTTCGGCAACAACGCGTCGGGACGTTCTTTTTCAATAATGCGTTCGATTGAGGGAACGGTAAGAGGCTCAATATATGTAGAATCTGCCATGACCGTATCAGTCATAATCGTCGCGGGATTAGAGTTCACCAGAACGATTTTGTATCCTAATGAACGGAGCGCTTTGCAAGCTTGCGTGCCGGAATAATCGAACTCGCAAGCTTGGCCGATGACAATAGGACCGGAACCGATGATAAGAACTTTTTTAACGTCTTCGCGACGGGGCATCTTAGCGTCTCCTAAAGGGCAAAAAACAGGGGGAGATCCTTCAACGCTAGAAAACGTCGCAGAGAAAAAAACCTTGCAAGTCCGTCGGGTCCCGTAGCCGGAAACGAGACACTGTCAAAATCTATATGACCAGATTGGAACTGTGCAAAAAAAAAACGCCCTCTCGACGCGACCTTGTTTTCAAGTCCGCGCTCGAAGAGCGTTCGAAAGACTCCCGTCTCGATGCGCGTCCGAGCAAAAAACGGAAAGTCGCGCAAAGGCGTTTAACGGCGCTTTTCTCGTTCGGCCAACGCGTTCAAAACGTCGAAGCTAAACGGCGCGCATGACTCGTAACCGAGTCCGCCTTAAATTCGTTACTATTATATATCGCGCGGCAAACCCGTCAACACTGGAATATAAAAATAAACACTTTTACTTAAAATAGAGACACTCAAATTAATAAAAACTAATAACTGTATAAATCCATCGGGGAGATCTCGCCATGTCGACTGGATGCGGCCTCAATAACGTGGTGAAAATAACAAGGAACGTGTAAATCTAGTTCATGAAAACGTCAAAAGCGGCGATCACGGGATCGATGCGCAAAACAGAATTGCCGGCAAAAATAAAGTCGTGAGCTTGTGTCAGTATATTCTCTTCTGAAGAAGGCTGTTCCGCTTCGTCGGCGGCCCTCCGTTTTTCGCCAGATTCTTTGCGGTTTGTTTCAAATCCCAAGGTTCCAAAAGCCGACAACGCATTTTCAAAGCGAACCCCCACGTTAGACAATCTTTGGGTAAGATGAGAGTCGTCGTCGGCCGGCCAAAAATCAGCCAATTTATCGCCAACCGTTTCCAAATATGATTCTGAAAGTTCGCCGTCATCGTTTGCTAACGATTCTATCTGCGCCTCGTCGAGGTTATTCCGAAACTCGCCGCCGTTGTTTGCTACTAAATTGTCATTTTGAGTCGGTGAAGAAGGATTCCATGCTCTGTACGCCGCCAATCCGATTCCAACCGCTAACGCGACGACAGCTGCGGAAGCGACAAGCGAAAAGACCTTTTTCTTCCAAGAGTTCATGGCGCCGTTTCGGTGAGCGGCAAAGAACTCGTCTTCAAAAGAAGAGTCGGCGAGAAAAGCGTCGAGATCGTCCCGAAGACGTTTCGCCAAAATTTCTTCCATCGAATCAGTAGCTTTTTTAGTTGTATGCATCTCACTGCTCCTGACGCCGTTCAGTCAGTCCGTTCAATATGGCGTCTCATCGCCCAAAAACAACCGTGTATGAGTCTTAGGTACGTTTAATTCGCCTAAAAAGTTTTTTCCTAATACGTGTAAGAGCGACTCGAACAGCTCCTGGATTCTTATTGACTAAAATCGCGATCTCGTCGTCCGACAATTCTTCGACATATTTCGCCCAAAGAATACGAAACTCTAACGGCTTGAGGTTTTCCTTCGCGATACGCCAAACGTTCTCTCTTTCCTCGTGACGTTCGGCGTTGACGTCAGGTAAAGGAAAAGCGAAAACCCCTCCGTTCGGTCTTCGTTCTTCACCGGAAAATAACGAAGGCTCTTTAACAGAATCCGAAGCAGGATTATCGGAAACGCCCTCGTTATAGGAAAGAGCTTGCTCCACAGGCGAACGTTTTTTCCGCAAATAATCGACGAAAATATTGTATGCGATGCGGTAAATCCATATCGCTAAAAGATTCCCGTCGCGTATGTTAGACAGAGTTGCAAAAGCGCGCGTCAGCGTTTCTTGCGTCAACTCGTCGGCTACGTCTGGCGAATGAAGGCGAATGTTAAGAAAACGGAACAAACGAGGACGGTAACGGTTGTCAATCTCGGTAAAGGCGTTTTGATCGCCAGCTTGAAACCGTTCGACAAGAATTGCGTCGTCGATATAATCTCCGTTCATTCCCCGATCAAATCCTCAACGGCATTTTTTTACTTTTTACGGAAAAAACGGTCGACGCGCAGTTTCCGATAAGAAAACATGAGCGCCGACCGAAAAAATCTGATCAATGATTCAGCTACTCAAGAATCATTTTTCGATCTGCTTTTTCACTTCCTTCCAAGCGATAGAAAGCGCGCCGTAAATGACGCTCGATTCAATCGTCGACGTACCGACGGCGACGGGCTCGTCGGCGGCAAGCTCAAAATTGGTTTGATTCAGGACGTTGAGCGCCAATTTAGCTCCTTCGTCTTTGGAATCGCCAATCTTAAATTTAGCGCCGGCAACTGCACCAACGGCAAGATCAACGAAGGATTTCGCGGCTTCCGCGTCAATCGCTTCCAAGCGCGAGGAAACGACAAGGCTGCTGTCGACGGCATTAACCTTCAAATTATACGACTTAACTTTCTTAAGCATTTCGCAAGCAACTTTCGCCCGGTCGTCCGATTTCTTAGACAGTTCGGCAAGAGCGCGTTCAAAAACAGCAGGCTTAACGATGTATTCGGAACAAACCTTTCCGTCGCCCAGGCGATTCGCAATGAAAGCGGCGCTGTTCTGGAAACGTTCGAGTTTTTTCTCGACAATCCCTTGCGACGCGGAGAAAACAATCACAAATTCGTTCATGTCTTTTACTTTGGCCCCGCCAAAGAAGACCTCTCCCTTGACGTCGCCGCCGTCTTTAATGAAAACCTTGCCGACGAGTTCGGAGTCGGTTGACTTAACAATCTCGTATTCGTCGCCCTTCTTGAGAATCTTATCGATTTTGATTCCCGACGGATCAGTATTGATAATGTAAGTTAAAGAGAGGCTTTTGGCAAGATCGTCGGCCGATTTGATATTTTCGACCTGTTCGAACCCCAGAACAACTCCGTCGACGTACCGGAAGTAGCAATCGAAGACGGAACGCGCATACGAACTGTCATGCGTCGCGTCGGTGAAAATCGAAGCGACATAATCAAAGGCGCTCTTTTTCCGTTCCGAAGTTTCCTTTTCACGCGCTTCTTTGAGGGCGGAGTCAATCTTATCAAAGATCGTTTTTGCGGCGTCCTGAACGCCCGAGTCGTTCCAAACTTCCTGAATTGCGCCGGAAGCGCCAAAAGTCGTAGGAGAATGATAGACGATGACGGAATCGTCGGCAAACGGGCAGGGCGCGGCGTCCTGCGCATACAACGCCCCTGACGTCATAGCCAAAAGGGCAAGCCCAAAGAAAATCAAACTGCGATAACCGTTGGCAAACTTCATTTTCATTGTTCTCCGTATAATGGTAAAGGTAGCAAACGAGGAAAAGACGTGCTTTCGATCCTCCTATCTTCGCTGTATTACGTACAGACGGCCGTAAAAAAAGATTGTTACAAAATTTTTAGCAATGCGTTATATTTTCAACCCCAATCTTTCATCTTGAATTGGAAACTTTTTCTTTCGGCTTTGACGGGAAATAATACCGCCGTTCGCTTGATTTGTCACAAGGCTGGGTTTATAATACGGTCAGATACGACCATTTTAAGTTACGGTCACAACGCTGCGCGTCAATGTTTTTGAAACGCTTCCCCAGCCCAAATGACCGTAGCTCGCAAATAGAGCGTTTTTATGCCGATCCCCTACTTTTTTGATCAAAAATTACGTCGTTCCATAGAGAGTCTTCTTCTTCCCGACATTCGAACTCCGGGACAATATATCGGCGGAGAAGTCGGGCAAGTGGTGAAACCGGCCGAATCCGTAAACGGGCGAATGTGTTTTTGCTTTCCCGACGTCTACTCCATCGGGATGTCAAATATCGCGCTCGGCGTTCTGTACGACGTTATTAACTCTCATGGCAATTTAGCCTGTGAACGCGCGTTTTGTCCAAGTCCTGACTTTGAAAAACTTTTGCGAGAGAAGGAACTGCCGCTCTATTCGCTTGAAACGTTTACGCCGCTCAACGCGTTTGACGTCGTCGGCTTTACTTTGCAATATGAACTCTGCTACACCAGCGTTCTCACGATGCTCGATTTAGGCCGCATACCGCTCCATCGCGAAGAACGCGGAATCGAAGTCCCGTTAGTAGTCGCTGGCGGTCCTGCCTCATGCAATCCGGGGCCTCTTTCCGACTTTATCGACGTATTTCTCTTGGGCGACGGCGAAGAATCCGATCCTGCCTTACTTGAATTTTGGAGCGACTTGCGCTCGCGAATTGTCGGTTTCACACGTCCTGAGTCGTCCCAAAACGGCGCGTTCGATTCCTCTTGCTTGAATCCGCAAACGTCAAGGGCCCTGCGGCGCGAAGCCCTTCTTGAAGTCGCCAAAAAATTTCCCAGCGCCTATGTTCCTGAATTCTACAAAGTGGAATTTGACGAACTTGGACGAGCGCGAAGGCCGCGCCCAATCTGCGACGACGCGCCTGAATACATTCGCTCGGCCGTAGTACGCGACCTTAATCAATTTCCGCCCCCTAAGCGTCCGCTCATTCCCCTCATCGAAAGCGTTCAAGATCGTGTGTCGGTAGAAATCATGCGCGGATGTCCGCAGAAATGCCGTTTCTGTCAGAGTACTCAGTTAAAGCGTCCGCTGCGCTATCGCTCGGTTGAGCTCATTATAGAATCTATCCGCGACGCTTGCGCGAATACTGGCGTCGACGACGCGACTTTGCTGTCGCTATCGTCGAGCGAGTATCCTAAATTCGAAGAAGCCCTTCAAAAGATTAGCGAAGCTCTTTGTCCCAAGGGAATCTCGCTCTCCGCGCCAAGTTTGCGCGTTAATCATCAACTAAGCTCTGTTGTCCAGGGGCTCTCCACAGAACGTTCGTCAAGTTTAACGGTAGCTCCTGAGGCGGCGCGAGACGAAATGAGAAGACGCATCGCTAAACGAGTTACAAACGACGATCTTTTCTCGGGTTGTAAATCTGCGTTTGAAAGTGGATTCACAAGAATAAAAATGTACTTTATGTGCGGTTTCCCGTCCGAAACTGAAGAGGACTTAACGGGAATCGTGGAACTGTCGAATCAGATTTGCAGACAGGGCAAGGATATTCGGAACAAGTGGCCGCAAGTTGTAGCCAACGTTTCCAACTTTGTCCCCAAACCGCACACGCCGTTACAGTGGGAAGCAATGGCGTCGCGCGACTACTTTATTGAGGCTCACCGTATTCTACGTCAGACGAAGCGCGAACGTTCGGTAGACGTCAAATATCACGAACTGAACGTGAGTCTGCTGGAAGGTCTGCTAACGCGCGGCGATCGCCGTCTGGGGAAAGTCATTGAAACCGCTTGGAGGCTTGGCGCACGGCTTGATCCGTGGCGCGAGCATTTTCGTCCTGAACTGTGGGAAGAGGCGGTCGCGAGGCACAACGTCAACGTCGACCTGATCTCGCATACGCCCTACTCCCATGAAGCCGAGCTCCCTTGGGATCATATAACGCTTTTTAACAGTAAAGAGAAACTAATGGAAGAGCACGAACTGAGCCGGCAATGTAAATTGACTTCGCTCGGTTAACGCAACCGTTGTTTCGCAGTTTGCGGTCCTTTAGGTTTGAACGCCGCTTCTACCGTTTGCTACTCTAAAAGCGTAAGGAGGATTAACAGTGGACAATACTTCATTCTCTCGTCGACGTTTTTTAACGGCTTCGACAGGCTTCGCGGCCGTTGCGTTGGCTGCAAATGGCGCGATGGACGCCAATCATTGTTTTGCCGAAGGCGCGAATTCACCAAATGGCGACGCGTTTCCCGAAACGACTTTCTCCCTCGACTCTCGGCAAGTGAAGTTCTACTCGAAAGCCGTTGATAAACCCGTCAAGATATTACACATTTCCGATTCCCATCTCTACATGGACGACGAACGCGGCGAACAGTATGTCGATTATTCGCAACGCATGGCTAAAGCTTATAATTCGACGTCCAATTACAAGACGGGCGAAAAGACGAATCCTGTGGAAATGTTCAAGCAAATAGTCGCCGAAGCAGAAACTCAAAAACCGGATGCTATCGTACTCACGGGCGACATTGTCAGTTTCCCCACCGCCGCAGGCGTTGATTTCGTTCTGGAGAACCTCGAAAAAACAGGCGTTCCGTTCTACTATGTCGCAGGTAATCACGACTGGCACTTTGAAGGCATGCCCGGTTCAGAAAAAGATCTGCGAAACGAGTGGATCGAAAAACGTCTAAAGCCACTCTACCCCGAGGGGGTTAATCCGCTCGCATACTCCGTTAATGTAAAAGGCGTCAAATTGCTCATGGCGGACGATTCAATTTACGAAATTCTTCCTGAACAACTTGAAATCGTAAGAAAAGAATTGGCGACCGGCGAACCCGTCGCGCTCTTCATGCATATCCCGTTGTTTGCGCCTGGCCGCGGCGTCGGATTTGGCGTCGGACATCCGAACTGGAACGCCTCTACCGACCGTAATTTCGAAATTGAACGCCGGCCACGTTGGCCGGAAGGCGGACATACGGAAACGACCTTTGCATTCCGTAACGAAGTTTTGACCGCCCCCAATCTGTTGGGAGTCTTCACCGGTCACATCCACCGCCAATCCCTTGACATTTGCAAAGGCAAGCCGCTTCACGTTGCGCCAGCGGCTGTCGACGGTTCAACGGTTACTATTGATATTTTGCCCATGTGAGCGAGATAAGCGGGCGGCGTACGTTGAATTTTCTGAAAAACATGCCGATTTTAACGAGCAAAACAGAAACTTTCCAGAAAAAGTTAAAAATACAGCCAATATTTTGAAACTATTACTAGAAAAAGTTCCCTGTTGACGTTAAAATGGAGGGTGGCGTTTTTGCCGTGGCGTTGTGTGTGAGCGTTTTTGCAAACGTCATATCCGTCATATTCGGCGTTTTTGTCAACGTTTTTGGTGAAAATATCCCCTTTTTAGGGCAAAACAATCCCGGTGGGCGCCATTTGGAACTATACTGTGGAGAGCCTGCGCGGTAGCGTCTCTACGGAGGGTGAAGCCGCGCGTGAGCGCCAACTGAGTAAAATTTGCAAATTTTTGCGTCAAAATAAGTGAAAGCGTTAGAACCTGCTGCTATCGTCCAACGATGGGTTCTTTCGATCAAAGGAGACGTTACCTCATGAACTTGGTAGGAAAAATTTTTGTAGGTATTATCGCGTTGATGAGCGTCGTTTGCCTCACAGTCAGCGTCGTTTCCTATGCGTCGCACCACAACTGGAAGGAACAGAACGCCACTCTTGCCAAGCAACTTGACGACGCCAAAAAAGAACAGCAGAATCTGAACGCTCAGAAGGCTGAATTGGCTAAGAAGATTGAAGAGGAAAAAACTTCTTACGTCAACATGATCGCGGCTCTCCAAACGAAGACTACCGCCCTTCAAAACGAAAATCAGGAACTTAAAACAGCGAACGACGACTTGCAAGCTGAACTGGGTAAGCGCGTTGAACTTATCTCGGCGAACAACAGCTATATCAGCGACATCAATCAAGAGCTCAAGACCGCGAATTATAATTTGGCCACCGCGCAGCAGCTCCGTGCGAATTATCTGCAGGATCTCGCCAAGACGATGGAAAAGTTGCATGAACTCTCCGCTGTGTACGGCGACGTTAAAGATCAGAACGAGGATCTTGTTAAGTCTTACGACGAAGCTCTGACGGTTCTGAATCAAAACGGTCTTACGGCTGATCCTTCCCAGTACGGCGACAATCCTAAGTTCGCCGTTCAGGGCACGATTGAGACGGTCCAAAGCGGAGACGACGGTCTGATCATGATTTCGATCGGTTCCGACGATGGTTTGAGCGAACACAACAAGCTTGACGTGCGGCGCGGCGACAGCTATCTTGGCAAGATCGAAGTCGTAACGCTCGAATCGAATCGCGCCGTTTGCAAGGTGCTTCCTGAATTCCGCCAAGGCGTTATCATGGAGGGTGACGATGTCTATTCGCAAAAGCTCAACTGAAAAGGTTAAGAAGGAAAAGGCCCCGAAGGTAAAGAAAGAGAAAAAGTCCAAAAAAAGCAAGGGGATTGACGACTCTGCTTCTTTAGACGCGTTTGCCGCGCCCGCTCCTAAAAAGGTGAAGGTTAAGAAGCCCGCCGTCAAAGCGCCTAAGGACGTCTACACCCTTGTGCTGCTTTTGAGTTTCCTCTTCTTCATCGCCGCGACGGTTTTCCTCTACTTGGATCTGTCGACTTATAAATGAGTTGAAGTTAGAAGGATTTATGTGAGTACAAAGAAAGAGAGTCGTAACATAGGTTGCGGCTCTCTTTTCGTTAACGAGCTTGTAATGTTTCCTCTTTTTTGTCGCTTTTGATACAAAGTTAACGTCAGTTTGAAGTATTCGAAAGCATAAGCGGTTCCTCGTTGCCTATTGACGGACTTTCGCAACTATAGCGTGACAGTCTTTTAAAAACTTGAAAAAGATTTAAAATACTGTATGAAGGTTTGCCGTTTTCCAAACGCTTTTGGCGGCGACGACACATGCGCCTGCAAGACAATTGCTCTTACGGTTGCATATAGAACGCTTGGAAATTCCATTTTGCATGTAAAGGATTAGTTAATGGATAGCCGGACGTCAATTCTCGATACGATCAAAAAATCCATAGCCGACATTGACAAGACAAAAGTTCCCGCCCCGGAACTTCCCCCAATTTGGGATCACAAGGGGCTTTCCAAAGAGGAACTTAGTAAAGTCTTTTCAGAAAGCGTCAAAGCGGTTGCCGGTGAAGCTGTCCTCTGCTCTACTCCGCAAGACGCGGTTGCGGAAATTTGCAAACGCCTGAAGGAGTTCGTCCAAGATTCCCAGCAGGACAAGCCGTATATCTTGGGGACCTACGGTTCCGACCTAATTAAATCGCTCATGCCTGAAATATTAGCGTCGCTGCCGGACTGGAAAGCCGAATATGCTCCTGAAAATCCAGACGCAGATCCGCAAGTTTACCAGCACATGACCGCGAGTCTAGTTTCGCCGATCGTTTTGCTTGCCGACACGGGCTCATGCCCTATTGAAGCGCGCAGCGCCTTCGAACGCTTCCTGTGCTATCTTTCACCCAAATGTTTGGTCGTCGCAAAAGCAAGCCAGCTTCGCGAACACCTTCCGGACGCCTGGGACGAAATCGAAACCAAAATGAAGAGCATGGAGCATGGTGAAGTTGCGATTGTTACCGGCCCCTCCCGCACGGCCGATATTGAGAAGAAGTTGGTGCTCGGCGTTCACGGTCCCCAAAAACTAATCGTCTTCATTATTCAAGACTGAAGACTGTTTAATTGAGATTCTTTCGTTACTTTCGGCGGCAAAACCAATCTGCAGAAGCAAAGCTCGTTTTGCCGCATACGTTTCTAGCGCTTTCGCCGTACGTTTTACGTCAGCAGCTACTTTCCTGAACAACCCGTCTTCAAAGGAGCGATATGAAATTTGCCGACGTTGTCTTGAGTAAAGTGATTCTTTCGGATTTCCAGGAGAACGCGTATATCGTCGCCTTGAAAAACCGCTCTGATTGCGTTGTCGTCGATCCCGGAATGCAGCCTGACAGATTACTCTCTTTTTTAGAAAGTAAACATCTGTCGCCAAAAGCGCTATTGATAACGCACGGACATTGGGATCATATTGGCGGCGTTACTCAAATGCGCAAGCGTTGGAACGACGTTAAGATTTACATAGGCGAAAAGGAACGCGATAAATTGACGGATCCTGTCGGCAATCTATCAAGCGCATTCGGATTCCCAATGACGACTTTTGACGCGGATAAAACGCTGATTGACGGAGAATCTTTTGAAATCGCTGGACTTACGTTTAAAACGCTCGACGTCCCTGGTCATTCGCGCGGACATGTCGCCTACCTTCTGGAAACAGAAGAACGGCCTATTGTCTTTTGTGGCGACGCGGTTTTTGCTGAAAGCGTTGGAAGAACTGATTTTGCCGATGGGGACGCGCCAACGCTTATTCGTTCCATCAGGAGTAAGCTCTTAACCCTCCCCAATGAGACGCTTCTATGTCCTGGGCACGGTCCGGAAACGACCGTGCAAAATGAAAAAAGATACAATCCCTTTCTTCAATGATCATTGAGAAAGAGACGTTAACGCGCTGTCTTAGCAATCGTATCAGTCGCTGTAAAGACGGCTTTTTGGTAATAGATGAAAGTCTTTGTATGGCTAATTTAACCGTCTTGGTTTAGTGGCAGATTCTCTACCGTCGAACGGAAAAATAACGTTTCGCGTTACAATTAACAACAAGAAAGCCCTGTGGAGTTATCAATGGCGCCCCACTTTATATTTGAAATGAATCGCGTAACCAAGCGATTTGGCGAAAAGGTCATCCTTCAGAACATTAGCCTTTCCTTCTATTATGGAGCTAAGATTGGTATCGTTGGCGAAAACGGAGCCGGTAAATCTACTTTGTTAAAGATTATGGCGCAGATCGACAAGGATATCGACGGCGAAGTGAAGTTCGTTAAAGGCATGACGATTAAATATGTCGCGCAAGAACCCGAGTTGGATCTCGACGCGACAGTTCGTGAAAATCTCATGAAAGCCGTCGCGCCAATCCAGAATAAAATTGACCGTTTTAACGAAATCTCCATGCTCATGGGCGACCTGGATCAGGCGGACAACTTTGACAAACTCATGGAGGAAATGGGCGCGCTGCAAGAGGAAATTGATCACGTTGAAGGCTGGGAACTTGATCGCAAAATTGACGTTGCCGCCGACGCCTTGGTCCTTCCTCCGGACGACGCTGTTGTACGCCGGCTTTCGGGCGGCGAGCGGAGGCGCGTTGCTTTGTGTCAAGCTCTTCTTGAGCAGCCTGATTTGCTTTTGCTCGACGAACCTACGAACCACTTGGACGCGGAAACGGTTCAATGGCTCGAAGGCGCGCTGCGCGATTATCACGGTACCGTCATCATTGTAACGCACGACCGATACTTCTTAGACAATATTACCAAGTGGATTCTCGAAATTGACAATACTCGCGGTATTCCGTTCGAGGGAAACTATTCCTCTTGGCTCGCGCAAAAAGCGGAGATACTGCGTATTACCGAAAAACAGGAATCGCAACGTCAAAAAACGCTAAAGCGCGAATTGGAATGGATTCAAACCGCCCACAAAGGAAGATTGCAAAAGAACCAAGCCCGCGTCAAATCTTATGAAAAACTCGCGGCCGAACAGAAATTAGACGACAAGAGCGACGCGATTATTCAAATCGCGCCCGGCCCCCGCCTTGGAGAAAAAGTACTCGTCGTAAAAGGGCTTAGTAAAAGTTTTGAGCAAGGAGATCAAAAGACCGTGCTGCTTGACGACGTTTCGTTCACCGTACCGCGAGGCGCGGTCGTTGGAATCGTCGGCCCCAACGGCGTCGGGAAATCGACCTTATTCCGTATGATTGTCGGAGACGAAAAACCGGATTCCGGAGAAATTGAACTCGGAGAGACGGTGCAACTAGCCTATGTCGATCAGCATCGCGACGCTTTGAACGATAGTAACACCGTCTTCCAAGAGATTACGGACGGTCGCGATCATGTTCAGTTAGGCAATATCGAAATGAACAGCCGCGCTTATGTGTCGCGTTTCAATTTCCGAGGAACGCAGCAACAACGTCTTGTCGGCGTTTGCTCTGGCGGCGAACGCAATCGCGTTCATCTCGCTAAGCTCCTCAAACGCGGGGGAAATCTCCTCTTACTTGACGAACCGACTAACGACT
>CAMNJU010000026.1 GCA_946541595.1 uncultured Planctomycetales bacterium
TACGGCTCAGTCTGAGAAATCAGCCAATGATTTCCTTAACCTCGACCATAATGTACGTCTGGCGGTGGCCGTTCTTTTTACGGCTGTTCTTGCGGCGGCGGAACCAGCGAATGACGACCTTGGGGCCCTTGCGCTTGGTCATGACTTCGCAGACGACCTTCGCGCCTTCGACCGTGGGCTGGCCGATAATCGTTTCTTCTTTGCCCTCTTCTCCCTTGACGAGAAGGAGGACGTCGGTCAGTTCGATCTTGGCTCCGTCTTCGACGTCGCGAAGCTCGAGGTACATCTTACGGCCGACTTCGCACTTATACTGGTGACCGCCGTCTTTGACAATAGCGTACATGCTAAAATCCTTTGCAGTTGCGAACCGCTTTCACGCTGGAGCGCGGCGCGGCTCAAAAAACCTAACTTTCTCGGCCGTTCTAATGACGGTCGGCTGCGCCAATCGTTTTCTTCCCTGTTTTACGGCGCGATCTACGGTACCGGCGCGCGGCTCTCCGCGAAGGAGAACGCCGGCGGCGTCTCAGGCGTTAGGCGCCGCTTGAACGGTCAAGGGGCTGGCCGGACGCTCTTGGGGAACCCAGGCGCCTTCTCGGTACAACCGAGCGGCGCGAGGGAACGACAGTAAAAACGTGTGGCAATTATAACTCAACTTCACGAATCGAGAAGGGCGTCCTCTTTCGAAAAATTGACTTTTTTACCGGCGGAGTCCATAATGTCAATTCCGATATATTCGGGCCAGACGTTCGGAACCGTTTTGACATTGATGGAGACGTTCGCGTCCCTCTCGATTTGCACAATCTGATTCCGCTTCTTATTGTTCATATACTCGGAGACTTCCTCGCTCACGCCGACGGAAATGAAACTGGCGCGCGGTTCCTGCGAGGCCAGCGTAAGAAGCCGGACAATTTCAAGACTCATGCTCTCGAGCGACTTAATCGCCCCGCCGCCGCGGCAGCACGGGCATTCGCGGTAGAAGCTGCGCTGGATGCCCGGTCGGATGCGCTGGCGCGTCATTTCGACGAGGCCGAGCGGACTGGTGCGCAGAATCTTCGTCTTCGCGCGGTCGCGTTTAAGGGCGTCGCGCAGCGTGCGCTCCACGGCGCGGCGATGCTGTTCGCTCGACATGTCGATAAAGTCGTTCACAATGACCCCGCCGAGGTCGCGCAGACGAATCTGGCGCGCGATCTCTTTCGCGGCGCGAAGATTCAGCTGGAACGCGGTGTCTTCAGGAGACTCGCCCGCGCGGAAACTGCCGCTGTTCACGTCGATCGCGACGAGCGCTTCCGTCTGGTCGATTACAATCGAGCCGCCGTCTTTGAGCGCGACTTTCCGATTGTGAATCTTGTGGACTTCGCCGTCGATCTTATATTTCGCGAAAAGGGGCTCTTTGCCGTCGTAATACCGAACGCGGTCGGCATAGCGCGGCATAATGACCTTGAGGAATTCGCTCGCGCGCTTGAACGCGTCTTCGTCGTCGATTATGATCTCCTCTACGTCGCTCGTAAAGACGTCGCGAATCGTCCGAATGATCATGTCGCTCTCTTCGTAAATCCCGACAGGGCCGGGAAGATTCTTAATGCGGCGCGCCATCGACTTCCAAAGCCGCATGAGGTACGCCAGGTCGAGCGCGAGTTCTTTCCGCGTGCGGTCGGCGCCCGCAGTGCGGACGATAAAGCCCAAACCCTTGGGAGGATTGAGCTCTTCCATCATGGAGCGCAGCTTGCGGCGAAGGTGTTCGTCCGGTATCTTGCGCGAAACGCCGACGTGCTCAAGATGCGGCATGAGGACAAGATAACGGCCGGGAACGCTGATATACGTCGAGAGCGTCGGGCCCTTCGTACCAATCCCTTCTTTAATCACTTCGACGAGAACTTCGTCGCCCTTCTGGAACACGTTCTGAATCGGCGGCTTAACGCGCGGTCGCCCGTAATCGCAGTAGTCGTCGCATCCGTCGTGGCCGCGGCCGTGAAAATGACGGCGTTCGTCGTCGCGGGGAGGAACAAACGTCGGATCCTGCTTGAAATAGTGCGGCTCGACGTCGCTGATATGAAGAAAACCGTTGCGCCCGACGCCGAAATCGACAAACGCCGCCTGGATGCTCTGTTCAATATTGACGACGACGCCCTTGTAGATATTGTGGACGTAGTTCTCGTTCGTCGTGCGTTCGACTTGCAACTCTTCCAAAACGCCGTCTTCAACTACCGCGATCCGGCATTCTTCCGGCTGTCGCGCGTTAATCAGCATCTTTTGAGACATAAAAGAAATCTTTCCTGACGGTAAAAGGCGGGATTTTTATGACCTCGAAACGGCAAAGACGCGCTAGGCGCCCTGCTCTTCGTCGACGATATAGCAGCGGTCGCGATTGGGAAAGATAGAACGAAAAAGCCGATCGGCAAGGCCAAGACAGACGAGAATTTCACGAACGCCAGCTTCCGGACCGGTCTGAGCCGCAAGGACGAGACGCAGCGTGGCGCCTTCGAGCGAGAGCGCCTTGACAGGCGGACGCGCGTCAATGAGCTTCCCGTTGCTCTTCTCGACTTCGTACGAGTCGGCGGCCAGAAAGGCGGCGATCTTCTCGCGAACGTCCGCGGCGAGCTCCTCGGGCACGGTCATAACGTAGGAAAACGCAAGAGCCTGCTGCTTCGGAGCGCCTTCTTCCAGCGGAACGGCGCGCAAAAATTCAAGACCGTCGACGCTCGCGTTATTAAGGCGCGATAAAAGCGTCTCCGACGGCCAATCTTCCTCCAAAATCAGTTCCATCGCTTCGTCGTCGCTTGAAAATCCGAGCGGGAGCGCAGAAAGATAACTAACGCGCGGCTTCGGATGAAAACCTTGCGACTTCGCGACGGGCAGTTCCGCGCGGCGGAGGATGCGTTCCATCGCGCGCAAAAGATCGCGATGACCGATGAAACATAGGTTGCCGCGCTTGCAAAAGCGCAGCCGATACCGCCGTCGAACCATAAAATCCGATCGTTTCGACACGTCTTTGTCGAAACGCCTTTCAAAAAATATACTTATTCGTTCCGGCGCCGCGCGCTCTCCGTTTCAACCGGCGCGCGCGAAACGCGAACCGATCTGTTTTCCATAAACGACGAGCGATTATGGGCAGAGTTAACGCAACCCCGGAAGATACGACAATTCTCAATAAAGGACCGCCGCGCCCAAAGACGCGGAACGTCGGATTTCAAAAATGAAACCCGTCCTTATATATTTTACCTATTTTAACATTTTTCTCAAGCGCCGCGCCGAAAAACGAACGCGCGCTCTTACGCGCTACGGAGTCAGTACCCCAGATGGTGCCGGTCGTTCCAGTCGTTGCGCAGCAGCATGCGCACTTCCACGGCGGACTCCATAAGCATGGCGCGATTGACGAGCTCGCGGCATTCGTCGATCGAGTACGTCTCGCACAGTTCCTTTAAGCGAAGGATCATACCCGGCGAAACGCTAAGCGTGCGCAGGCCAAGCCCGAGAAGAAGCGGCAGATTCTCCGGCATGCTCCCCATCTGACCGCAGAGGGAGACCGGTCTGTCGTACGTCCGCGCGACGTCGACCGTGCGCTTGAGCATGCGGATGAGCGCCGGCGATTCCTGCTCGTAGAGCTCGCTCACGCTCGGATTCGTGCGGTCGGTCGCCATGGTGTACTGGAGCAGGTCGTTCGTCCCGATACTGAAGAAATCGACTTCGCGCGCGAAATGATCGAGCGTAACGACGGCCGCGGGCGTCTCGACCATAATGCCGAGCGGAATATCGGGATCGAACGGAATATGTTTTTCCACAAGCTCGTCGCGCACGTCGTTGAAGATCATGCGCGCTTTGCGGTACTCCATAACCGTCGAGACGAGCGGGAACATGACTTGAACCTTGCCGAAAACGCTCGCGCGGAGAATCGCGCGGATCTGCGTTCGAAACATATCCCCGTTGCGAAGGGAGAGACGCACGCTTCGCAGACCCATGAACGGATTCGATTCGTCGTCGGGCGTAAATCTCAGCCCGATCGGCAGTTTGTCGGCGCCAAGATCGAACGTGCGAATCGTAACGGGCCGCCCCTGCATCGTCTCCACGACTTTTTTGTACGCCTGAAAATGCGTCTCTTCGTCGGGAAGCGCGCCGTTGGGACTCGTGAGATAGAGAAATTCCGTGCGGTAGAGACCGACGCCCGGCGCGCCGTATTCAAAGCATGACTTCGCTTCGTTCGGGAACTCAATATTCCCTTTAATCTCGACGAGCGCGCCGTCGGACGTATACGTTTCAACAGAACGCGCTCTCGCGGCCAAACGCTCCTGATTCTCGCGCAGTTTCGCGAGCTTGCGCTCATATTGCGAGAGAACGTCGGGCGTCGGATCGAGAATTAAACGCCCCAACTCCCCGTCGACGATCGCGACCGTATCGTCTTTAGTTTGCGCGAGAAAAGGCCCTACTCCAAGAATGGTCGGCACGCACATTGCGGCGGCGACGATCGCCGTATGGCTTCCGATACTGCCGTTTTCCGTAACGATCGCGGCCGTCTTGTCGGGATCGAGCTTCGCCGCGGCGCTCGGCTTTAAGAAGGACGCGGCGACGATCGTCGGCTCTACCGTTTCGGCGGAGTCGTAGACGCGAATCGAAAGAAGCTGATGAAGAAGACGGTCCTTGAGATCGAGAACGTCGTTCGCGCGCTCCGCGTAGCGAGACTCCAGCCCGCGAAGACGGTCCGCGTACTGATTCAGCGTCGTATCGACCGCGTATTCGACGTTGACTAACTCGTTGGAGACCGTTTTTTCTATGCGCGAACGCAGGCCCGCGTCGTTGAGAATGAGGAGGTACGCGTCGTAAAGACGACCGAATTCCTCGCCTAACTGACGCGTGGCGTCTTCCCGGTTCTCTTCCAGCGTCTTGTTCGCGCCGCGAAACGCCGAATCAAGACGCGCCAATTCCGCGCCGACTTGCTCTGGCGTGATCACGACGCGCTTCTGCGCGCCGACGCGATCGCTGACGACAACGGAAAATTTCCCGATCGCGACGCCGGGATATACGGGCACGCCTTGATATGTAATCATCACACGCTCGCTAAAAACTGGAAAGATCGCGGCTTCAACGCGTCCGCAAGCCGAAGGCAAAGGCCCGGCCAAGGGCCGTTAAACGTTCGCGGACGCTCCGCCGCGGCGTTTTACAAATCGGCGGGCTCCATCGCCGCAAACTCGTCTTCGTAAAACTTGTGATTAAAAAGAGTTTCAATCGCGTCGACTGCGGCCTTGGAATCCTCGCCGTCGGCGGTGATCGTCAGGACGGTCCCTTGCGGAGCCATCAGGGTGAGCAGGTCCAAACAGCTTTTGCAATCGGCGGAATAGCCGCCGTTGGAAAGGTAAACGTTAGAGGAGAATTTCATAGCGGTCTTACACACGAGCGAAGCGTCGCGAACGTGGAAGCCGGCGACATTCTGAACGGTCAGTTCTTTCGTAATCAAGGTAAAACTCTTTCTATTCAAGCCCGACTCGCGTTTGAATTGCCGAACTCAAACGCTTGGCCGCCAAGCGCGCCTCTGTAAGAGACTTAGACGCGGCGCGGAGACCGTCGTTTCCAGGCGCCGCTTCCGTAAGGGACCTTTATGGAAACAAAAACGCGACGTCTCCGTTTCTGGGAGAAGCGTCGCGCGCCGGTACAATCGTGTTTCAAACGAGCCCCGCCAAATATCCGTAACGGCGGAAAGGCTCTAAAAAACGGACGCGCGAGGCGTCCAGGAGATACGCCCCTGTATTTGTGCAGTATGCAGACGCCGGAAAGGGCGCCCGCGTGACGTCTCAAAAAAAGGCCGTTTCACTGTGGAACCCGGTTCGGTCCAAAGACTTGCTCCAATTCGCAAAGGAGAAATCGCCCCGTCCAAAGTGAAAGAGCCGGAGGAAAGACTTCTATCAAGCGCCGTAGACGTTTTCGTCGGCTTCGTTGAGAAGATTCAAGATATCTTCGCGAGTGTACGACTGCTTGAGGTAGCGGCAGAACGCTTCGTCTTTGAGATGTCGGGTAATGTGCTCCAGAGCGCGGAGATGTTCGCCGGGACGGTCGGGAGGGGAGACAAGAAGGAAGAAAAGATTGACTTTTTCGCAATCAAGGCTGCTGAAATCGACGCCTTCGGGGCTAATGGCTACTGCGCCGACAAGACGCTCGACGCTAATGTGCTTCGTATGAGGAACGGCGATTCCGTGACCGATGCCGGTCGTGCCGAGTTCTTCGCGGCGCATAATCGCGCTGATGATATTGTCCACCTCAGGCTCGGGGATACCGCCGGCGTTAGACAACGATTGAACCATTTCGCGAATAACGCCCTCTTTAGTCGTCGCCTCAAGTTTCGTGATAATCGAATCGACGAGAATAAAATCGGAAAATTTCATTCGTTAAAGCTCCTAAAAAATTGGGTAACCAAGCCCAAGGTTAACAAACGCAAGGCGCCCGGCCAACGGAAAACCGATTGAGCCGTTTCGACGCGGCGACGTCCGGAAAGGAAATCCGAAATCCAGCCGCGGCAAAATATTAACCGCGCGTAAAACGTAGGTCGGCGCAAAGAGCCAACCTTTCCTTCGGTTAAAAAACCGCGCTCCGTCTGTTTAATTGTATCTAAAAATATTCGTTTGTATAGACCGGGAATTCTCCCGAAACGAAAGAAACGTCAGAAAAATCCCCCAGTGGGAAAAATGTTTTAATTCTTTGCGAGATATAGGGCTATTTAAAGAACAGTTTCCGCAAATCCGCCAAAACTGTGCGCGTTTTTTTATCGAACACGCGCAACCTCTGTGTAGAATTATTTGCTTTTCGCGCGCCTTTAAACAGCGCGCCAAGGCGCGCGAAAAAGCAAACCGAAACCGCGCCTGTCAAGACGCGGCTTCGGCGCGATAAGCCTACCGATGATCGGTCAACTTGCTCTTGAATTTACGCATCTGCTGTTCGAGTTTGTCGATAACCTGATCCAGACAGCCCCAGAGATCGCCGGACGTATAGTCGGCTCGGAAATCCTTCTTCAATTCGGTAATCACGGCGACTTCAACGGTCGGTTCGTTAGACTTCTCGAGGTTGACGAGGACGTCGATATTGGAGACTCGCTCGACAAAACGACCCAGCTTGACAACCTTTTCCGCAATCTTCTGGCGAGTCTCTTCGGACAGTTCGCCATGCCGCGCTTGGACTTGAATATTCATATTTCTTCTCCTTTCCCCCCGCAAAAACAGGGGCGGATCAAGTATCGAAGCGCCGTTAGCAGGCCGCGCGCGTTCGCGCGACGCTCTCGACGCGGCGCAAAAAAGGCGCGCCGCGTATTCGCTTCGTTCAAATGTCGGAGCGCCTGTTTCGGAACGCGCGCGTTCCCAAAGCGCTCTCTGTCGGATGCGCCCGACATATTTAATTGTATGCGCCCGAGCGAAAAATGTTTCCCAAATTTCGAAAAAAAGGGTAATTTTAGAAGATTTTTACAGATTTTTTTCGGAGAAACGCGCGGCGCGTTACGGCGTGTTTACGCCGTATTTCAATAGAAGACGGTAAGTTGGGCGCTGTTTTCACGCCGACAGACGGCCAAAAGGGCCGAAACGGACGCGCCGTTTCGACCCCTCGGTTCTTTAGACTCAAGCGAGCTCGCCGGAAATCAGATCAGAATTCCTTGGCGTCGATCCACTTCATCATCTTGCGGAGGCGCTTGCCGACCTTTTCGAGAAGATGTTCGTGATGGATTTCGCGTTCGCGTTTGAACGCCGGCGCGTTGACTTGGTATTCAAGGAGGAATTCGCGAGCGTACTGGCCGTTCTGGATTTCCTTGAGAATCTGCTTCATGGCCTTCTTCGTTTCCTCGGTGATGACGCGGGGACCGCGGGTATAGTCGCCGTATTCCGCGTTGTTCGAAACGCTGTAGCGCATGTAGCTCAGACCGCCCTGATAGAACAGGTCGACGATGAGCTTCATTTCGTGCATGCATTCGAAGTACGCCATTTCCGGCTGATAACCGGCTTCAACGAGCGTTTCGAAACCGGCCTGAATGAGGTGGCTGACGCCGCCGCAAAGGACCGCCTGTTCGCCGAACAGGTCCGTTTCCGTCTCTTCTTTGAACGTCGTCTGAATGACGCCGCCGCGCGTGCCGCCGATACCCTTCGCGTACGCGAGACCGACCGACTTTTCGTAGTCGCCGCATTTGTCGTCGAGCGCGATGAGGCACGGAACGCCGCCGCCCTTAACGAATTCGGAACGAACGAGGTGGCCCGGGCCTTTCGGAGCGATCATGATCGCGCGGTTGCCGGCGGGAAGATCGAACTGACCGTAATGGACGTTGAAGCCGTGCGTCGTCAGAATGATGGCGTTTTCTTTCAGGTTCGGACGAATCTGATTCGCGAAGATTTTGCCTTGGAGTTCGTCGGGCAGCGTGAGAACAATGAGATCCGCCTGCTTGACCGCGTCTTCAAGGGAGGTCGGCTGGAATCCGTGCTCAACCGCGAGATCGTAGTTGGCGGAACCCTTCCGCTGGCCGACGACGACTTTGCAGCCGCTGTCGCGAAGATTCTGCGCGTGCGCGTGTCCCTGGGAACCGTATCCCAAAACCGCAATCGTCATGTCTTTCAAGACAGAAAGATCCGCGTCGTTATCGTAATAAATTGTCGCAGCCATTACGCTACCCCCTACTGTATTAAGGTTAAATGTATCTGTTCTCCGCCGGAAAAACGGCGGAGATTTTACTTTATATCAAACGTCGTCCCGGTCGTCCGTAACGCCGCGCGGCGCCGCGATGCAGCCGGACCGCGTCGCGTTCAAAATAGGATACGGCTTCAGCGCCTTGAGAAAACCGTCGATCTTCTCGACGCTTCCGGAAATCTCGATCAGGAGCGAATGTTCCGAAACGTCGACCACCGAGCCGCGGAAGATCTCGACGAGTTCGAGCACGCCGGTGCGGCTCCCCGCCGATACTCCGACGCTCACGAGCGCGAGTTCCCGTTCGACGTGCGGCGTTCGCGCCAAGTTCGTCGTCTTAACGACCGTAACGAGCTTCTGGAGCTGAAGCTCAATCTGGCTCATGACGTCCGCGTCCGCGTCGACTACGATCGTCATTCTGGAAAAAGCGGGATCGTCCGTAGCGCCGACCGTTAAACTGTCGACATTGTAACCGCGGGAAGCCAACAGCCCGCCGACGTGCGAAAGAACGCCCGGCACGTTTTGAACCCAAATCGAAATGACGTTTCTCATCTGCCGTCCCCTAAGACCAGACTTTGCCGCGCGCGCTAAGGCTACGCCGCCAAGGCGCGCTTCGACGATTCGGTTATTATACCCCTGCGCTCAAAAGTGACAAGAGCACATTATACAAGCGGCGCCAACCGCCGCAGGGCGGCGCGCGGGTCAGCCTTTCGCAAGCGCCTTTGCGATATAGCGCCCGGTAATCGAGTTCTTATTCTCGGCGACTTCTTCCGGGGTCCCTTCGGCCACGACCGTTCCTCCGGCGTCGGCCGCGCCCGGCCCAAGGTCGATAATATAGTCGGCCGCCTTCATCATGAGCGGATTATGCTCAACGACAATGAGCGAATTGCCCGCGTCGACGAGCGTATTAAGGCAGTCGAGCAGCTTGACGACGTCGGCAAAGTGCAAGCCTGCGGTCGGCTCGTTCATAATAAAGAGGCAGGAGCCCTTGCGCGCCGTCGAAAGGAACGACGCGAGCTTCAGACGCTGCGCTTCGCCGCCCGAAAGCGTGTTCGCCGGCTGGCCGAGCCGCAGATAATCGAGCCCGACGTCCATCATGCGCTTGAGCTTCTGCTGAATTTTATTTTCGCCGCGGAAGTGCTTAAAGGCCTCGCGCGCGGTCATGTCGAGAACGTCGGCAATATTGCGGTCGCGGTGAGTAATCTCCAGAACGGCGCGGCAATACCGTTTCCCGTTGCACTGAGGGCAGCGCGTAAAAACGTCGGGCGCAAACTGCATGTCCGTCTGAATGAATCCTTCGCCCTTACAGACGCCGCAGCGGCCCCCGTCGACGTTGAAACTGAAATAACCCGCGCTGTAACCGCGCTCTTTCGCTTCGGGCGTTTCCGCGTAAAGATTGCGGATATCGTCGAATATCTTAAGGTACGTTACCGGATTCGAACGCGGCGAGCGGCCGATCGGCGTCTGATCGACGAACGCGACCTCGTCGAGATTCTCATGCCCGAAAATGCCCGTGTAAGGAAGACCGTTGGCGATCGTTTCTTCGTCGCCGCCAAGTTTCGAGCACAGCGCCGGGAAAAGCGTTTCCTGAACGAGCGCGCTCTTGCCCGCGCCGCTCACGCCCGTTACCACGCAAAGCCGGTTGAGCGGGAATTTAACGTCCAGATTTTTGAGATTGTAGCCGGTCGCCCCTTTGAGCGTAACGTACGGCCCTTTCGTAATGCGGCGGTGCGGAAGACCGCCCCCGATGCGGCGGCCGGAAAGATAGCTGCCCGTGAGGGAATCGGGCGATTCTTTGATACCCTCGACGGAGCCCTCGTAAACGATCCGCCCCCCGTCTTCGCCCGCGCGGGGACCGAGTTCGACGATCTTGTCGGACGCGCCCAGTATCGTTTCTTCGTGATCCACGACGACGACCGTATTGCCGCGGTCGCGCAGTCGGCAAATCGATTTCGCGAGCCGCTCGGAGTCGTACGGATGCAGCCCGTTCGACGGTTCGTCGAGCACGTAGAGCATATCGACCAGATCGGAGCCGAGCGCGGCCGTCAGTTTAACGCGGCGGCTTTCGCCGGAACTGAGCGTCTTGAGCGGCCGTTCGAGCGTCAGGTATCCCAGCCCCACGTCTTTGAGACATTCTAAGCGCGAGCGAACCTGTTTCAGCGCGTGTCTCGCGATCTGCTCCTCCGTCTCGGACAATTTCCACGAGTCGAGAATCTTAATGAGCTCGACGATCGGAACCGACAGAAGATCGTGAATATTCGCGCCGTTGACCGTAACGGCGAGCGCCTCTTTGCGCAGCCGCTTTCCCTGACAAACGGGACACGTCCCCTGAACCTGCCAGCGGTCAAGAAAGACGCGTATGTGCATCTTGTACTTATCCTGCAGGAGCGAGAGGAAGAATCCGTTAAGACCTTTGTACTTGAGCGCGGGCGATCCGTTAAGAATCGCGTTAATCTCTTCGCGCGTCAGTTCCGAAAAGGGAACGTCGGTTCGTACGCCAAGCGCGGACGCGTAACCGTCAAATTCCTTGAGTTTGTTCCGGTACGTCTTATTGTTCCACGGAGCGATTGCGCCGTTCAGAATCGACAGACGCTTGTTCGGAAAGACGCGGTCCATATCGAACGCGGACCACCAGCCGTGCCCCAGACAGACCGGGCACGCCCCGTTGAGACTCCCGAAGTTGAAGAGATTCGGCGTGAGTTCCGGAAAGTCGACGCCGCAGTCTTCGCAACGGAGGTATCGGCTGAACGCGACGCTGGTCCAGACGCGGTCGTTCAGGAGGACGGCGTTCTGTCTGTCCGCGGCGACCAATTCGCCGTTCGGCCCGAGCGTCTGCTCGCCTTCGATTAAAATGCGGCAGCGCCCTTCTCCGTATGAATACGCGCTCTCAAGCGCTTCGATAAGCCGCCGTTCGTCCGTCTCGCCAAGGGTCACGCGGTCGACGACAAAGTGAATGGGCGAGACGCCCGGACGCCGGATAATCGCGTCGCGCTTCTTGAGATAGCGCATGAGCGTTCTGTCGTCTCCGTCGGGATCAAGCGTCAGAACGCGGCTCTTCGTCTTTAATTCGGAATCTTCGTCGTCCGATTTGGAGCCTTCTCCCTCGCCCATTCCGGCGCTGCGCAGCCCCAATTCCGCCATCTGTTCCTCGTCGGACGGATCGAAAAGGGCGCCGTAGAGAAAGACCGCGTGCGCGAAGTCGATCGCGAACTCCTTGACTTCGTCGTCTAAATCGAACGTCTTGCCGTAGCGCGCCGCGACCTTCGCGAACGGGCGGTCGTCGGACGAAAACGTCAAAAGCCCGCGGTGAAAACCTTCTTTCTGCCAAATCCGCTCAAAATCCGCCAGACCGTAACGGAAAGTCGAATACGGCGGCGCGAACATAATCATCGCGCGGGAGCCTTTTGGAAAGCGCCGAAGTTCTTCGACGATCGTTTCCGGAGTATGGCGGCGAATCTGTTTGCCGCAGCTCTGGCAGTGAGGAACGCCAATTTTGGAGAAGACGAGGCGAAGATAGTCGCTCGTCTCGGTCGCCACGCCGACCGTCGCGCGGGAACGCGGATTCGCCGTCTGCTCCGCCACGGCGATCGCGGGCAGAATCCCGTCGATTCCGTCCGCTTCCGGCTTGTCCATGAGCTCTAACTTTTGACGGACGTGGGGAGAAAGACACTCGAGATAGCGGCGCTGTCCTTCCGCGTAAAGTACGTCAAACGCCAAACTGCTCTTGCCGCTCCCGCTCACTCCGCAAAACGAGGTAATACGGCGGTAGGGAATTTCAAGATTTACCGACTTAAGATTGTGCGTTCGCGCGCCTCGTACCGACACGCGTTCCGATTCCTGTTGACGATCGGCGGAAAAGGGCATTGTGATCTCTTTCTCAACGATTATAACCGTAATTACGTAACAAACGACGCAAGAGGACCCCCTTCGTCCCCGTAAGGCAAACGACTCGCGATTCCCAAACGCGAAACGGAAAGCGCGGCGGATCGACACGAACGCGCGTCCCGCAAGTTGCGGTTTCATATTATACCCCATAACGACATATCTGCAAGCGGACCGACGGAAACGCCATAAAAAAAGACGATAACGCGTCCTTCCGGAAAAGAAGCCGCGGTAAAACGGCCGCGAGCAAGAATTTGGCGGCGGCGACCGCCGCGCTGAGAGTTTCGCAAAACCGCTATAAAATCTACGTCCCTTGTTTATTTTACGCATTTTAAAAAAAGTATATCCGCGCTCGGGTAGTATTATTGCGCATTGGCGCTATAATTGCACCTGCGCTCTTGTTTTTAATGGGAGTATGCGTCCCAAATCATAGAACGTAACGGGGAGTCCGCCCTAGACCTCCGGACAGCCTGCACGACAACCCGAGGATATTCATGAACAATCGACCGCGTTTTGCCCGTTGGTTCGAAGGCTTACGCCCTGCGGCAGTCTTCGACGAACACAACGGCAAGGACGACAAACCGCCGATCAGCGACGACGTATACAGTCGGATTCCGGAACAGTTCAAAAAGCCGGAACCGAAAAACGAAAATAACGGCTCCGACCGCGAAGACGCCGAAAGAAACGGGTTCGACCGCAACCGCGGCGCCGAGCGTCGCCCCCAGTACCGCCGTCAGGATTCCAATCAGGGTCCGAACCCGAACGGTCCGGAACCGCATCGGCGCTCTCCTCTTTCCGGTTTCATTCTTCTCGTCGCGATCGGCGCGTTCGTCGCGCTCGGCTATCAGTCCATGTTCGGCGCGAAATCGACTGAAATCACGTGGACCGCGTTCAATAAGCTCTTGGATTCGAACGAAATCGTTTCTGCGGAGCTCAAAGGCTCGCGGCTCTCCGGGACGCTGCGCGAAGCGCCCGCGCTCGAATATTGGCCCGACGTCCTGCCCAACGGCGTCGAGACGTTTACCGCGCTTGTCGATCAGTACGACCGCGTCAATCCGGAAGCGGCCGCCAATTTCAATAAGGAACTCGACGAAACGTCCGTAACCTTTACGACTAAGACGGCGACGAACGACCAAGGCGTCAACGTCGTTACCTTCCAGCTCGTGTCCGACGATTCGCCGTTCCGAAAAGTCGAACTGCCCGCCGATTCGAGCGAAAGGGAACAGACCGCCGCCAAAAAAGCGATCGTCGAGAGTTACAAACTTGGCAAAAAGCTTCAGCAGCGCTGGAGAGTCGCCCCGATTGATTCCGGCAGCCGCGGAGGGGGTAAAGCGTTCGCGCTAGTCGACGCCAAGACGGGCAAAGCGGCGCGCAAAATCTTCTACCTGAAGTACTCTTGCGAAGCGCCCGCGTTCGCGTTTTCCGATCAGACGATCGACGCGCGGCTCCGGGAGCGGCTCGAGTCCTACTCTTCCTCGAAACCGTCCGACAGCTCGACTTGGGTCATGATGCTCTCGGTCGCCGTCTCCGTGCTCTTCCTGCTCTTCCTCTTCCGCATGCTGCGCAATACGAGCGAACAGATGATGGGGGGCGGTTTCGGCGGATTCGGCGGGATTGCCCGAAGCTTGGCGAAACGGTACGAACCGAATCAGGGCAAGACCTACACCTTCGACGACGTCGCGGGCTTAGACGCGGTCAAAGCGGAGCTCGTCGAGATCGTCGACTACTTAAAGAACCCGAAGAAATACGAGCGCATGGGCGCGCGCGTTCCCAAAGGGACGCTCCTTTTCGGCCCTCCGGGAACGGGCAAAACCTTGCTCGCGCGCGCCGTGGCGGGCGAAGCGAACGTGCCGTTCTTCTCCATTAACGGCTCCGAATTCATTCAGATGTTCGTCGGCGTCGGCGCGAGCCGCGTGCGCGACCTCTTTACGACCGCCAAGGAAAACGCGCCCTCGATACTCTTTATCGACGAAATCGACGCCGTCGGACGTCAGCGCGGCGCCGGCGTCGGCGGGGGACAGGACGAACGCGAGCAGACGCTCAATCAGATTCTCAGCGAGATGGACGGTTTTAACCAGAACGACTCCGTTATGGTCATGGCGTCGACGAACCGTCCCGACGTGCTCGACCCCGCGCTCATGCGGCCGGGCCGGTTCGACCGCCACATTACCGTCGGACGGCCGTCCATGAGAGGACGCGTCGATATCTTTAAGGTCTATCTGAAAAAGATTCCGTATGGTCCCGACGTCGACGTCGACAAACTCGCGAAGACGACCGCGGGCTTCACCGGCGCGGATATCCGCAATTTCGTCAACGAGGCGACCCTCTGGGCGACGCGCAATGGGAAAGACGTCGTCGAAGCGTCCGATTTCGACTTCGCGTTCGAGAAGATTTCGCTCGGTCTGAAACGGGACGAAATCATCTCCCCGGAAAATAAGCGCAAGACGGCGTATCACGAGGCGGGCCACGCGCTCGTCGGATGGTTCATGCCAAACGGCTCAAAGGTGCATAAGATTACGATTATTCCGCGCGGACGCGCGCTTGGCGTAACGTGGAGCCTGCCCGACGACGACCAGCTCAACTACAACGAATCGGAGGCGCGCGCGACGCTCATGCATCTGCTCGCGGGCCGTGCCGCCGAAAAGCTTATCTACGGCGAAAACTCGTCCGGCGTTGAAAACGACCTCCAGCGCGCGACCGAACTGGCCCGCAATATGATAACGCGCTGGGGGATGAGCGATACGCTCGGGCCGGTCGCGTTTCCGGATACCGAAACGCATCCGTTCCTGGGGCGCGAGATGTCGACCGGCACGCGGTCCTACAGCGAAGACGCCGCAAGACTCATCGATATCGAAGTGCGCAAAACGATCGAAGAGGCCGACGCGGGCGCGCGCAGGATTCTCGAAGAGAAGCGCGAGCTCTTTGAAAAGCTCGCCGACGCGCTCGTCGAAGAAGAAGAGCTCGACGAAGCGAGAATTCGGGAAATTCTCGGTCCTTCTCCCAACGATAAGAAGGAAGACGAAGAAGCCGCAGAATCGGGCGAAGCAAGCGGTGAAACCGGCGGCGAAAGCGAACCGAGCGGCGAAGAGAACCCGTTCCCGCCGGACGGGCAGGATACGGCGGAGCGCGCTCAGGCTCCGGAACAGGAACCTGACGGCGAAGACGGCGCGCGCTGACCGTCCGCGTCGGCTCTTTTTCCAGACGCGCCGCCGTCGTTTTGACGCGGCGCGTCTTTCATTACCGTTGTCTTTAAGGAGTCTAACCGCCCATGGCCGTTCCTTCGCGTCCGCCCGAAAAGGGCAAGATCGTCGGAATCGACTTCGGAACCGTGCGAATCGGCGTGGCCATATGCGACGCCGAACGCATTATGGCGTTCCCCTACGAAATCTATCGCAGAAGAAACGAAAAGCTCGATCTTCAGTATTTTCAGGAGCTGGTTAAGAACGAGCGCGTCGTTCATTTTGTACTCGGCCTCCCCCTTCACTGCAACGGGGACGTGAGCGATAAAGCGCGGCAGGCGATCGAGTTCGGCAATAAACTCGCGGAAGCGACCGGCGTCTCGATCGATTACGTCGACGAACGCTTTACGAGCCGGGAAGCGGAATCGAAGCTCCGCGACGGCAATCTCACGGCGAAGCGGCGCAAAGCGAAGCTCGACGCCGTCGCCGCGCAGATTATTCTGTCGACTTATCTTGAACGCGGCTGCGTCGGAACGACCGAGTTCCTCGCGCTCGACGGCGAAGAGAACCCCGAATCCGGCGAAGCGAGCGCATAATGAAAGTTTAGCGAAACTCCGGTCTTTTAAAAGTTTCGCTTAGCGCTAGAATAAAGAGCGAAGGGCGCCGGCGCGGCGTCTTTCCCAATACGTACGAATTCTTGATAAGGCTAAGGAGGCCCTTTACGAAAAGTTTCTTTTCTCAGTCTTTGGTCCGAAGGCGCTTACAGAAAACAGAAACGAAGAAAAAGTTCGTTCAAGGACTAAGACTCAACTGAGTCAGCGCGAAAAGCGCAGGGTTTCAACGGTCCGATTAAGACGCTGGGGGACGCCGACTCGCGCAGTTAGCGTCAGGCGGCGTCCCGAGAGCGGTCGGCCGATTGCAAATCTCAGAGGGGCAGAACGAAAGGTTTCCGCCGGAATTTGGAGTAAGAGCGAATCGACAGAAAAAGCCTAAGCGCTAAGAAACGGCCCGAAACGCCAAGCCGCTCTCCGGAGCGGCGCGCGGCGACGGGGCGTCTTCCCTTTCCTTTCGAATCGTTATTCCGCGGCGGCGGCCGCTCTTCCGAGAGGAAGAGCGTTCTTCCCTTGATCGACGGGTAGTCGATCGTCAGTTTGGACCTTGGGTTAAGCGGCGATCCTCAGCGCTCCGGCGCGGGCCGCATGTGCGGAACCACCCCTTCGGACGCGAGTTCGAATCGAATTTCGGGGCGATTTTTCTCGATCTCGGGCTTCCTGATTTCGAGGGAACTTTCAGTAGCCGGGCGTTTCCAACAGAGCGAACGCGGACCGACGTTTTTTCACGGAGTCGCGCAAGCGGCTTTTGTGAATCGCCGCGTTTCGCGGAAACAAGTTCCTTGCACGCGGCCAAGCCGTTCTCGGCGCGGCCGCGCGCATTAAGCCTTTCGCAAAAGAGAGCGATCTCTTTTCCCGCCCGACGCGTCAACGGCGGTAAGCGCCTCCTTCGCTTTATTTTAATATACGTTTTACATTAGAGGAGAACATTCTCATGGCCAAATCAAACGCAGGCTCCTCCAACGCGGTTCAGACGACGTTCACCAAACAGAAACGCGAACTCGCCAAAGCTAACGAGCTCATCAATCAGATTCGCGCCCAGGAGAAGCGGCTGCAGCGCTTTACGCCCGACGGAAAACTGCAGACGGAAGAGCGCGAATCGTATCTCCTCGCTACGCCGCAAGAGATCGCCAATAAAGTGCTTACGATCGTTGCGGAAGTCGTCTCGCAGCATGGCGCGCGTCAGGTCGCCAACAGCGTAAATAAGGGGAGATTCGCGTTTATGGGGATCGAGGCCGAACTGACCGTGCCCCAGTTGAGAGCCCTGCAGGACGCCGCCGTAACGCTCCGCAATCTCGTCGACAAGCTCCCCATGGAGAATAAACGCTGCATTCCCAACGAGAAGATCGACGGCATGCCCGCGTTCGCGACCCCGCTCGTACAGAATAAAGAAAAGAGAACGCGCATAGTCCCTTACGAAGAGAAGGATTCGACCCGAATCAGAACGTATCAGGAAGATTACGAAGAGGTCGTCTCGCAGACGCGTGAAGTAACGGTCGACTACGGTCTGCCTGCGGCGAAAATTACCGCGCTGCGCGAGATGGCCGGCGATCTGGACGCCGCGATTCAGGTCGCGATCGACGAGGCGAACGCCAAGCCTCACGCAAACGACCCCGTCCTCAACGACGTCGCCGCCAAGGTTGCCGACGCGTTCCGTAAAGTGATCGACGGCTGAAGTTGCGCGCGCCGGGTCATATAAAAAGCGCCGCGCCGAACCTGTTATAAGTTCGGCGCGGCGCTTCTTTTATCTTCTGCGCGCGTTATTTTTTCGTCTCAGACGCGGGCGGCGCTTCGCCGTGCAGCTGCGCGGACGCCTCTTTGTCGGCGTCCGCGACGATCTGTTCCGCCTCTTTAACGTCTTCGTGCGTCACCCAAGACTCCGCGCGGCGCGGAAGGTCCTCGATCCGCAGAAGCCCGAACGTCTGAAGAAAACGCTTCGTCGTTCCGTACAAAAAGGGCCGGCCAAGTTCTTCCGACCGCCCGACAATCTTAATGAGCCCCTGTTCCAGAAGCTGGCGCAGCACGTCGCCGCAATGCACGCCGCGAATGCGCTCGACGTTTACGCGCAAAATCGGCTGTTCGTACGCGACGATCGCGAGCGTCTCCATCGCCGAACGCGTCAGACGAAGCTCCGTCGGGGCCTCCTGCATGCGAAAAAGCCAGGGCGCAAACTCCGGCAGCGCGCGAAGTTGAAACCCGCCCGCTACTTCCGTAACGCAAAACGCCGAACCGACGCGCTTGTACCGCTCGTTGAGCGCGCGAACGAGCGCGCGCGCGCGAACGCCGTTCTCAAGCCCGGCGCGCTGAGCGAGTTTACGGCTCGGGATCGGCTCCTTCGAAACGAAGAGAACCGCTTCCACGCGCGCAAGTTCTTCCCGTTGTTCCGACATTGTTAGAATCGATCTCCCATCGGGCTCGCGGTCGCGCGCGCCTGAATATTGCGACGCAGCGCCGCGGCAGACTCTGCCGGAGAGGCGCCGTATCCCTGACAGAAGAGCGCCGTTCCGTCTGTCGCGCGCGTCATGCCGGACGCGCGAAAACGCTCGGCGTCGCAGCGCGCGATCCGCGCGCCAAGCACTCCTTCGGCGCGCAGGTCCTTGACTTCCGCGTCGATCTGCGCGCGCTCGGCGTCTGTTAATTTCCAAACGTCCTCTTTCGTCCCGACGGAATCGGCGAGCGGGCGCGCGGGCGCGGCGGCGGCGACTGCGGCGCGGCTGAGCGCCGACGGAACCGACGGCCCCGACGCGCGATATGCCGCTAACGCCACCCCTCTGCCGGAAGACTGCGGCGCGTTGTAGCCGGCGGCCGCTATTCCGCGATTCTTCTTACTGAGCGCGAGCGCGAGCCCCCGTTCAAACGCGCCAAGGTCAATCGCGCGTTTCGCCGCGCCGGAAAACGAATTGGGCGAATATACGCCGCGAGGATCGATAAGATCGACCGCCCGGGCAAAGCTCATCGAGGAAGCGTCAAACGCAGTCGCTTCGCGTAAATTCGCGGCGCGCGCAAAATAGCGCGCGTTTACGCGGTTCGCGTTCGTACCGCCTCCTGCCGGCGCGCTTTCAGACGACAGATTCAACTCGCCGTCGAACGTCGGAAAGTCTGTTTCCGCGTCGTCCGGCGATTCCGACTCTTCGCCGTTCGGTTCCGATTCAAGCTCCGGTTCCGGCGGCGCGGTTTCTTCCGGAGTCGGTTCCGATTCAAATTCAGGTTCCGGCGGCGCGGCCTCTTCCGTAACCGGTTCCGATTCGTCGGAGTCGTTTTTTTCGAACCCGGCGTCGTTCTCCTGAACGGCGTCGGATTCCGGCGGCGCGGCGGTCCCTTCTTCGGCCTCCCCGTCGGCAGCGCTGAACTCGTCGGCGGGCGGCGCGTTTTCGAGCCGTTTCAGCGCGCTGGGCTCGGCGTATTCCCAGCCCGACGCGGACTCCTTACCGACCGCGGCAAGAGGCGAAGGAACGGCCGGTTCCGCCGGTAGTTTGCGCGGCGGCGCCGCGGCGGGCTCTTTGCCGCTGAAATCGACGATCGACTTCGTCGTGAGCAGCCGCTGCGCGCTCGACAGGACGCGGGAATCGAGCGCCAGCTTTCGCGCGTTCGGGCCCAGCAGAACGCCAATCGCCAAAACCGCAAAGAGCGCGGCGACAAGCGTTATGCGCGCCGCGCGAAGGAAAGAGAATCGCGAGCGCGTTCCCCCCTTAGTCTCAAGTGATTCGTTGCGCCGGTCCATATCTGCGCCTTCTCTGGTCTGGAATCCTTCAAGTCGACGTCGGAACGAAAATTATTCTCCAGCGTCGGTCTTTTCCGCGCTCTCTTCCGCATCGGCCGCGTCCCCTTCGGCGGCGTCGTAATTCAGATCGCTGAAATCGGCGGGATCGCTTGACGCGGCGTCGGCGGTTTCAGAACCGTCGGTATAGCCGAGCTCGCTCGCCTTTTTGAAGTCGAGCCCCGAATTCATATAGTCCCCGATATTGGAATAGATTTCGCCGCGGTGATGGTACGCTTCCGCGCGCGAAGGATCGAGCTTAACGCATTCGGTAAAGGCGGCGATTCCGTCTTCCCAAGCGCCCTGATACTGCGCCGCGACGCCCTTCAGGAAATACGCGTCCGCGTACTGCGGATCGAGGGAAAGAATCTTGTCGCAGTCGTCGACCGATTTTTTGAAATATTCGTCCGCCTTCTTCGCTTCTTCTTCGCCCGATTTGACGTCTTCGTTCGTCGCCGCCGCCTGCGCGAGACGGTAATGCCCCTCGGCAATAGCTCCGGCCGCGGCCGCGCGTCCGTAGTACGCGTCGACATTCTTGTCGTCTGCGGCGATCGCGTCGGTAAATTTATCGTAAGCGCGCGCCCAATCCTCGCTCTGCAGCGCCTGCGCGCCCTCGTCGAGCAGCGTCGCCGCGCCGCCCTTATCGCCTCCGTCTTTCGGGTTCGCGTCCCCGGAAGGTTTGCAGCCGACGCAAAGGACGGCCGACGCAAGGAAAACCGCCGCTCCGCCCAATATGGCGCTCATATAGGTTCGTTTCATAGTAAATTTGCCTTTCGACTATTTCGTACGGCGACCCCGTCGCCGGGTATAACGTCATGTTACGCCTTCAATCCAAAATTAACGATAGGAAGGCTGGCTTGAGTTTAACGATTAATACCAAGCGAGTAAACGGCAAAAAAGAGCTTCAACGCGCCTTCTGGCTCACGAATGCCGGCGCGCGCAAAAAAAGAATCGAACGCCGGAAGAAAACAGCCGTTAAGCGCCGTAAAACGTTCCGCTTTCAACTGCGGCGAACAGCGCCGTTTCCAGACGGTCGACGGTCGAGAGAAGGACACGGCGCAACGCTAAAAAAGATCCGAACTTACCTGTCGGAAAGATTAAACGGTAATCCCCAGGAAGGCAATATAGAGTATTAAAGCTACTTGGAGATACGACAGAACAGAGACGACATTCGCGATAATATAACATCTTCTCGCCTCGCTGTATACCTTTGTCTTATAATAGTTAAACGCGCATGCGTCGTAATAGACGACGCAACCGGCAAAGAAATTAAACGTCAAAAACACGAGAGCAAAGTTAATAATCAGCTGAATCCAAAGAACGACTAAATTGACGCTCCGCTTCTTCTTGCCTGACATTTTGCCGCTCCTGCATAAAGATTCTTTTAACGGGCTGGACGTTGTTGATTATTTTTTGGCCAAGACGGCAAATAAGCCGCGCCCGCGTATTATACTAACGGCGCAAATCCAAAGCAAGTATCGCACAGGACGGATACGGCAAAACCCGCAGCCAGTTAAAAAACAAATATAAAAAACAACGGGTTAAAACGGCAATAACCATCCTGTAAATAACGCGTTAAACGCGCACGACGCGGCTCTTTTCAGTTAAAATCTGTTCAATGGCGTCAAAAGATAATCAATCAGGACTCTTGAAAGAAACGCATGCGGCGCCGTACAATAGAAGGAACGGATCAACGCCGGTAACAAACGCCAGACGCGGCGTTTCTTCCGGCGGACATGAGATTGAGTCTATCCCGAAAAGGAACGGTTACATGAAGTTTATTTGCAAAACGGCGGTTTTAGGCTGGGCGGCGGCCCTTGTACTTGCCGCGCTTAGCGCCAGAGCCGGCCAAACGTACGCGGCGGAGCGATTTATACAGAAGATATCGCCGGAAACCGGATTTGAACAGGGGATGAAGCAGGCGAAAGACTGGAAGACCGCGCATCCGGACGGCCAGTTAACCGTCGAGTTCGCCGACGGCTTCTATCCGCTTGAGGAAACTTGGAAGCTGGATCCGTCTTGGAACGGAACCGCCGACGCGCCGACGGTCTTCCGCGCGGCGCCGGGCGCCAAACCGATTCTGTCGGGAGGACGCGTTATTACCGGCTGGAAAGTCGGCGAGGACGGACGATGGCGCGTTACGCTCGACGACGTCAAAGCGGGCAATTGGTATTTCATCCAGCTTTTCGTCAATAACAAGCGGCGTTTTCGCCCGCGGCTGCCTGAAAACGGCGTCTATAACATAGCGGAACATCTCCCCGAAGGGGACGGCAAGCCCGACAAGCAGTTCCGATTCAACGCGGAAGACGGTCTGCGCGCCGACTGGAAAAATCTCCACGACGTCGAAATCCTCGCCTTTCATAATTGGGAAATGAGCCGAAACCGTATCGATTCGATTAACGAGTCCGAAAAGATCGCGCGCGTTTTAGGCTCGTCTTCAAGCGGATCGCCGTGGGGCCAGTACGTCGCGGGCTTGCGTTACTTTATTGAAAACGTCGCCGAAGCGCTGTCAAAACCGGGCGAATGGTATCTGGACCGCGCGACGGGGGAATTGACGTACATCCCCCAAGAAGGCGAAACCCCTGAAAACACGACCGTTATCGCGCCCAAACTTGAATCGCTGTGCGACGTCCTCGGAGAAAAAGACAATTTCGTCCGGAATATTGAATTCCAAGGTCTCCTGTTTGCCCACTCCAACTGGACGACGCCCGAACGCGGCAATACAAGCTGGCAGGCGGAAGTCGCCGTTGACGGCGCGCTGCGCTTAGCGGGCGCGGAGCAGATTAAATTCTCGAGCTGCGGCTTCTTCAGCCTCGGTCATTACGGCCTTGGAATAGGCACGGCGTGCGGTAATATCGACGTGGAAAACTGCGAGTTCAAAGACGTCGGCGCGGGCGGAATTCGAATTGGCGGCGCTCTGTACGGTCAGGATAAGGAATGGCCCGCCGAGACGCTCGACCTCGGCGATCTTACGGAACTGCCGGAAGAAGCGCGAGTCGTTTCCAACGTTCGGGTGCGCGGCTGCTACCTGACCTATCTCGGACGCGTTCACCCCGCCGGGATTGGCGTCTGGATCGGATACGCGAAAGACTGCTACGTCCGAAACTGCGAGATTTACGATTTGTACTATTCCGCCTCCTCGATCGGATGGGTCTGGGGCTACGGAAAAAGCGTCTCCGTGAACAACGACGTCTCGTACAACCGCATGCATAAAATCGGTCAGAAGCTCCTGTCCGATATGGGCGGCGTCTATACGCTGGGAATCTCGCCCGGCACAAAAGTATGCTACAATATGATTTACGACGTAGACTCCTTCTCGTACGGCGGCTGGGGGCTCTATACGGACGAAGGCTCGTCGCAAATTGAGATGTCGCACAATATTGTGTACAACACCAAGACGGGCAGCTTCCACCAGCATTACGGAGAAGACAACCGCATTGTCAATAATATTCTCGTCAATTCGCGGGAACATCAGCTCCAGCGTTCGCGTATCGAAGACCACAATTCGTTCTTCTTTGAACGGAACATTGTCTACTGGGAAAACGACTCGCCGGCGCTCGGCTCCGTCTGGTCGGACGATCATTACGTCATGGACGGCAACGTCTATTTCAATCCGAATCATGAACCGACGTTCCTGGGCCAGACCTTTCAGGAATGGCAGAAGAACAAACAGAAGGATTTAAACTCCGTTGTCGCCGACCCCGGTTTCGTCGACGTTCAGAATCATAATTTCGCGCTCAAGCCGGACTCGCCCGCGCTGAAACTCGGATTTGAACCGATCGACACGAGCAAAATCGGGCCGCAGAACGAGGCCTCGATCCTATCCGATCTGCCGGAGCCGCCGGTCGCGTTTCCGCTGCCGGAGTAGTATGCGTTAAAAAGAGTTAACGCAAAGACGCGCGGCGGTTCGAAACGCCGACTTGCGAAAAAAGAAACGCCGGAGCGCAGAGCGCGCTTCGGCGTTTTCTTATTGAGGGGCGACAATAAGGCGCGGAACGGAAATCTCTTATGATTCCGCGCCGTTTGCGGACGGTCACTGCTTATACGTATACTCGGATTCCGTCGAGCCGTCGAGCATTACGATGCGCGTCGCAAAGCCGGGCTTGCCTTCCGTCAGATCGATAATACGGCCCCCGTGCGGAAGGTCGCCGTAGCATTCCTCGCCGGTCTTACGGCCGTAAGCAAGAGCGATACCCTTATAAACCCCGATATAGTCGTTGATATGTTCGTGCCCGACGAAAATACCCTCGAGGTCGCCCCGTTCGATCGCGGCGCCGACAAGCCCGCTGTTGACGCGCGGAGAGCAGGGATCTTCGCCGCGGCGTCCAATAACGCCCTCGACGGGCTTCCAGGAGCCGTCCTGCTGCTTTTCGTACAGTTCCCAATATTCCGGCGTCGGAATATGGAAGAAGGCGAGCGACGGAATCGGAACGCCGCCGTTTTCCTCTTCCGCGCGCTGGCTTTCCTTAATGTACCATTGAATTTGCGACGGTTTAATCCAATCGTATTCCCAATCGACGACTTCGGACAGCGCGTGAATCCGCGGATTGTCGCTTATGCGGCAGTATGAGTGGGAATCAAAGATCCATAAACGGCGGCATTCTTTGCCGTCCGCGCCGACGATCGGAATATAGCAGTTGCCCGCGCCGGGAAGATACGGAACGTCGCGCGTCATATTGAGCGGAGATTTGGAGAACGCGGCGTAGTGGGCCTTGGCGGGAATTTTCAGCTCGTGGTCGTGGTTGCCAAGCGTCATGACGTACGGAACGTTCGCGTCTTCAAACGGCTTAACGATCCGCGCCCACGCTTCTTCGTATCCGCCCGCCAGCGCGGTTGCCTCGAGCCAGACAATATCGCCGGTAAGGATCGCAAGGTCAGGTTTCGACACGTCAAGCAGCGTACGCGTGTATTCAATCGTTTTCGCCGCGCGTTCGAGTCCTTCAGGGCAGTTGTACCCCAAGTGAAGGTCCGTCAGCTGCAG